>NZ_OZ242352.1:973125-1297500 GCF_965208695.1 Candidatus Palauibacter irciniicola
CGTGCATCCCATAAGGCTTAGTGAGCAACTAGCCAACATCGCATCCGATGCGTTCTTCCTGTAAGGGCTCAGCTCAGGATGCGTGAACCTGAAGTGCGACCATATGACGAAGGGCCGTCAGTCGTCCCCGGTACCGTGACTTGATGGCGTCACCGGTGCTCAATCCGCTACTCCTCTTCTTGGTCTTCGGGATACGGAAGTGGATCAACGGGCACGGCGTCGTCCCTAGGTGGAGCGTTCTTCGAGGTTCGCAAGTACGTCCCTCGTTGCCCGGTGGTCTGCCTTACATCTGCGCCGCGATGAATCAAACCGCGCACCACCGCGCGCCGCGGGTGGTCCGTGTCGTCCGGATTGGCGCTGACGTACGCGCGGAACCTGCCTTGGCCCTTCGGCAACTGCTGCGGGAGGCGAGGTCCCAACCACCGGTCAAGCACTTCAGTCGACACGTTCCGCCGAGATCCGTGATGCGGAACATCGAAGCGGTCGATGCCGGGCAGCCGGAGCCCGACGGCAGGAGCGAAGTCGGCGGCCTCACTGAGGCCGTCTCGGCCCACATCACCTGTGAGCAGAATCTTCGTATCGCACAGACTGCCGTACTGCACGACGCTCATCTCGTTCTCCACGGTCGTCGGCTCGGCCGAAAAGACCTCGTCGCCCCACGCGGCCTTGGCGTAGGCGACGACCTTAGCTGCCAGTCTGTGAAGGGGTCCGAGAAGCCCCATGCTGGTTGCGGGTGCTTGTTTCGGTGTCTTGTCAGAGTCCACGATCAGTCGGAGGTACCGCGCCCTCGACGGGGCGAGGACCGTGAACGCGCCGATCCTTGCGCCCTGGAGAGGCTCGTAGATGGGGATCGCGCGGCGCTCCGCGATCTCTTCCAGTGCCGCGACGTTCGGATATGCTTCGCGCAGGGCTTTCTCCAGGCCGCTGACCGTTGTGAACCGCGCGAAATGATCTAACAGTTCGGCGGCGTAGAGCCAGGGGCGCAGCATCCACAGACCGCCCCGGGGGTGCACCGCACATTCTTCCAGAACCGTCCTCAGGCCTCCGGCGTGATCGCCATCCGGATGGGTGAGGACGACATGGTTGACTCCCGTGCCACCGTAGTACTTCCGAAGGTGAGCCACGACATGCGGCCCGTCCTCCTGAAAGCCTCCGTCCACGACGTGTACGTAGGTGCCTCCGTCCCGTTCGTAACGCAGAGCGATCGCATCACCGCTCTGGGCTTCGCCAACGCTCAAGAAGTCGATCTCGAAGTAGGACTCCATTCCTCTCAACCTTTCATCGGCCGCGCATTCGGCAGCCTGTCGGTGAGGAGCATGTCCCGGAACTCCTCTAGTATCGTGTCTGCGATGGTCGCCGTGTGGTCCTCGTCACCGACCAGTCGCCTTGCCATTCTCGTCTCGCGCGCAAGCGATTCCGCGATCACAAAGTCGATCCTTCGCGGCCGCCAGGAGGCGGACGTACCTGACCGGCGCTCGCTCTCCGATGCGATGATTCTTGTCCCTCCTCTCCCTTGCTCTTCCGGACGAAGACGTGAGACGGGCGGGGAGTCCCAGGCGGCCTTCTCGGCTCGCAACCTAGCGGCCTCTCGCGCGCGAGTAACTCCCCCGAATTGGGGGTCCCGCCGCCCCCCCGCGGCGCGGCGCATCCGCCCCCCGGGCAACGCCGCCCCCGCGCGCCGCCAGCCCCCATTCCCGGCCCCCCCATTTCGGGTGACCCCCCCATTTGGGTGGTTGTGGGGGGCGCGTAAAGGCTTATTTAGTAGTGCTTTCCGGTGTAGTCCGTCCCTTTTCGAATGGCGCGGGTCCGTCTCGATATGCTCGATGCGGGATCATCTGAAGGCACACAGATTTGCGGCCGTAGGCGGGCGTTTGGCGCGTCCGTTGGGCTCCGCCTAGGCTACCCCCCCCCCCCCCAATTTTGGGCGTCAGCCAGCAGCCGGGCGGCTTCTAGCAGGCACAGGAAGGACAGCAGCGCCACCGGCGGACGGGCCTCCCGGGGAGGCCGGCGCCGCGCACTCGATGCACGCCGCCCGGCCTGACTCGCCCGCCGCCGGGGCCGACTCCCGTGCCCGGCGGCCCGGCGGACGGGGCGTCTTCCTCGCGCGGGCGCGCACGCTCGCATCCGGCGTCTCGCTCACGGCCGCCCTCCCGCTCACGGCCGCCCTCCCGCTCGCAACCGGCCTCCCGCTCGCAACCGCCCTCGCCCTCGCGGCCACCGCCACGCTGGCGGCCACCACAACGCCCACCCCGGCGCAAGCCCAGGAAGCCACCCCCCGCCTCCTCACCGGCCTCACGGCCGAAGCCGGCCCCGGCGGCGTCGCCCTCGCCTGGACCGTCGACGAGGACCGCGCGCACCGCATCGCGGGCTTCACCTGCGTCTACCGCACCCCGGCCCACCTCAGGACCGGCGTCTCCGGCGCCGTCCCCTGCGGGCCCCAGCGCAGCCCGGCGGACGCCCGCCAGGCCACCGTCGCCGGCCTGCCGGAGTACGGCGACTACGACTTCGAACTCGTCGCCGTCGAGCGGCCGGGCGGCCCCGCCATCCCGTGGCCCCAGCGGGCCCTGCGCGCGCGGGTCACCGTCACCGAGGCGCTGGCGGGGCCGGCCGGGCCGGAAAGCGCGGTCACCGGCGCGGGACCCCTCGTCGAGGGCTGCGGCCCCGCCGACGTCCCCGGCACGGCCCCGGCCCCCCCGCGCCCCTGGCGCCTGGACGACATCGTCTCCGCCGCCCACCTCACCCACTACCCCGGCCGCGGCTGGACCCCGGGAGGCGACCCGCAGGCGCCCCCCGCCTGGCCCGACATGCCGCCCATGACCGACCTCATGGCGGAGACCGATCTCGACCCCGAGCCGTTCCGCCGCGTGCTGGCCGGGGAGGCCGCCCCCGGCGAGGCCCTGCAGCGCACCCTCGCCGACGCCCGCTTCGACGCCGTCCTCGCGCGCGCCGGCGCCGCCACCAAGGCGCTCCTCCGCCCCGCCCCCGGCGGCGGCTGGGAACTGCGGCTCCACACCAGCTATCCGTTCGGCGCCGACTACCTCTACGAACCCCGGCACGCCGTGTCCGGCTGGGCCGACGCCGGCCACGACGCGGCCTGGCCCGAGGCGTTCAACCGCGTCGACTGCCCCCCGCTCCACTGGCCCGACGGCACCCACGACGTCGCGCTCGCCCTCTCCGGCGAGGCGGGCGGCGGGCGGCGCCTCGCACACTCCGGCTACGGCTGCTGGGCGGTGGCCCCGGTCGGGATGTTCCCGGAGCGCGTCGTCGCCACCAAGAGCGGACTGTCGTTCGATGGGGAAGAAGAGGAACGGGACATCGCCGAAGTTTGACGAGTACGGAACGGTCGAACTCAAGGAGCCGAAAGCGACGGTCCGGGAACCGCTTGAGCCACCTGAACGCTGTCCGGCGGTTCACCCCCCATCTCCGCTGCCCCAGCCTTAGGTCCGGCGCCGTCATCATCCTGCCCATCCTGATTGCCGCAAACGAGTCGTACCGTTACCGGCGTATAGATGCCAAGTGTAAGCAAACCGATCAACTGGTTCACGAACGACAATTCGGTCTGGACCACGGCAACTCCCGAATCCCCGCAGTCATCTTCTGCCTCCACATCCGATGCTGGTACAAGTCCGTTGATCCATGTCGCCTTAGATTGCGACGTATTCACAGGTCCGGGCTGGATGCCGGTGCGCACCGTGGTCTTGTAACAACCAGCAAGTACGAACGCCAAAACGAGTACGATACTGGTGCCGCGAATCGAGTTGCCCATGATCCTTCCTTTTCCTAAACGAGTGAATAAAGAACTACCAACCAACACAACTACGTTGTTAAGGCCACAATCAAGAAGCGCGTTCCCGGTATCCCCGCCGCCACAACCCGAAGGGTCGAACCGAGTTGTGAGGCAACACATGGCAACGTTCCCGGTGCAAGAATCCGCCACCGCTGCTTCCGTCACCCCCCAAAACACACCTTCGACCGTTTACGCCTGCCCAACCATTGATGTTCGCTCCCTTGATGTTAATGTGTCCCATGTAAGCAGCTTCATTATTGTTTCGCTCCTAGGTTAGGTCACTTGGCAGACGGGCGGTCAACGTTTTCTGTCTTCAATGTTTCCGTCTCGCGGTACTGCTCGATGAGCCGAGTGATCTCCGCGAGAGAGAACCCGGTATCCTCCCTCAGGATCCGTTCGACGCGCGACTTGCCGGACTTGTTCAGGTTGTAGTAGTCGCTCTGCTCCAGTACGAACTCGATGTACCTTTGACGGACTTTCTTCATCATCGTGCTTGTGCAGAAGTCATCGCGGAACCTGCTCCAGGTCGCCCGCCGCGCGCTCGCCTGCATCATCTCGGAAGTCATTTTACGATCTAGCGCCGAAAGCTCCTGGAATGCAGGCCGGACGATACGAGAATTTCGAGTCCTGCCGCCTCCGGCAGCGCCGAGGCGATGGCGGAGGCGGCCGCGACACCGGCGAGGCTGCCGAGGCGGTCACCGTCGCGGCCGAGGTCTCGCAGGATCCCTCGCACCCGGCCGGTCCGGGGATCACGAAGAATGGCCACGGTCGGACCACCTGTCCGGTCCAGCGTCGCGGCACCTCCGGGCGCGGACAGTTCGATCGCCTTGAGTCGATCCGCCCACGCGAGAGGCACCGGGAGAGCGAAGACGAAGCTCGCTCCTCCGTCGCCGTGCGCCACCTCCTGCATGTCGAAGTTGATCGAGAATAGTTCCTCTCCGGCGGCAGCCCGGCCCGTCAGAGTGTAGGGCCCCTCCGACCGGGGGAGCGTTGGGGGAGCGTCAACGGCGAACGCCGGGTCGAGGAAAGGCACCCCAGCGGCATCGGTGCCGCCCCAGACCAGTAGGGTTCGTTCGGCGCGCCCCGCTGCGCCCGGCTCTCCCGGAGTGCGGTGGTCGAGGGCCTGACCGAAGCCGAACGGACTGATCCAGCTTGGGTCGCAGGCGCTCATTAGGTCTGCGGTCTCGGGAGAGATGAGCGCGAAGCGGGTGGGGTCGAACCCCCAGGCGCCGATCCTGCCGGCCCGATCTGGAAAGTCTGGATCCGTGAGGTTCGCGCCACCGCAGGGGGCATGCCGGAGGATCATGTTGTGCCCGAGTTCATGCGCCACAGTCGTGGAGTCGAGGTGCGATAGACTGCTCCGACCGGGCCGGATCGCCAGACCGCCGACCCCGAGATCGACCGTGAGAGATGAGGGCAGCCCCCCCATGTAGTATCCCGGCCCGCCTTCCATCACTCGAATGGCCTCGATTTCGCGAAGGAGCTCCGAACCGGTGGCTGCGGAAGTGAAGAAGGTCTCGCGTACGTCCAGCGTAAACTCCGCGACTGGCAACCAGAACCGAGTCGGCCAAAACATGGCATCGTCTGCCGAAAGTTCGGCGACGCGCTCCAGGAACCCGCTTTCCTCCTGTCCTGGCCGAAGGACCGGCAGGAAAGTGAGGTGAAGCGGAGGCACCTTTCTGACATCGATCGCCTGACGCCCGCTTTCCGGGATCCGCCTGGCTATGCCGACCGTGGCGCCGAGCGTCTCATCGGGGTCGATCTCAACGACGAGTTCCAAGCCCGGCTGCAATACTGCGGCTGGAATCGTGGCGTTCGCCGACGCATGAAGGCTGCCCTCCCCCGCTTCGGCCGGCACCGTGCCGCCCGGACTTGGGATGTCCGCGGTGTAGGCCTCCTCTCCGTCCAGGTAGAACCTCGCGCGCACGGCCGGAAAATCCACGGATTCGCCGTCCGGAGCGGTTGGGAACACGCGGAGTAGCGCCGGCCGGTTCGCAACCAGGGGTACGGGGAAGTCGCGGGACTGCACCGCCTGTACTAGATATGCCGTCGCGACGTCATTCTGGCAGCGAGCCACGCGATGGTGCTGGAGCTTACCTAGCCAAGCCAGAAAGTCCCCATCTGCGGGAGCGCACAGGGACGTGCCCTCAGCGAGGAGCGTGGTCAGGTTTCCAAGGTCCTTGAGGTCGGTCGGAAGGAACCCGGAAAGTTCGGGGTTGGCATTCAACCTCAGTTCCTGTAGCTGAACGAGACCGGATAGCTCCGCGGGAAGTGGACCGGACAGGGCGTTGCGCGACAGCGAAAGGACTTGGAGAGAGGTCAGGTTTCCCAGGTCGCCGGTGACTGACCCGCTAAGGGCGTTCTGGTGCAGCAGCAATCGCGTCAAGGACCGAAGCTGACCCAGCTCCGAGGGGAGGGCACCCTCGAGGTCGTTGTCGTCGAGCCGCAACCCTTCAAGGTTGGAGAGGTCACCCAGTTCGGGCGGGATCGGACCCGTCAAGTCGTTGCCATCGAGCCGCAGTTCTTCGAGGGCGGATAGGACACCCAGTTCAGCCGGTATTGAGCCCGTCAGGCTGTTGTAGTTCAGCGCCAGATCGCGGAGGCTGGAGAGACCGCCCAGTTCGGGCGGGATCGGACCCGTCAAGTCGTTGCCATCGAGCCGCAGTTCTTCGAGGGCGGATAGGACACCCAGTTCAGCCGGTATTGAGCCCGTCAGGCTGTTGTAGTTCAGCGCCAGATCGCGGAGGCTGGAGAGACCGCCCAATTCGGGCGGAATCGGACCCGTAAGGTCGTTGAAGCTCAACCACAGCCGTTCGAGGCTGGAGAGGCCTCCAAACTCCGGTGGAATCGAGCCCGTCAGGCCGTTGCCGGCGAGCGCCAGATTGTGAAGGCTCGAGAGTTGGCCCAGCTCGACCGGCAGTGGACCCGTCAGGTTGTTGGAACTCAACCACAGCCGTTCGAGGCTTGACAGGTTCCCAAGCTCCGGCGGAATCGAGCCCGTCAGCTCGTTGCCATCGAGCCGCAGTTCTTCGAGGTTGGAAAGGACTCCCAATTCGGCCGGTATCGAACCCGTCAGCTCGTTGCGGTCGAGCGCCAGACTCTGAAGGCTCGAGAGTTGGCCCAGCTCGACCGGCAGTGGACCCGTCAGGTTGTTGGAACTCAACCACAGCCGTTCGAGGCTTGACAGGTTCCCAAGCTCCGGCGGAATCGAGCCCGTCAGCTCGTTGCCATCGAGCCGCAGTTCTTCGAGGTTGGAAAGGACTCCCAATTCGGCCGGTATCGAACCCGTCAGCTCGTTGCGGTCGAGCGCCAGACTCTGAAGGCTCGAGAGTTGGCCCAGCTCGACCGGCAGTGGACCCGTCAGGTTGTTGGAGCCCAACCACAGCCGTTCGAGGCTTGACAGGTTCCCAAGCTCCGGTGGGGTCCGGCCGCCAAGCCCGTTCTGGCTTAGCACGAGTCCCGTAACCCGGCGGTCCGCGTTCACCACGACCCCGTACCATTCCGAGAGGGGCCGGTTACTTGCCCAATTGCGTCGGTTTGTCCACGCCGGGCCGTTCGTCGCCTCATAAAGCGCGATGAGGAGGATCCGGTCCGCCAGACGATCCTCGACGGTCACGGCCGCCATCGCTGTGGCCGAGCCGGCCGTGACCAAGATGGTCGTCTCTCCGCTCGCCACCCCGGTGACCAGCCCCGTAGTGTCGACAGTGGCGGTGGCCGGGTCGTTCGACTCCCAAGTCACTGTGGCACCGCTGAATGGTCGGCCGTACTGGTCGCTGACGGCTGCAGTGAGGCGAAGGATCCCTCCGCGTCCCAGGGTGACGGTGGGCGGAGAAACCGTGATGGACGTCGCGACCGGAAGTGGGGGCGGGGGCGGCGGGGGGCGAGGCGGCTGCGTGGGAGCGGACTCCCCACACGCCACGACCCCCAGGATGCCGATGGTCGCGCGAAGGAAGCGTCCCTCCAGCATGCCTTCTTGCATTTCGTGGGTTCGTCCTGTACTGGGCGGTCAGCGATTTTGGTGGTCAACAGTTTCGGTGATGCCGGCGCGAATCAGATTCGACAGGCTTATCCAGCCAAAACCCCGGTGCCGGATAAAGATAAAGCATTTTACATGGACAAAACGTGTACGACGTCGCTATTTTCATGTCGATAGGATGTATTCATGCAGATTCCACCATTTCCCGGGCGGAGGGAACCGATGAGCGGCGTCGAAGACCTCAGGCGCGAGAACCGAGCGCTCAAAGGCCGGTTCGCCCGGCTGAGCGGTGCGGTGCTGCGTATCAGCTCGAGCCTTGATCTGGACACGGTGCTCCAAGAGGTCATCGACAGCGCACGGGCGCTGACCGGCAGCCGCAAGGGCATCATCACGACGATCGACGGACGCGGCCGGCTCGTGGACTTCCTGACCTCCGGTTTCACGCCGGAAGTGCTCCAGGAGCTGGTGGCGTGGCCCGAAGGCCCCCGGTTCTTCGAGCATCTTCGGGACCTTTCCGAACCGTTCCGCCGGGCGGATGTTCCCGGCTACCTGACCTCCCTGGACCTTCCCGTGGCTCCGTGGTTCACGAAGACGCTGCAGGGCGCTCCGATGCATCACCGGGGCGAGCATCTCGGCCACTTCTTCTTGGGCGATAAGGAGAACGGAGAGACGTTCACGGACGAAGACGAGGAGATCATGGTGCTGTTCGCCTCGCAGGCCGCGGCTGCGATCGCGAACGCGCGCACGCACCGCGCCGTGGAGCGCGCACGGGCAGACCTTCAGGCCCTGGTCCAGACCTCGCCGGTTGGCGTGGTGGTGTTCGAGCCCGGAACCGGCCGAATGGCGTCGGTCAACCGCGAGGCGCACCGCATCGTCGAGGCGATCCGCACGCCGGGCTCCCCCCCGGAGCAGCTCTTGGAAGTGATGACGTGCCGGCGGGAGGACGGGAGCGAGTTCTCGCTGGCGGACATACCGCTGGCCCGGTACCTCGAGAGCGCCACGGGGGTGCGGTCCGAAGAGATCGAGCTCTCAGTGCCCGACGGTCGGAGCGTCCGGATGCTGATCAACGTCACGCCGCTCCATGCCGAAGACTCCGGCGAGGTCATCTCGGTCGTCGTCACGATGCAGGATCTGGCTCCGTTCGAGGAACTGGAGCGTCAGCGGGCGGACTTCCTGAGGATGGTGAGCCACGAACTGCGCGCGCCGCTCGCCTCGATCAAGGGTTCGGCCGGGACCGTGCTCGAGGCCTCGCCGCCCGCGTCCCGGGCGGAGATGGTCCAGTTCTTCCGCCTCATCAACGGGCAGGCGAACCACATGCGGGGCCTCGTCGCGAACCTGCTGGACGCGGGGAGCATCGAGGCGGGCACGCTCACGGTGGCGCCTGAGCCGACAAGCGTGACCGCGCTCGTCGACCGGGCCCGCACGACATTCCTGAGCGGCGGGAGCCGGAACCCCGTGCTCGTCGACCTGCCGCAGGATCTTCCCGGCGCGATGGCCGACCGCGAGCGCATCGAGCAGGTGCTGAACAACCTGTTGTCGAACGCGGCCCGCCACGCGCCCGAGACATCGCCGATCCGGGTCGAGGCGACGCGCGACGGCATGCACGTCGCGATCTCGATCAGCGACGAGGGCCGGGGGATCCCGCCCGACGAGCTACCGCGCCTCTTCAGCAGGCGCCCCGGCCTCATGGGAGGCACCGGGCTCGGCCTGGCGATCTGCAAGGGTCTCGTCGAGGCGCACGGCGGCCGCATCAGGGCCGAGAGCGGGGGCCCGGGCCTCGGTGCGCGCTTCACTTTCACGCTCCCGGTGGCCGCGGATGCGGTCGAGGCCGTCCACGCGGGTGGCGGCGTGCGGGCCGTCCCAGACGGCCGGGCCCGCGTTCTCGTGGTCGACGACGATCCCCACATGCTGCGCTTCGTCCGCGACGCGCTCGGCGCGGCGGGCTTCACGCCGCTCGCGACGGCCGACCCGCGCGAGCTATCGCACCTGCTCGAGACCGAGAGGCCCGATCTCGTCCTTCTCGACCTGATCTTTCCCGGCACGGACGGCATCGAGCTGATGAAGCGCGTGCCCGAACTCTCCGACCTGCCGGTGATCTTCATATCCGGCTACGGCAACGACGAGACCATCGCCAAGGCGCTCGAACTCGGGGCCGCCGACTATATCGTCAAGCCGTTTTCGCCCACCGAACTGACGGCGCGGGTGCGCGCGGCGCTCAGGCGGCAGGCTCGAGCCCGAGACCTTCGTACTGGGCGAACTCCAGATCTCGTACGACCGCCGGCGAGTGACCTTGGCGGGCCGCAAGCTCAAGCTGACCGCCAAGGAGTACGACCTGCTCAGCGTGCTCTCGCGCAACGCAGGATGCGTGGTAACCTACGAGACGCTGCTGCGCCAGGTGTGGAACCGGCGCGGCGGGGGCAGACCCGGGCCGGTGCGAACGTATGTGAGAAAGCTCCGCCACAAGCTGGGCGATGACGCGGCCGACCCCGCATACATCCTCACCGAGCGCGCGGTAGGCTACCGCATGGCCGAGCCGGGTACCGGCGAGAACCCGTAACCCGGGCAGGTTCCGGTCCTCCAACGGCTTCTCAACAGCGCGTATCGGGAGTCGCTCCGCACGATACACCGTACGGACATGGAAATCGTGCATTTGTACACGTCCGGTCTATGAAAAACGCGCTATCTTCATAAAGACCGTGCGACCACCGAAATCGAGACGGCAGGAGAGATGTCGGTGATGCCCCTTTACCCGCAGACCCTCAGCGGTGCGTACGTGCCCGCCCTGCTGGCCGGCCTCCTGCTGCTCGCGAGTTCTGCGCCGGTTGCTGCGCAGTCCGCCTCGGCGACGGTCGTGTGCGTGGGGAGCGACCGGCAGACCCTCCAGGGTTCAGGCCCCGTCCGGCGCGTCATCACGGAGGACGTAGCGGTGGTCTACCGGCTCGGCGTCCCGATCGATGATCGAGAGCGAATGGAGCAGTCCCTTGTCGCCGAGTTGGGGGACGTTGCGGAGGCGTCGTGCGTCTGGTCGAACCCCGGAGACAGCTACGTCGTGGTCATCCGGTACACCGGCGCGATCCGGCGCGACCTGACGCTGGACCCGGACGACCCCAGGTTCCAGGCGTTCGCGGTAGGCTACGGCACGAGCGCCCAAGCGGCAGAGGAGAACGCGACGAGGCTCGACGCCCGTTTCTCGACCTACGCCGACAGGAGCGGCTACGACGTCCTGGTCGCGGAGAGCTGGAGCGTCAGCGCGGGCGAGGCCTCCGGTGCCGCAAGCGAAGCGGACGAGCCGGCCGGCGACCGACTTGACCAACCGGACTCCCGATTTGGCGGTGGCGTGAGTACCGCCGCGCCTCCGTCGGTCGACCTTGAGACGTGCGCCGGCAAACCTGTGGGCTCCGAGTGCTGGATGGAAGTAGCCAATCAGCCCGGGTGCCATCTCTCGAACCCGGGTCTATGGGCCGGAGCGACTGTTACATGGAGCGGCGAATGTTCCGCTGGCTATGCCCAAGGGTCGGGAAGGGTTCATTGGCGCTACGACGCTGGGCAGCAGACTTGGGAAGGTGCCTACGTTGACGGCAAGGAGCACGGGAACTGGGTAGGCCGCGAGTCGGACGGGGACGTTGCGGAGGGCTTCTACGTCAACGGCCAGCGGCAGGGCATCTGGACTTGGTGGTTCACAAACGGGGACGTCTTGGAGTCACCGTTCGTGAACGGCGAGGAGAACGGAACGGAGATCGAGTGCGAGCGTTCCCCGGGCGCCGTCATCGCCTGGTTGATCTCCTATGTCGACGGTGAGGAGACCGGCAGGGCGACGATCGGTCCCGGCGATCCGGACGCACCGACCATCAGGACCCGATGCTCCGCCATTCTGAACAAGCCAAGGCCGAGGCCGTGAGCGCGGCTCGCGGCCCCCTGCGCGAAGGGATGAGACTTGTCAGAGAGACCGGGATAGTGCCGCCGTTTCGACAACCGAACCCATGGTAGCATGGGCATGGTAACCATAAGACGAAGGGAGGCGGCCTCATGAGTGGTCCCAACCGACGCCGGACGATTACGCCGGATGACGTGTCTGTTCGGGATTTGCCTCGTCGATCGTTCATGCGAGTTCTTGGCATGTCGGTTCCGGCGTGGACTCTCGCCGTGACCGGAGCCGGCTGCGTAATAAGTGATCCCTTTCGTCCTTCCGACGCCGACACGACCGTGACCGTCACGGATGCGGACCCTTCCGACGTACCGAATCGCATCGTCCGGGTTGGGGACGAACCGGCTGTCAATGACTCCGACTGACCCAGCTTCCGCAACCCAACATCCCACCGATGCGCTGTCTTGGATTCTCCGTGAGGATGCTTCCGAGTTCATCCGCGAGACCCTTGATCGCAGCACGAGACTGATACGCGGAGGCGATGCGACACGGTTTGGCGAGTTGCTATCGCTTGATGTCGTGGACTCGATTCTCGGTGGCTTTGGGTTGAGCGTCGAAGAAATCCGAGTCGTACAGCACGACCGAGACATCGGGGTGTCGGACTACGCGTGGCGCGGCATGGCGGATCCCATGCGGATAACGCAGCTGTTCGCTGATGGTGCAACTATCATCTTCAATGCCCTTCAGAACCGCCATGAACCGCTGCGACTCCTGTGTTCGACCCTATCGGCGCAGGCGGCCGCGCGGACGCAGACGAACGTGTATCTCACCCCGCCTCGGTCGCAGGGGTTCAAGCCGCATTGGGATACGCATGATGTCTTTGTGTTACAGGTGGAGGGTTCCAAGCGCTGGCGGCTTTATTCTGGTGGTGAGGATAGACCTCTCGCGGGCCGCCGATTCGATCCAGATGAACACGAAGCAGGTAGCATCGAATCGGAGACCACGCTGGAAGGGGGCGACGCCCTCTACATCCCTAGAGGCGTCATGCATGCGGCAGCTTCGAGGGACGACACCTCGCTCCACATTACCTTGGGACTGATTCCCTACACCTGGGTGGAGTTCGTCGCTGAATGCCTTGCGGAACTGGCGTTGCGGAGGGGCGAGTGGCGTGATTCGCTACCGTTCGGGTTTGACCGGGAGCAGATCGATACCGAACTTCGACGCCGTCTGGCACAAATGGACCTCGATCTCGACGCAGTCCTCACGGCGAAACGGGATGCGATCGCAGATGCGTTTCGGCCTCGAGCCGCCGACTATTTGTCACAGGGCCTTCTCTCACCTTTGCCCGATCACAACGTACGGCTGCGGCCCGGCTTGGCCAGCCGCATGGAGTTTCGAGATGATCGGTGTGTGCTGGTGTCTCAGGGACGCGAACTCGATTTCCCGCGCATCGCTGAACGTACCATCGAGTTGTTGTTGACCGGAAGAGCGTTCCGGGCCGGGGCCATCGACGATGGATTGGATTGGCAGGGCCGCCGCGTCGTGCTATCGAGCCTACTTCGCGCTGGAATCGTCCAGGCGCTTTAAGCCATCCTAGATCGCCTCCATTTTGGCGGGAACAAATAGCGGGAACGCCAACCCCTTCAGATCGCGTAAGTCCAATGGAGCCGATCGGATTCGAACCGATGACCTCCTACTTGCAAATCGACGATCGAGGATTGTGATTCACGGCGAGAAATCATCTAAGTTCAACTGGGACTGCATGATCTGCCGTTCTTGCTTCATGCTCGACACACGCTTCAGGTTCGTCAGGCACACCACGTTCGTCGCCTGGACCCAGGACTTCGAATTTACGCTCAGTCCTTCAGACCCGCCGACTGAGTCGGAAGAGGAGGTGAAGGTCAAGGGGCGCTGTGCAGCTTGCTGGGGGGGGCTTGGCGTTGCGTGGAAGGGGAGAGAACGGGGTTGTCACCAGCATCACGTGTCGCGTGTGCGATGAGGAGCTCGCGGGTGAGGCCGCGGATGCCGAGTATCGTCGGATCCTCGAGGAGGCAATCGCCAATGTTCGGAGAGCGTCGATAGGGTTTCCCCCGACTCGTGAACGTGGCCGGTTCGTGTGCAAGCTCTTCCCGAACCTGCCTCGCCTATCGGAAGACGAGGTCTGCCAGCGCATCGCGGCGAAGGACGGTCGGCGAGGCGGCGTTGACATGAAGGCCCGTCGGGACGTGAAGGACCAAGGAGATACGACGAGGGCGCACTACCGATTCGACGCCACCATGAAGGGATCGGAAATGCCGCCAAAGCTCGACTGAGGGAGACGGATGCCTCACGGCCCCGGAAGCCTTCGCCTCGCTCGCCCTTGCTAGCGGGTTGAGTATCGCGCTCGACGCGACCGAAGCCGGGGCAGAGGCTGAACGGCTTGCGGCTATCGAGCTTAGGGAGGCGGTTGGGGAGAAGCTGCTCGAAATCCCATTGACGCCGAACAAGTTACCCGCTTGGCAGTACTACTTCGTGCGCCTGTTCCTCAAGCCAGTCCCGTAGCATTTCGCGATGATATAGCTCGCCATCGCGCCCCGCAGGGCGATCGTCCCAATAATGCTGGAGTACGGCGGCAACGTCAGGTGTATGGCGCGGTGGCACGATAGCGGCGCTCTCGACCTCAAACGGCTCGGGCTCTTCCAGGCCCCACTCCTCGGCTTCGTACTTTTGTTCTAGCAAGTCGAGCGCGTGCCGTCGTTTGATTCGAGACCAGTAGTTGGATTCCCGAACCAAACTAGCCGCCTCGGTCGTTGTCACCCATTCCGTCTCCCTGACCCGTTCCGGTTCCATCTCCGTGACTGGTTCCACCTGAGTGACCGGTTCCAAATCCGTGGCTGTCTCCGTCTCGATGACCGGTTCCGTCTCGATGACCGGTTCCGTCTCGGTCTGGGCCTCCTTGTCGCGGTTCCTCACACCTCGGGCACGCTCCACGGTCTTGCCGGCTCCGAACGCGACGGCGAGCGAGATCGACCACAGCAACAACCAGTAGACGAGCGGCGGAATCGCCGCAAAGAGACCCGTAATCCACCCCGGCAGCGCTTCAGACGCGCCAAGGATCCAGCCGCCAAGTACGGTCACGAGAAGCGGCGCACCCAGCGTGAGCCACCAACTCCACTTCCTCCCGTCGTCCGACATTGATCCCAACTCCTCGGATGTCATCCGCAATCGCGAGGCTTGGACCCCCCGCAACCGTCCAGCCTCACCGAGAAAGTTACGAGCCTGTCAACCACCCGCCTCCCGTCCGTCACCGCTGGCACTGCCGGTTGGTTTGTCGGATCGGTACAGCTCCGGTGTTCGCAGCCAGGTGGAAACGCCCCATCGGTTTCGTCAGGGAATCGCACGGGCAGCCGAAAGTGCGCCGAAGGCTCACAGGGCGGAAGTAAGCTTGCGTAGCTCAGGCGACACGCGAATGTAGTGGCTCGGTTCGACGGGGTCGCCGGAAGTGGAAACGGCGAAACGGTATTCCCGTTGGTTCGCGAAACGCAGCTTCTTGGTGAACCATGCTCGTGGGCCACCGTGCAGGTCGAACCAGTCTTCCTGCGTCGCGATATAACCCGAACTGTCTTCGTAGTGAACCGGACCATGGCATACGTGCACTACGGTGTGGATCTGGCTTGAGCCCGGCGCTAGGCTCGCGTTGTGGCTGCTGAGCGCGTAGCCGATCTCGTCGTGCCATGCGAGCTTGACGTCGGTCGCCTTGTCGAGGTTCCGCGCGAAGTCGATGCCGAGCCAAACCGCGAAGGCGTTAGGATCGCTAATCCTGGCTGCCGCGGTGTAGCCGTACTCCTCGGCGAAATGGTCCTTCAACCGGCGCAGTTCTTGGTCCCATCGGTAGTGAGACGCGCAGTAGACCCAAGGTTCGCGTGACGAAGCGAACGACACGGTCGAGCCCGTCACCGTCCCACCCGGAACCACCGTGTTGGCCCAGCGAATGCTGTCCTTGGTCAGAGTGCCGTCGTGAACGTCGCCGATACCGGACTTCAAGCCCTCCTGCTCCCGGTAGTAGGCAGGCGTTGCGAGCTGCACACTCTCCGTCCGAGACACTGCGTAGGACGGCTCCGAGAAGACCACCACGCCTCCAATGGCGGGCGCAGACGCCGGCCGATAGTCGAGACGGTGAACCAGAATCAGGTGCAACGCCTCACGCTCGAGGTCCTGGACGCTGATCACGTCTGTGATCCGGGGTGCTGGACTGGCTCCGCGGTCGGCGGTTCGGACCCTGTCCAAGGCATCCTCGATCTGGCGATTGGCATCTTGGACGGCCTCGGAACCGAACCGGCACACGACCAGTCGACCGTCTCGGTACGCGGAGGCGGATGAGCTGCGAGAATCTATGCCTGCACCTCGAGCATCGAACACGGTACCTACGACCTGATGATGGTCAGCTTTAGGGGCCACCGTTGGCTGCCCTTCCGGTCTCGCGAACCGCCCGAGATGGTGTGTTCATCATCGACCCTGGCATGCTGGTTTCAAAGGTAACGGCCCCGGCACCGGGAGGGACGCCCGCGGAGCTGACCGGCTGTAGCACCAACGTCCGCCGCGGTCTCAACGGCACATCAACAGCACCTCCCCGCGCCCAAAAAGCCCCTGTGCACTGAGAGGCCGCCGCCCGCCGCCCTCACCGAATCAGCCCCTCCGCGACCGCCCTCCACGCCCCCCGCGAGCCCGCCCGCGGCGCGGCGCATCCGCCCCCCGGGCAACCCCGCCCCCGCGCGCCGCCAGCCCCCATTCCCGGCACCCCCCATTTCGGGTGACCCCCCCATTTGGGTGGTTGTGGGGGGCGCGTAAAGGCTTATTTAGTAGTGCTTTCCGATGTAGTCCGTCCCTTTTCAAATGGCGCGGGTCCGTCTCGATATGCTCGATGCGGGATCATCTGAAGGCACACAGATTTGCGGCCGTAGGCGGGCGTTTGGCGCGTCCGTTGGGCTCCGCCTAGGCTACCCCCCCCCCCCCCCCCAATTTTGGGCGTCAGCCAGCAGCCGGGCGGCTTCTAGCAGGCACAGGAAGGACGGCAGCCCCACCGGCGGACGGGCCTCCCGGGGAGGCCGGCGCCGCGCACTCGATGCACGCCGCCGGGCCTGACTCGCCCGCCGCCGGGGCCGACTCCCGTGCCCGGCGGCCCGGCGGACGGGGCCCCTTCCTCGCGCGGGCGCGCACGCTCGCGGCCGGCGTCTCGCTCACGGCCGCCCTCCCGCGCGCCACCGGCCTCCGGCTCGCAAGAACCGGCCTCCCGCTCGCAAGAACCGCCCTCGCCCTCGCGGCCACCGCCACGCTGGCGGCCACCACGACGCCCACCCCGGCGCAGGCCCAGGACCCCACCCCCCGCCTCCTCACCGGCCTCACGGCCGAAGCCGGCCCCGCCGGCGTCGCCCTCGCCTGGACCGTCGACGAGGACCGCGCCCACCGCATCGCGGGGTTCACCTGCGTCTACCGCACCCCGGCCCACCTCAGGACCGGCGTCTCCGGCGCCGTCCCGTGCGGGCCCCAGCGCAGCCCGGCCGACGCCCGCCAGGCCACCGTCGCGGGCCTGCCGGAGTACGGCGACTACGACTTCGAAGTCGTCGCCGTCGAGCGGCCGGGCGGCCCCGCCATCCCGTGGCCCCAGCGGGCCCTGCGGGCGCGGGTCACCGTCACCGAGGCGCTGGCGGGGCCGGCCGGGCCGGAAAGCGCGGTCACCGGCGCGGGACCCCTCGTCGAGGGCTGCGGCCCCGGCGACGTCCCCGGCAGGGCCCCGGCCCCCCCGCGGCCCTGGCGCCTGGACGACATCGTCTCCGCCGCCCACCTCACCCACTACCCCGGCCGCGGCTGGACCCCGGGAGGCGACCCGCAGGCGCCCCCCGCCTGGCCCGACATGCCGCCCATGACCGACCTCATGGCGGACACCGATCTCGACCCCGAGCCCTTCCGCCGCGTCATGGCCGGAGACCGCGGCGACCCCGAGGCCGTGCAGCGCACGATCGCCGACGCCCGCTTCGACGCCGTCCTCGCGCGCGCCGGCGCCGCCACCAAGGCGCTCCTCCGCCCCGCCCCCGGCGGCGGCTGGGAACTGCGGCTCCACACCAGCTACCCGTTCGGCGCCGACTACCTCTACGAACCCCGGCACGCCGTCTCCGGATGGGCCGACGCCGGACACGACGCGGCCTGGCCCGAGGCGTTCAACCGCGTCGACTGCCCCCCGCTCCACTGGCCCGACGGCACCCACGACGTGGCGCTCGCGCTCTCCGGCGAAGCGGGCGGCGGGCGGCGCCTCGCGCACTCCGGCTACGGATGGTGGGCGGTGGCCCCGGTCGGGATGTTCCCCGAGCGCGTCGTGGCCACCAAGGGCGGGCTGTCGTTCGGCGAGCCCGCCCCCGAGACCCCCGAGACCCCCGGCGCCCCGGAGGACGGCGCAACGTGGCGCGGCCGCCTCAGCGGCCACCTGTTCGCCGACAGCAGCCGGTTCGCGGTCGCGGGCGACGTGACGCTGACCCTCGAGCGCACCGGCGGCGGCACCCGGCTCGCCGGGCGGATCGAGAACGTCGTGCTCGCCCCGCTCGACGCGAAGAGCCTGCACCCGGAGGCGGTCCCGGCCGTCCTCTGGCGCGCCCTCGCGCTCGAGGCCGCCCCGGCGGAGGACGGCGCCTGGTCGGGCCCCGTCGGCCTCGGCGCGCAGGATCCCGGCGGAGCCCCCGGAGCCCCGCCCGTCCCGCACGCCTTCCTCGGCGACTGGCGGGCCGCGGCCTACGGCCCGGACGCCGGAGAGATCGCCGGACGCCTCCGCCTGTGGACCCCGCTCCCCGACGGCGCCGACCCCCGCAGCGAGTGGCCGGGGCAGGCGGTCCTGGTCGCCGGCTTCGGCGCGGTGCGCGCGCGATGAGGACGCTTCGCCCGTTCCCGGTTCTGGGGGGCCTGGCCGTGCCGGCCGCGCTGGCGCTGTTCGGCGCCGATCCGGCGGTTGCTCAGGATCCGCCCTCGGCGCCGGCAGGGTGCGGCACCACGACTAGTGGCTTTGAAAATTTTCAACCGATTGCTTCGGTGGGGTCCACCGAGACGAGCATCACGGTCACCTATAACACCACCGGATTTACCGGGGCTCAGGGCAAGGCGGAGTTGTGTGACTCCGAAGGCTCGATAGCCACGATCCACGGCACTGCGACCGGTGGCGAGGGCTCTATCCCATCCGGAGAAACTCATACCTATACGAAGTTCGGCTACCGGGACGAGGACCCGGCGCTGACCGCAGGCACGGACTACTGGGTCAGATGGGTTGGTTACGGAAGCAACCACCCCTGGGTCCACATCCGCACCACGGGCGGCGGCTCCGTCTCCCTCGCGCTCAACTCCGCCGGCACCGACAGCACCTACCACAACGGCGACGCGATCGAGGTCACGGCGACCTTCGGCGAGAACGTGACCGTGACGGGCACGCCGCAGATCTCGATGACGATCGGGTCGAACACGAGGACGGCGGACTACTCGAGCGGCAGCGGGGGCACGGACCTGGTGTTCTCGTACACGGTCGTGACGGCCGACGTGGACAACGACGGCATCGAGATCGCCGCGGATGCCCTGGCGCTGAACGGCGGCACGATTAAAACGACCGTCGGCGACACGGCGGCGGCGATCGACCACCCGGCGGTGTCCGCGAGCACGGCTCACAAGGTGGACGGCCGCGATGCGGCGGTCTCGACGATCGAGTTCATCAACAAACCGAGCGGCAACTACGTCACGATCGGCGACAGCATCGAGGTCAAGGTGACCTTCGACCGCCCGGTGACGGTGACGGGCACGCCGCGCGTCGAACTCAGCCCGGAATTATTCGACCTGGAGAACCGGTACGCGGACTACGACTCGGGCACCGGCAGCACGGCGCTGGTGTTCAAGTACACGCTGCAGGACGGAGACGACTCCCAGGGCTCCAACGTCAAGGTGGAGGAGAACGCGTTGGAGCTCAACGGCGGCACGATCAAGACCGGCACCGAGGCCGCGCACATCCCCCACACCGCCACCGCGGACGCCGGAAAGACCGTCTCCGCGCACCGCCCGATCTTCAATAGCGGCAGGATCGTAGTCTCAGCCGGTCCGAGCGTGGATGCCGACCTGAACGGCGACGCCGACACCTATGTCCTGAACGACACCATCAGCGTGATCGTCGCCTTCGACCAGCCCATCGATGTCGACCGGATGGGCGACGACGCCAATGTCCAGATCGTGCTGACGATCGGCACCACGCACCACGCGCTGACCTACGCTGCAGCGCACGGCGACACCGCCATCCGGTTCAGCGCTGACACGGTAGTAGCCAACGATCGGGACGACGACGGCATCACGCTCCAGCGCCAGTCGGTGACGAACAACGTGATCCGGCTGTCGGGCAACGCGACGATCAAGGGCACCGCGGCCAACGGCGCCAACGACGCGCGCCTCACCGTCGGCAGCACCGCCGACCCGAAGCTGAGCTGGAAGAAGTCGAACACGGTGACGATCGGGAGCCTCAACGTGCGCGGGAACAACCAGGCGCCGACCACGGCGGACTTCACGGTGACGACCGAGGAAGACACCGATTACACCTTCTCCACGACGGACTTCACCTACTCGGACACCGCCAAGCCCACGGGCCAGCCGACGTACGCGGCGGAGAACGACCCGCTGAAGGAGATCCAGATCACGCGCCTGCCGGCGGGCACGGCGGGCACGCTCAAGCTGGACGGCACGGCGATCCCGAGCAGCGCGCTGCCGAAGACGGTGTCGAAGTCGGACATCACCAAGCTGGTGTTCGACCCGGCGACCTCCTCCAGCGGCTCCGGCAGCTTCGACTTCACGGTGTTGGACTCCTTCGGCGCCGCCTCCGACACCGCCGCCGCGACGATCACGGTGGAAGCGCCGCCGCCCCCCGTGCTGATCTCCAACATCGATCAGTCGGCCGTCTTTTCGACGCCTCTGAACCTAACGGATACGGCGCAGCCGTTCACGACCGGGTCGAACATGGAGGGCTACACCCTGACCAGCATCGAGGTGAAGTTCGGCAGTTCTGCGCCGAGCGGCGTGAGCGTGAAACTCGCGACCGGGGTGTCGGCATCGTCTGCGGGCACGACGGTCGCCACGCTGACCAACCCGTCAACGCTGACGGCTGGCAACAACACGTTCACCGCGCCCGCGGGGACCACGCTTTCGCGCAGCACGACGTACTTCGTGATCGTGGAAGGGTCCAGCGGGGAGCTCCGCCGCACGTCATCCACCGCGGAGGACGACGGCGGGGCCGCCGGCTGGAGTGTGGGGGACCTACGTCGGCAAAGGTCGGCCTCTTCCACCGGGGGTTTTACCCTTGTTGTCAATCCAGCGATGATCCGCGTCAACGGCTCCGAAGCGGTCTCGGGCCCCGCCGTCTCGATCTCCGGCGGATCGGCGGTGACGGAGGGCACCGCCGCCACGTTCACGCTGACGATCGCCGAGGCGCCGACCACGGACGTGACGGTGAACCTGACCGTGTCCGAGAAGGCGGGCAGCGACTTCGTGGCGGCGGCGAACGAGGGCGCGACGACGGCGACGATCGCCATGGGCAACACAAAGGACACCGTCACCGTGGCGACGGTGGGCGACAGCAAGGACGAGCCGAACGGCTACGTGAAGGTGGCGGTGGGGTCGGGCACCGGCTACAGCGTGGGCTCGCCCGCTGCGGACAGCGTGACGGTGAACGACGACGACACCAACAACGTCGCGACCGGCGCGCCGGCCATCACGGGCTTCCCGCAGGTAGGCCAGACGCTGACCGCCGGGACCAGCGGCATCGCGGACACCGACGGGCTCACGAGCGTGAGCTACAGCTACCAGTGGATCCGCACGGACTCCGGGACGGACACGGACATCGCGAGCGCGACCAACAGCACCTACGAGCTGACCCAGGCCGACTCGGCCAAGACCGTCAAGGTCAAGGTCACCTTCCAGGACGACATCGGCCACGACGAGACGCTGACCAGCGCCGCCTCGGGCACGGTGCAGGCGGCCGCCCCCGCCTGCGACACGGGCAACGCCTGGTGCGGGACCCTGACCGTGGCCCAGGGCACGGGGGGGACGAACATGAGGTCCCGGGGCTATTGCAACGGGATATCCGCCAGGTGCAACACAGCCTACGGGAACCTGGACGACACGGACTTCGACCTGGGCGGCACGACCTTCGTGGTGAAGAGCGTGCGCTGGGGCGGGCCCTCGTCGTCGCAGGTCCGCCTCCACCTGACGCTCGACCAGGACTTCCCTTCCACGAGCCTGAGCACCCTGAAGCTGAAGGTGAACGGGCACGAGTTCGCCCTCTCCGATGCGGCCCAGCTCCCGGCCGCCGTGTCGAACAACTACCGGTGGGACAGCAACGCGACGATCCGGGCCTATGAGGTCGGCCGGGAGGTCACCGTCCAGGTGATCCAGGACCCGAGGCCAACGCTGTCGCTGAACGACGCCGGCACCGACAACACGTACCACAACGGCGACTCCATCCAGGTCACCGCGACCTGGCCGCAGCAGGTGACGGTGACGGGCACGCCCCGCATCCCCATCAGGGTGGGCTCGAACAACAGGAACGCGAACTACGTACGCGGCAGCCCGGGCACGGCGATGGTGTTCAGCTACGTCGTGGGCAACAACGACACGGACGCCGACGGCATCCAGATCGCGGAGAACGCGCTGACGCTCCCCGGCGGCGCCACGATCCGGTACTCGGACAACACCAACGCGGAAATCAAGCACGCCGCGGTGGCCGCGAGCACGGACCACAAGGTGGACGGCGGCAGGGCGAGGCTCTCGACCGTGGAGTTCATCAACAAGCCCACCGGCAACTACGTGACCATCGGGGACAGCATCGAGGTCAAGATCACCTGGGACCGGCCGGTGACCGTGACCGGGACGCCGCGCATCACACTGAGCCCCGACTTCGGCGCCGGCGATCCGCAGGTGACCCGGTACGCCTTCTACCGTTCGGGCAGCGGCACGACGGCGCTCGTGTTCGCGTACGTGCTGCAGGACGGGGACGACTCGGGCAGCACTAACGTGTCGGTGGCGGCGAACACGCTGTCGCTGCCCGGCGGCGCCACGATCAGAACCGGCACGGCGAACGCGACGCTCGCCCACACCTTGACCGACTCCGGCAAGACGGTCTCCGCGAAACGCCCGAAGATCAACTCGATCGTCGTCGCAGTCGGTCCGAGCGTGGACGCCGACCTGAACGGCGACGCGGACACCTACGTCGCGAACGACACCATCAGCGTGATCGTCGGCTTGGACCAGGCCATCGATGTCGACCGGATGGGCGCAAACGCCAACGTCAAGATCGCGCTGACGATCGGCACCTCGCACCATGAGCTGGCCTACGCCGCGGCGCACGGCGACACCGCCATCCGGTTCAGCGCTCGCACGGTGGCGACGGGGGACGCGGACGACAACGGCATTACGCTCCAGCGTGACGCGTCCGGCAACGCGGTCCGGCTGTCGAGCAGCGCGACCATCAAGGGCACCGCGGCCAACGGCGCCAACCCCGCGGACCTCACGCGCGACGCCGACCCGAAGGTGGAGTGGATAAAGTCGTCGACCGTCACGGTCACCAGCCTGAACGTGCGCGGCACGAACGCGACGCCCACGGCGACGAACTTCACGGTGGCGACCCCGACGGACACGGACCGGACGTTCGCGGTGGGCGACTTCACCTTCTCCGACGCCAACAGCGACCCGCTGAAGGAGATCGAGATCATCAGCCTGCCCACGAGCGCGCAGGGCACGCTCGTACAGGAGGGCACGGCGCTCGCGAGCGCCGACCTGCCGAGGACCCTGTCGCGGGCGGACATCGCGGCCAACAAGCTGTGGTTCTCCCCAACCACCGGCTTCGAGGGCGAAGCCACGTTCACCTTCAAGGTGGTGGACGCGTTCGGCGCCAAGTCGACCGCGGCCGCCACGGCGACGGTGAAGGTCGGGGCGAACGTCGCGCTGTCGTTCAACGCCGCGGGCGACGACGGCACCTACGGCCTCGGCGACCATATCGACATCACCGCGACCTTCGCCTCGTCCGTGACGGTGAACGTTTCCGGCGGCAGGCCCCGGATTCCGTTCACCCTCGGTTCGACGCCGCTGAAGCACGCGACCTACCAGTCGGGCAGTCCGGGGACGGCGATCGTGTTCCGCTACACGGTGGCCTCGGGCGACCTGGACACGGACGGGATCACGGTGGCGGCGAACGCGCTCGAGCTGAACGGCGGCACGATCCGGGTCGGCACGACGACCACGGCGGCGGCCCTCGACCACGACGCGGTGGCGGCGAACACGGCCCGCAAGGTGGACGGCGTGAAGCCGACGGTCAGCTCGGTGACGATCTCCTCCATGGCCGGCACGGACCAGACCTACGCCATCGGCGACGCGATCCTGCTCAAGGCGACCTTCTCCGAGGCCGTGACCGTGACCTCCTCGGGCGGCAGCACCCCGACGTGGCCGCGGATCGGGTTCCAGTTGGGGAGCGCGACGAAGCAGGCGGTCTATGCCTCGGGCACCGGCACGACGGAGATCGTGTTCAGCTACACCGTGGCGGCGGGCGACGCGGATGGGAACGGCATCAACGTGCCGGCGAACCGGCTGGGCCTCAACGGCGGAGCCATCGTGGACGCGGCCGGCAACGCGGCGACGCTCTCCCACACGGCGGTGGCGCCGAACAGCAACCACAAGGTGGACGGGGGGCGGCCGACGGTGAATTCGGTGCGGGTGGCGACCAGTGCCGGCACCGACAACACCTACGCGACCGGCGACACGATCGCGCTCACGGTGCGGTTCACCGAAAACGTGACGGTGGCCTCCTCCGGCGGCGCCACCCCGACCTGGCCGCGCATCGCGCTGACCGTCGGGACGACGGAGAAGTACGCGGTGTACCGTCGGGGCAGCGGCACGCGGGACATCCGGTTCCACTACGTGGTGGAGGCGGGCGACGCGGACGCGGACGGGGTCTCGGTGGCGGCGAACAAGCTGGAACTGAACGGCGGCACGATCGTGGACAACGTCGGCAACGCCGCGACGCTGACCCACACGGCGCTGGCGAACCAGGCGAACCACAAGGTGGACGCGTCGGCGCCGACGGTGAGTTCGATCGCGGTCACGTCGAGGGCGGGCGACGACCAGACCTACGCCATCGGCGACCACATCGTGCTCCAGGTGACGTTCAGCGAGGCCGTGACCGTGACGAGCGACGGCAGCGCGACGGGCACCCCGTACATCCCGATCATCGTGGGCACGACGGAGAGGAAGGCGTTCTACAACAGCGGCAGCGGGAACGCGACGATCTCGTTCCGCTACACGGTGGTGGCGCACGCGACCAACGTGGACACCGACGGCATCACGGTGGCCGCGAACACGCTGACGGTCAACGACGACGGCGCCATCAAGGACGCGGTCGGCAACGACGCGACGCTCACCCACACGGCGATTGCCGCGAACGCGGCCCACAAGGTGGACGGCGTGAAGCCGACGGTGTCGGGCACCGCCGGTATCGTCCTCGTCGGCTCGGAGGTCCGGATCACGTTCACCGAGGCGCTCCAGACGGCGCTCCCCGCCGCGAGCGCGTTCAGCGTCAAGCTGGACAACGTGGCGCAGACCCTGCACGCGACGACCCCGGTGGCGATCTCCGGCAGCACGGTGACGCTCACGCTCGCCTCCGCCCCCGGCACCGGCACGCTCACGGTCGACTACACGCAGCCCACCGGCACCGCCACCAAACTGCGGGACGCCGCCGGCAACGCGGTCACGACCTTCACCGGCACCGTCTCCCGCATCGCGACCCCGTCGAAGGCGACCCTCGTCGGCACCCAGTTGGACATCACGTTCAGCAGGGCGCTCGGGAGCCTGCCACCGGGCGCGCTGTCGGGTGCGTTCACGGTCAAGCTGGGCACGACGACGCAGGCGCTGCGAGGCTCCTCACCTATATCGATCTCCGGCAGCGTGCTGTCGCTCGTCCTGAACGCCGCCCCCGCCGCGGGATCGGTGACCGTGAGCTACGAGAAACCGACCACCGGGAGGCTCGTGGACAACGCCGGCCAGGAGGTCGACAGCTTCACCGACTTCGCCGTCGCCCGCCCCGCGACGCTGTCGAGCGCAACGACGAACGCGGCCGGTACGCGGGTGACCCTCACGTTCAACAAGAACGTCTCGGCCCCAGGAAACGTGGCCTTCAGCGCCTTCACGGTCTCCGCGGGCGGCACGGACCAGAACCCGACCGTTATCTTCACGAGCGCCAATTCCAGGGACGTGACCCTCAGCCTCGGCACGGCGATCATCGCCCGCGATGCCGTCACGGTAAGCTACTCGAAGCCCTCCGGAAGCAAGCTCACGGACGCCGACGGCCTGGAGGTGGAGAGCTTCAGCGGCCAATCCGTGTCCAACATCGTGCCGACCGTGGTCGAGAGCGCGGAGACGAATGCGGCCGGGACCAACGTGTTTGTCACCTTCACCGCGTCCCTCAAGCAGGTGTCCGTGGCCTCGTCCGTCTTCACCGTCACCGTCGACGGCACGGCTCATACGCCAACCAGCGGCGGTTATTTGTCGGGGAGCCTGCTACTCAATCTCGGTACGGCGATCACCGCCGGGCAGACCGTCACGGTGAGCTACGAAAAGCCCACCACCGGCAACAAACTGACCGACACCCGCGACCGGGAGATCGACAGCTTCAGCAACCAGTCGGTGAACAACGCCGTGCCGGCGACCGTCTCGAGCATCGTGATCATCTCGGACCCCGGCCCGGACAAGACGTACCAGGCCGGCGACACGATCCGCGCGGCGGTGAGGTTCAACGCCGACGTGACCGTGACGACCGTGGGCACGCCCGTAACGGGGCCGCGGCTCAAGTTCAAGTTCCGCGCGTCCCACCCGAGCGGCATCCTCAACCCGCCCCACCTGGTCTACGAGAGCGGCACCGGCACGGACAGCCTCGTGTTCTTCTACGTGGTGTCGAGCGCGAACGACTCGGGCACGGAAGGCATCGGCGTCCCCGCGAACGTGCTGGACCCAAACGGCGGCGCGATCAAGACGGGGACCACGAGCGTGACGCTGACGCACACGGCGCTGGCCCACGACGTCAACCACAGGGTGAACGGCCCCGGCGGCAACAGGGACACGACGGCCCCGGCGCTCCACGGCACGACCGTGCCGACCGTGAACGGGACCAGCCTCGTCATCACCTTCAACGAAGTGCTGGACGGCACCGGCACCGCCCCCGCGGCGAGCGCCTTCACCGTCAAGGTGGGCGGCACCGAGGTGGCCCTCGCCGACTCGAACCCGGTGGCGGTGAGCGGCAGCACCGTGACGCTCACGCTGGCCGCTGCGGTGATCGACGCCGACGTGGTGACGGTCGCCTACGACAAGCCGGCCTCGAACCCGATCCAGGATTTCAGGGCGGGCAACGACGCCGCGAGCTTCGGCGACCAGGCGGTGACGAACAACACGCCGAACGTGGCGCCGACGGTCCTGACCGATCCGGCGCCGGTGGTGGGCGGCACGCGGCTCGTCATCACCTTCAGCGAGCCGCTGACGGAGGGCGCGAGCGCGACCCCGGATACGAGCGCCTTCGACGTGGTGGTGGCGGGCAACGCCCGGAAGGTGGACGCCGTGGCCGTCTCCGGCTCGACGGTGACGCTGACGCTGGCGTCGGCCGCGGTGTTCGGCGAGGCCGTCACGGTGAGCTACACGCAGCCCACGGGCGCGAGCGCCGCGAAGCTCCAGGACCGCGCCCCGACGCCCAACCTCGTGGCGTCCTTCTCCAGCGTGACGGTGAGGAACGACGACAGCACGGCGCCCACGTACTCCAGCGCCGCGGTCGACGGCGCGGCGCTCGTCATCACCTTCAACGAGAACATCGACGCCACCTCGGAGCCGGCCGCGTCCTCCTTCGCGGTGCTGGTGAACAGCGTTCCCCGGACCGTCACGGACGTGGACATCTCCGACGCGGACGTGACGCTGACGCTGGCCTCGGCGGTGGACCCCGGCGAGCGGGTGTCGGTGCGCTACAGCGCACCCGCCACGAACCCGCTGCAGGACGGGGCCACGAACCAGGTGGTGAGCTTCGGCCCGGAGACGGCGACGAACAACACGCGGGCCGCGGTGGTCGGGGCGCCGTCGATCACGTCGTCCCCGGCCCCCGGCGACACCTACCAGCTCGGCGAACAGATCACGGTCACGGTGACGTTCACCGACAACGTGACCGTGAACAAGTCCGGCGGCACGCCGCGCATCGCGCTCGAGGTGGGCTCGAACACGAGGTACACGACGGCCACGACCGGCAGCGGGCTCACGGAGCTCGAGTTCTACTACAGCGTGGTGGCGGCGGACCTGGACGCCGACGGCATCTCGATCGCCGCGAACGCGCTGGAGCTGAACGGCGCCACCATCACGGACCAGGGGGGCGGCGCGGCGATTCTGACCCACGACGCGCTCGCCGCGCAGTCGGGCCACAAGGTGGACGGCAGCCAGTCGCGGATCGCGGTGCACATCGTGGCCACGGGGTCGACGACGGTGACCGAGGGCGCCCCCGCGAGGTTCGAACTCCACGCGAACCCGCACCCGTCGGCCGACCTCACCGTGAACCTGACGGTCTCGCAGGCCGGCAACTTCGTCGCCGCCGCGAACCTGGGCGCGAAGACGGTGACCATCCCGGCCTCCGGCTCGACCGCCGGCGAGGTGGTCTACGAAGTGCCCACCGTGAACGACCAGACGGACGAGCCGAACGGGTCGGTGACGGTGAAGCTGGCCGCGGGCACGGGCTACAGGGTGTCGCCCACCAGCGATTCCGCCCGCGTGACGGTCAACGACAACGACGCCGCGGCCCCGCCGCCGCCGACGCGGCCGTCGTTCTCGCGGGGGTCGGTGAACGGGACGGCGCTGGCGATCGCCTTCAGCCGGAACCTCGACGCGGGGTCGGCTCCGGCCGGGAGCGCGTTCACGGTGACGGCGACGCCTGCGGGCGGCTCGGCGCGCACGATCGCGGGCACGGGCACGGCGTCGATCTCGGGCTCGACGGTGACCGTGACGCTCGCCTCGGCGGTGGCGTCCGGCGAGACGGTGAGGGTGAGCTACGCCCGGCCGGCGACCAACCCGCTCCGGGGCGCGGGCTCGAGCGGCCAGGAGGTGTCGAACTTCACCGGCCGCACCGTGGCGAACAACACGCCGTCGGGACCGCAGTCGCCTCCGCCGCAGGGCGGCCGGGTGTCGGAGGGCGGCGCCAAGGTGACGCTCAACTTCGCCGATGAACTGGACGCCGCGTCGACCCCGGACCCCGCCGACTTCACCGTCACCGTCGCCGCCGCCTCCGACGCCGCGTCGGGCGCCGGGTCTCCCGCGGCGGACGACCACTACCGGGTGACGGCGGTGGCGATCCTCGGCGCGACGGTCGAACTGACGATCGCTCCGGCGATCCCCGAAGACCGGGAAGCGTCCGTGAGCTACACGCCGGGCACGCGCCCGCTGCGCACCGCCGCCGGGGCCGCCGTGCCCAACTTCAGCGTCACCGTGTCCGCGGCCGCGCCGCCCCCGCCGCCGCCGCCCCCGCCGGTGCCGAACCGGGCGCCGGAGTTCGATGTGTCCGAGTACGCGTTCGAGTTGCGTGAACACGTGGACGGGAGCGCGCAGCCCGTCGCGCTCGGCGCGGTGACGGCGGAGGATCCGGACGGCGACGCGCTTTCCTACGCGCTGGCCGCGGGCGACCCCTCGCGGTTCGCGGTCGAGTCGGGCAACGGGGCGGTGCTCTACGTCGGCCCGGGCGAGGACTACGAGACGGAGCCGAACGTCTTCGAACTGACGGTGGAAGCGAGCGACCCGGCCGGCCTGACGGCGGACGCGAGCGTGACCGTGAAGATCGTCAACGTGGTCGAGCTTCCCGTCGCCGCGGACGACACGGTGGCGACCGACGAGGACGTGGCGCTCGAGATCGACGTGCTCGCCAACGACACGGACTCGGAGGGCGCCGGCCTGCGCGTGGCGTCGGTGTCGGAGCCGGAGCAGGGAAGGGCGGAGATCGCGGCGGACGGCGGCGCGGTCCTCTACACGCCGGCGGAGAACTGGTACGGCACGGACCGCTTCACGTACGTGATGGAGGACGGGAACGGCGCGACGTCCGAGGCGTCCGTCGAGGTCACGGTGCGGTCGGTGAACGACCTGCCGGAGGCGGCGGCCGATACGGCGTCCACGGACGAGGACGTGGCGGTCGAGGTGGCCGTGCTCGCCAACGACACGGACGTCGACGGGGACAGCCTGCGCGTGGCGTCGGTGTCGGCGCCGGAGAACGGGACGTCGGCGATCGCGGCGGACGGCCGCGGGGTCCTCTACACGCCGGACGCGAACTGGCACGGGACGGACCGCTTCACGTACACGGCGGACGACGGGAACGGCGGGACGGCTTCGGCCTCCGTGGAGGTGACCGTGCGGCCGGTGAACGACGTGCCGACGGCGGTCGACGACGAGGCGTCGACGAACGAGGACGAAGCCGTGACCGTGAACGTGCTCGCCAACGACACGGACCCCGACGGGGACGGCCTGCGCCTCGTGTCGGTGTCGGCGCCGGAGAACGGGACGGCGCGGATCGCGGCGAACGTCGTCCTCTACATGCCGGCGGCGAACTTCCACGGCACGGACCGCTTCACCTACGAGGTCGAAGACGACGGGGGCGCGAGGGCGAGCGCGGCGGTGACGGTGACGGTGCTGCCGACGAACGACGCGCCGATGCCCGTCGGCACGATCCCCGCGCAGTCGCTCGAGGAGGGCGGCGATCCCGCGCGCATCGAACTGTCGCCGTTCTTCCTGGACGCGGACGGGGACGTGCTCGCGTTCGGCACGGTGTCGTCCGACTCCTCGGTCGTGCGCGCGACGGTCGCCGGCAGCGTGCTCACGCTCGTGCCCACGGGCTACGGTCGGGTGGTGGTCGTGATCGCGGCCAGGGACGCGGGCGGCCTCACGGCCACGCAGGCCGTGGCGGTCAGCGTGTCGGACGGGGCGGCGCGCGGCATGGTGTCGCACGCGCTGGCGGGCATGGCCCGGTCGCACCTGGCGAGCGCCCGCATGACGCTGGGCCGCCGCCCGATGGCCAGCCGCTCGGACGCGTCCCGGCTCTCGCTGATGGGCCGCGACGTGCCGCTCAGCCTGAACGCGGCGAAGTCCGCCGCCGAGCAGCGGTGGCAGGGCTGGCTCTCCGGCATCACCTCGCGCGCCATGTCATACGCCCGCGTCGACTCCGCCGGCGGCTCCGGCTCCGGCTCCGGCGACGACCCGACCCTCGGCGACCTCTTCCGCTTCGGCGACCTCGTCGGCGACCTCACCCGCTTCGAGGGCGGACGCGACCCGCTGCGCGGCTCCGAGTTCCAGTTCGGCTTCGACGTCGGCGGGAGCCCAGGACGCCGGCGGCGGTGGCGGCCTGCGCCTGCAGCTCTGGGGCCAGGGCGACGTCCAGACCTTCCGCGGCGCCCCCTCCGACGGCGACAGCTACGACGGCGAGCTGAAGACCGGCTACGTCGGCGTGGACACGTGGCTCGGCAGCCGGTTCATGCTCGGCGTGGCGGTCGCGCGCAGCGAGGGCACCGGCGACTGGAGCACGGGCGCGACGAGCGGCGCGCTCCAGACCCGGCTCGTCGCCGTCCACCCCTACCTGCAGTGGACCAGCGGCGCGACCTCGATCTGGGCCATGGGCGGCGTCGGCCAGGGCGACGCGGACAACGTGCGCCACGGGAACGGCCTCGCGGAGACGAGCGACCTCGGCCTGCGCATGGGCCTCGTCGAACTGCGCCGGCGCCTCGCCGCGGGCGGCGGCTTCTCACTCGCCCTGCGCGCCGACGCGGGCTGGGCCGAACTCCAGACCGAGACCGGCAGCGAGACCCTCGACGGCCAGACCGCCGCCGTGGACCAGGTGCGCTTCGGCGCCGAGCTGTCCCAGCAGATCCGGCTCGGCGGCCTCACCCTCAACCCCTTCGGCGAGGCCCACGTCCGCCGCGACGGCGGCGCCGGCCAGCCCGGCACCGGCCTCGAACTCGTCGGCGGCCTCAAGGCCCAAGCCGGCTTCCTGCGCCTCGACGCCCAGGGCCGCATGCTCGCCGTCCACTCCGCCACCGGCTACGAGGAGCAGGGCTTCAGCGCCACCCTCAGCCTCGGCAGCCAGGGCGGCACCGGCCCGTCCCTCTCCGTCTCCCCCCGCTGGGGCGACCTCGCCGCGGGCGGCGGCGACGCCCTCTGGCAGGACCAGGTCTACAGCCGCTACGCCGCCGCCCCCGCCGCCGCGTCGTCCCCTGTCGCCCCCTGCCGCCGGCACTGCACCCGGCGCCGCACTCGCCCCGGCGCCCGCGCCCGCGACCCATGGGCCGTCGACGTCCGCGGAGGCTACGGCATCCGGATCCCCGGCAACCACCTCCTCACCTGGTCCGGCTCCGTCAACCACTCCCCCATGGGCCCCCGCTTCACCACCGCCCTCCAACTCGGCTTCGGCGGCTCCCCCCGCCCCCGCAAGGAGACCCCGCCACTTCCATGAACTGGCTGGGTTGGCCTCGCGTTGAGCACTCCGTATCGTCAGATATCCGCATCGCGAAGGGTACGGCCCCCAGGCCGAGGGAACGGGAGGAAGGGAAGATCGACGTGACGGAAGATCAGTTTCAGCATCTCATAAGCATCACGAAGGACAACAGCAGCAAGCTCGACCGCATCGATGGTCACCTCCACCGCATCGACGGGAAGCTCGAGGAGCACGACGGGAGATTCGACCGCATCGAGGGACGACTCGAGGAGCACGACGACCGCATCGAGGGACGACTCCAGGAGCACGACGGGCACTTCGCCGCATCGAGGGACGACTCCAGGAGCACGACGGGCACTTCGCGCGCATCGAGGGACGACTCCAGGAGCACGACGGGCACTTCGCGCGCATCGAGGGACGACTCCAGGAGCACGACGGGCACTTCGCGCGCATCGACGGACACTTCGCGCGCATCGACGGACACCTCGAGCGGATCGCTGGGCACGTTCACCGCATAGATGGGAAGCTCCAGGAGCACGACAAGCATTTCGAGCGCATCGACGAGAAGCTCCGGGAGCACGACGGGCACTTTGGACGGATCGACGGGCACCTCCACCGCATCGACGGGCACCTTCACGAGCACGACGGGCTTTTCGAGCGGATCGCCGGGCACGTTCACCGCATCGAGGCGAAGCTTCAGGAGCCGCATCGCGGGGAAACCTTACGAGCCTCCCCCTAGTCGCCGGCGTCCCCGCGGAAACGTCCCGTCAGCCGCTGGCCCGGCGACGCGGACATCGAATCGGACATGCTTGCCCGGGACGCCGTATCAGGTGAAGGCGGCAGCCTGAAGCGCTGACCTCGGCGAGGCCGGGTGTCAGGCGGCCCCGGCGGCTCAGCGGCTCTCGTCCCCGGCCGCCACCGCTTCCGATCCCAGGTGCTTCCGGAACCAGGTCAGGATCCGCTCCGACACGTCCATCACGAACTTGGGCTCGCGCGGCCCGTGCGGCGTGCGCGGGTACACGACCATCTCCGTCGGCACGCCGCGGCGGTCGAGGGCGCGGTAGAACTCCTGTCCCTGCGTGAACGGGACGCGCAGGTCCTCGGCCCCGTGAATCACCTGCGTCGGCGTGACCACGTTCGCGATGTGATACATCGCCGAGTGCCGCTCGTAGCGCTCGTAGTCCTCCCAGAACTCGACGCCCATGTGGCCCACGAGGTAGTCCTGGATGTCGGTCGTCGTCGTCATCGAAACCAGGTTCGGGAGGCCGGCCCCCATGCTCGCCGCCACGAAGCGGTCCGTCTGGGTCACGGCCCACGAGGTCATGTAGCCGCCGTAGCTCCAGCCCATGAGGAGGAGGCGGTCCGGGTCCGCGATTCCCATCTCGATCACGTGGTCGACGCCCGACATGAGGTCACGGAAGTCGCCGTAGCCCCAGTCCTGGAAGTTCGCGTAGCGGAAGTCCTTCCCGTAGCCGGTGGAGCCGCGGGGGTTCGGGCGCAGGATCGCGAAGCCCTCCTGGGCGAAGTACTGAAGCATGTACGCGGCCGGGCTGCCGGTGAAGCTCTGGCTGAAGACGCCCGCCGGCCCTCCGTGCACGTTCAGGATGAGCGGCACGCGCTCGCCTTCCTCGTAGCCCACGGGGTAGGTGAGGAGCCCCTCGATCTCGAACCCTTCCGTGGAGGTCCAGGAGACGAGCTGCGTGCGCCCCATCTCCGGGCGCGGCACGCCGGCATGGAGATCCGTCACCTGCTGTGGAGAGTACCCGTTCGTGGGCGACACGAAGACGTCCCACGGTTCTTCGGGGGTCTGCCACGTGAAGGCCATGCGGCTCGCGTCGCCGGTGAGCGCGACGGAGCCGATGACGCCGTCCCCGTAGGAGATGAAGCGCATCTCGCCGCCGTCGGCCGGAACGGCCAGCACGTGCCTGCGCGTGCCGAGCGATTCGAGCAGCAGCAGTTCGGAGGAGTCGCCCGACCAGCCGAGCACGAACGCGCTCCGGTTCGGCGTGTCCAGTCGCCGCGCCTCTCCGCCCCCCGCCGGCATGACGTATACGTCGCCGAGTCCGATCGGCTCCGGCTGATCACCCGTCGACACGTAGGCGATCCAGGCGCCGTCCGGCGACCAGTGCGGGCTCCCTTCGATCCCCGCCCCGCCCACGAGAAGCGCGACCTCCCCGACGGCGGCGGAATCCGCGTCCGCGCCTTCGGCCGAGTCTCCGTCCTCGTCTCCCTCGGCTTCCCGCGCGGCCAGGATGTCGCCGATCCCGGCGGCGTCCGGGACGGTCGTCGTGGAGAGGTCTCCGCTCAGCCGCCCCGTGTTGATGCGGGGATCGACCTGGTGCGCGAACACGATCCGCGCCCCGTCCGGCGCCCAGCTGAAGCCGGTGATATGGAAGTCGCCGGCGGTGAGCCGAACCGGCGTCGCGGGCTCGTCCGAATCCGGGTCGATGGCGGCCACGTACAGGTGCGAGAACTTGTAGTCCCGGTCCACGAGGATCACGTCCCGCTTCTCCTCCCGCGCCTTCTTCTCCTCCGCGGTCGGCGGATCCCGCATGAGGAAGGCGATCCGCGTCCCGTCGGGCGACCAGCGGTATCCCCCCACCGACCCTTCCGCCTGCGTGAGTTGCCGCGCCTCGCCGCCCCCCATCGGCAGCGCCCACACCTGGCTGCCCGCCTCGCCCTCGCCGTCGCGGCCCGAGGTGAAGCTCAGCCACGCGCCGTCGGGGGAGAACCGCGGCGACCCGGCCGACGCCTCCCCGCGCGTCCACTGCGCGGCCCTCGTCCCGTCCGCGTCCGTCATCCAGATGTGACTCAGATACTCCGACTGCGGTCCTTCCATCAGCGGCTCGCGCACGACGAAGGCGATGCGGGAGCCGTCGGGAGAGATTGCGGTGCCGGAGACCGCGCGGTACTGCATGCTCAGCGCCGGGGTCCAGGCGTCGTCGGCCTGGGCGCGGGCTTCATGCGCCCCGAAGGAAGCGGTCAGGACCAGGACCGCGGTGAGCGCAAAGACCCGCCGCGGGGTGCGGAGGAGGAAGGGCTGAGACAGAATGTTCCTGGACCCGGACATGTTCACACCTCTCGGTTCACTTGGCGTCGTAGCGTGCTCGCGCATCGCACCACGCGTCCAACATAGCGAACAGGCAATAGATGTCCGAGACGCCGCCAGCCGGCCACGCTCCCGCCCCCGTGTCGGGATCCGAGCGGATCCATGCGATCGATGCGCTCCGCGGCGTCGCGGCTGCTGGGGATCCTCATCGGCCTCGGAACCGATCTGGATCTGGGCCGCGGTCAACGTATTCGCGGACACGAAGTTCATCTCGACCTTCTCCCTCCTGTTCGGCGCGGGGATCGCGATGATGAGCGAGCGCATGGACCGTCGCGGCGTCCCGGGAGGCCGCCTGCACTATCGCCGCCAGTTCTGGCTCCTCGCGATTGGACTCCTTCACGCCTACGGGATCTGGCACGGCACATCCTCGTCCCCTACGCCCTCTGCGGCTTCCTCCTGTACGGGTTCCGCGATTGGACGCCCCGCCGGCTGCTGTGGGCCGGCTGCGCGGTCGGGATCGTCGTACTCGTCATGGGTCTCGCCCACTGGACGATTCCGTACTGGCCGGCCGGGGAGCGGGCGGAGGTCGCGGCTCAGTGGGCGCCCTGGGAGCAGATCGAATGCGCGGCGGCTCGGATGCCGGGCCTACTACCCTCTTCAGACCGTCGCTTTTCCGGGCTACCTCCGTGGCGGGCGGGCGGCTCATGCCGTGGGAATGGCCCTCTACAAGCTGGGGTGCTCTCGGCGCGGTTCGTTCTACCGCCGGGTCCTCTGGGGGCTCGGGCTGGGCCTGCCGCTCGCGGCCGCCGGGGTCTGGTACAACGTGGAGGCCGGCTTCGCGTGGGAGCAGTCGAAGCTCGGAGGGACCCTCTTCAACTACGTCGGCTCCATCGGTGTCTTTCTTGGCTACGTGGGGCTGGTGATGCTCGTGGCCCGGAGCGGGCGCCTGACTCGCGCCCGCGCGCGCCTGGCCGCCGTCGGTCGCATGGCGTTCACGAACTACATTGCCCAGAGCGTGCTGTGTTCGCTCATCTTCTACGGTCACGGGCTGGGACTGTTCGAGCGCGTGGGAGGCGCGGCATGCGTCGGCATCGTCGTGGCCATCTGGGCGCTCCAGCTGGCGTGGTCGCCGTGGTGGCTCGCCCGGTTCCGCTTCGGACCCCTGGAGTGGCTCTGGCGTACGCTTTCCTACGGGCAGCGTCAACCGATGAGGGTCGCGTGAGAACAAGGGCAGCCGAACGCGGAACGGAAGTGAACGCAGCACGGAACATGGAGGTTCGATGAAGGGGATCGGGGCTGGGATGCGAGCGCTTCAAGCGGTGGGGCCGGTCGCGCTGCTCATGCTTGTGCTCTCTCCACTGGCCGCCCTGCCGTCCTTCTCGGGCTTCTCACCCGCGGGCGGGCTGGCGGCGCAGGAAGATGAACGGGAAGCGCGGGAAGCGGCGGAAGCCGCGGAACTCGCGCGCCGCGATTCCCTGCGCAGGATCTTCGATCCGGCGGGCGCCTTCGCACCCCTCGACCTCCCCGAGCCCGGCGAGTTTCGGGATGCCTCCGGCGCCCCCGGCGAGGCCTACTGGCAGCAGCGGGCCGACTACCACATTCGGGCCACGCTCGACGACGATCGCATCGAGGGCACGGAACGCATCACGTACACGAACAACAGTCCCGATTCGCTCACGAGCCTCTGGGTCCAGCTCGACCAGAACCTCTTCCGCGAAACCAGCTACGGGGCGCTGAGAGCGGAGGAACTCGGCGGGGACGTCCGCCACGGCGGCTTCTTCAAGGACGGCGGTTTCGTGATCTCGGGCGTGCGCGCCGACCTCGGGGGCGAGATGACGGTCCCCGAGTACCGGACCGAGGACACGATGATGGAGATCCTCCTCGGCGAACCCCTCCCTCCGGGCGGAAGCCAGATCGAGGTCGAGATCGACTTCGCGTTCGAGATCCCCGAGACGGGCGGCGACCGGATGGGGCAACTCGACATCCGGGGCGGGATCATCTATCAGCTCGCGCAGTGGTACCCCCGCGTCTTCACCTACGACGACGTGAACGGATGGAACCAGTCTCCCTTCCTGGGGCAGGGCGAGTGGTACCTCGAGTACGGCGACTTCGATGTCGAGTTGACCGTCCCGCGCGATTTCATCGTCGTCGCCACCGGCGAACTCCTCAATCCGGAGGAGGTTCTCACGCCGATGCAGCGCGAGCGGCTCGCGGAGGCGCGCCTCTCGGAGGAGACGGTCCACATCATCGGGCCGGATGAAGCCGGAGAGGATCACACGCGGCCGCCCGGCGAGGCGCCGCTCACATGGCGGTTCCGCGCGGAGGACGTGCGCGACTTCGCGTGGGCCGCGTCCGACCGCTTCGTCTGGGACGCCGCCGGCTGGGAGGACATCCTCATCATGTCCGCCTACCCGCGGGAGAGCATGGGCGGGCCCGTGGGCAGCGGCTGGGAGCGCTCCACGGAATACCTCCGTCACAGCGTCCGGCACTATTCGGAGAAGTGGTTCCGCTATCCGTATCCCGTCGCGATCAATGTGGCCGGACTCGCGCTCGGGATGGAATATCCCATGATCGTCTTCTGTTCCTGGCGGTCCCGCGGCGCCTTCCTCTTCTCGGTCACGGACCACGAGATCGGACATACGTGGTTCCCGATGATCGTGGGCTCCGACGAGCGGCGGTACGCGTGGATGGACGAGGGGTTCACCACCTTCATCAACTACTATTCCGGCATCGAATTCGCGGGCGGGGAGCCGATCCTGGGCGAACTCATGTCCCCCGCCCAGATCGCGACGGACACGCGGCTCCCGAGCTACGCCGTGTTCACGCCGGCCGACAGCATTCCGGAAGCGGACATCGGGGTTCTCGCCTACAACAAGCCGGCCGCGGTGCTCGTCCTCCTGCGAGAGGAGATCCTCGGGCCCGAGGTGTTCGACGAGGGCTTCCGCGAGTACATCCGGCGCTGGGCGTACAAGCACCCGCAGCCGGCCGATTTCATCCGCACGATGGAGGACGTGTCCGGGCGGGATCTCGACTGGTTCTTCAAGGGCTGGATCTACGAGGATGCGATGCTCGACCAGGCGATCGCTTCCGTCACCCGCGTGGGGGATACGACGCGGGTCGTGTTCGAGAATCGTGGAGGCATCCCGATGCCGCTCCAGGCGCGGATCCTCTACCAGGACGGGGAAGAGCAGCGATACGAGGTGCCGGTCGACGCGTGGCAGGGGGACGGCACCTATGTGCTGGAGGTACCCGGCGGGCCCGTGCGCAACGTCCAGATCGACCCGGACGGCGTGATGCCCGACGTGAACCGCGGGAACAACGTGTGGGGCCGGGGCATTCTCGGCCGCCGGCCTCCCCGGTAGCGCTTCCCGTCCTCGCGAAACCACCGCGCCACGCCTTCCGTTCTGATGCCGGATGAACGCGCCTGCGCAGGGGTGAGATATGGAAGACATGATCATCGCCATCGTCGCGATCTTCTTCACGATCGGCATCCCGGTCCTCGCGATGGCGACGCACTTCGCTCTGCGGCCGCTGGTGCGGGATCTGGCGGAAGCGCTCGGGCCCCGGAAGCAGGAACGCGAGACGATCGCAAGGCTGGCGGAGCGGGTCGAGCGGCTTGAAGGCGAGAGCCGGGAGCGGGGCGAGCTCCTGGACCAGCTTGCGGAGGCGGAGCTGTTCCGGCGGCAACTGGAAGAGCGCGCCGGCGGAGAAACCACACGGGATCTCACATGACGATCATCGAAACCGAAGGGCTGTCCAAGCGGTACGCGGCGCTGCGGGGCGACGGGACGCTCGCCGTCGACGCGCTTTCCGTGCGCGTGGAAGCGGGGCAGGTGTACGGCTTCCTGGGGCCGAACGGGAGCGGCAAGACGACGACGATCGGGATGCTCCTCGGCATCATCAACCCGACGGGCGGTTCCTTCCGGCTGTTCGGCGGGGAGACGCCCGCCGAGTTGCACGCCGCGCGCCAGCGGATCGGCGCCACGCTCGAATACCCCAACTTCTACCCCTACCTGAGTTGCCGGGACAACCTGCGGGTCGTGGCCCGCGTGAAGGGGAGCGACGAGGCGGACATCGCCGAGGTGCTCGACATCGTGGGCCTGGCCTCGCGCCAAAAGACGAAGTTCAAGGCGTGCTCGCTGGGCATGAAGCAGCGGCTCGCGCTCGCGGCCACGATGATCGGCGACCCGGAACTCATCATCCTCGACGAGCCGGCCAACGGGCTCGATCCGGCGGGGCAGCGGGAGATCCGCGACATCATCCGCGAACTCGCCAGCCGCGGGAAGACGATCTTCCTCTCGAGCCACATGCTGCACGAGGTCGAGCGCACCTGCACGCACGTCGCGATCATCGAGACCGGCCGCCTCGTCCGCGAGGGGAGCGTGGAGGACCTCACCTCGGCGCGAACGGTGGCGGCCGTGGGCGCCGATGGGGACATCGAGACGCTTCGGCACGCGGTATCGGAGTTTGAGGGCGCCGGCCACACGCGGGTGGAGGATGGCCGCGTCCTGGTGCAGATCGGGGCCGCCGGCCTCTCCGAATTGAACCGCTTTCTCGCCGGGCGGGGGATCTACGCCTCGCACCTGTCGCTGGAACGGCAATCGCTGGAGGACGCCTTCATGGAGATCACGGGCACGCCCGAGGGGTTTGGAGAGATCCAATGAAGGGCGCGCGGGCGTTCGGCGTGCTGCTGCGCAACGAGTGGTTCAAGGCGAGGAAGCGGCTCGCCTTCTGGATCGCCCTCGGCTTCTACGCGTTGTTCACGCTCATGAACCACGCCCAGCCCTTCCTGGAGCGCAGCGAGGGCTTCCGGCTCCCCGACATCTGGACCGACGTGTTCGGGGACGAGTCCACCATGGTGGTGATCTTCGCCGCGCTCACGCTCGTGCTGCTGTCGGCGACGGAGTTCGGCTGGCGAACCGCGCGGCAGAACGTGATCGACGGCCTCTCGAAGTCCCAGTGGTTCTGGGGCAAGTCGCTCCTGCTGCCCGTGGTGGGGCTCGCCTTCATCGGCGTCCACGTGTCGATCCCGACGGTGCTCGCGCTGATCCGGACCGACTTCGGGGCCGCCGAGGGGTCGCTCGTCCCGCTGTCCGTATTCCAGGCGGCCGGGGGGCTCGGGCTGGCGTTCCTGAGCGTGGCCGCGCTCGCCTTCCTCCTGTCGCTCGTGATCCGCAGGACCGGAGCCGCGCTGGCGGTGTGGTTCCTGTGGATCGGCCCGATCGAGTCCGGGATGCTGCCCGCGCTCGTCCGCCGCTTCCTGCCGGACTACACCGGCTGGCTCGACTACCTGCCGTTTTCGAACACCTTCCCGCTCCTCGAATTCCGCAATTACGACGCGGCCGCCTACGAGCGTTACGCCGCCGCCGTCGAGGCCGCGGGCCGGACACCGCCACCCGCCGTCGACCCGGCGTGGCACTTGATCACCGCCGCCGCCTGGACGACGCTCCTCGTCGGCATCGCCTACATCTCGTTCCGCCGCCGCGACCTCTGACCCCGGGCCCTTGCGCCCGCAACACCGCAGTTCCAGCGTGGCGTCTCCAGCTTGGTCCAGGGAGATGCTGACGGAGGGCCGTGTACAGCACCTGCATGTTCTGCAAGAGGCCGCTGGGGTCCAACGAGGTCGTCGAGACCTTTCCGGTGGGGCGTCGGCTCGCCTTCGACCCGGCCAGGGGCCGGCTGTGGGTGGTGTGCCGAAGGTGCCGGCGCTGGAACCTCACGCCGCTCGAGGAGCGCTGGGAGGCCGTGGAGACGTGCGAACGCCTCTTCCGCGCCACGCCGCTCCGTGCCTCGACGGATCAGATCGGGCTCGCGCGCCATCGCGAAGGCCTGGAACTCGTCCGCATCGGGAAGCCGCCCCGCGGCGAGTTCGCCGCCTGGCGCTACGGCGATCTCTTTCGGCGGAGAATGCGGCAGTACGCCGTTATGGCTCCCGCGGGAGGGGCGGTCGGCTTGCTCATCCAGACAAGCGTACCGGCTATCGCGTCGATCAGCCTTGTTGCGGTCTGGATGGCCTGGATGTATCGCGGCACCACGGCAAAGACATCGGTCGGTGGACGCGAAGCCAGCGAAGGCCCGATGGATCCGGGCGCAGTCGTGAAGTTCAGTCACATGGATGTTCGGACGATCAGCATGTTCCCCGCCGATGAGAGGCCCGGGTTCACCGTGAAGATGAGCAGGCGGGAGCGAGAGGTGTCCTTCGCCGGCGATGATGCCCGGCGCGTCGCTTCGGTGGTCCTGCCGAAACTGAACGAGAGCGGTGGCAGGCGTCGGACCGTTCAGGCTGCCGTAGCCGAGATCGAAGCGAGGGGTCACCCGGAGCGCTACCTGGCCCATGCCGCCGGATAACGCGAGTCGCAACAAGCGGGACGTTTCCGGCTACGTAAGGAACATGCCGAAGCCGACGCGGCTCGCGCTGGAGATGGCGCTGCACGAGGAACAGGAAAGGCGCGCGCTCGAGGGCGAGTTGTGGATGCTGGAGCAGGCGTGGCGCGAGGCGGAGGAGATCGCGGCGATCGCGGACCGGCTGCTGCTCCCGGCCGGCACCGATGAGTTCTTCGAGAAGTACGGAACCGATCCGGAACCCAGGTCGAGGTTGCATGATGGGTGACACGCGGGCGGGGCTCCACCGGCGGGTCGCGCTGGAGACGCCGGAGCACGTCAGGCTCGAGTATCAGCTCGCGGACCTGGGGTCGCGCGCGGCCGCGCTCGCCCTCGATCTGGCCATCATCGTGGCGGCCCTCCTGCTGGTGGCGCTCGTCTTCCGGTACGCGGGCGGGCTCGGACAGGCCGTGCTCTACATCGTCGGCTTCTTCGCGATGTGGGGGTATTTCCTCTTCTTCGAAGCGGTGTGGGACGGACGTACGCCGGGCAAACGCGCGCTGGGGCTGCGAGTGCTGCACGACGGCGGGGAGCCGCTCTCCTTCCAGGGGTCGGTGCTCCGGAACCTGATCCGGATCGTGGATCTGCAGCCGGGCGTGACCGGGATGGCCGGGGCCGCGTCGATCCTGTTCAACCGCCGGGCGCAGCGCCTCGGAGACCTCGTCGCCGGCACGATCGTGGTTCGGGACACGGGAGGCGGTGAGATGTTCGGGGACGAGGCGCGGGCGGATGGCCGCCCGGGCCGCCCGCGACTCTCCGTCGAACAGTTCGCGCTGGTGTCGGGTTACGTCGGGCGCCGGGCCGGGCTGGAACCGGACGTCCGGCGCCGCGTGGCGGCCTCGGTGTGGGATGCGGTGCGACCGGCGGTGGGCCGGGACGGCCTGGACGGCCTGGACCCCCGGGCGGCTCCCGATACGCACCTCGTCCGGCTGCACGCGGACGAAGCCCCGCGGCACGCGGCGCGCCAGGGCGGGGCGAGCCTCCAGGCCGCGGCGATGGCGCGCGAGCGGCGCGAGGCCTGGACCGCCTACACGGACCTCGTGGAGAAGGGGCGCGCCGGAGGGCTGGACCGGTTCAGCGAGGCGGAGGTGCGGGCGTTCGGACGCCTGTACCGCGGCGTGACGGCGGACCTGGCGCGCGCGCGAACCTATGGCGCCTCGCCGGGGCTGCTGGAGGCGGTGGAACGATGGGCGGGGGCCGGACACAACCTCCTGTACCGCGCGAAGGGAAGGGCGGCGGTCCCCCTCGGCCGCTGGATCGCACGCGAACTGCCGCGGGCGGTGCGGCGCCATCACCGGCCGGTCCTCCTCGCGGCCCTGCTGCTCTTCGGTCCCATGCTGGCCTCGTACACGGCCGTCCGCGATCGTCCGGCGCGGGCGCGTGCCATCATGCCGGCGGGGATGCTGGCGCGAGCGGAGAACACCGCCCGCGGGGACATCAACGTTTCCTACATCGATGTCGACGGCGCCGAGCGGCCGGCCCTCTCCTCCGCCCTCATGACGAACAACGTGCGCGTGAGCTTCCTCGCGTTCGCGGGCGGGCTGCTTGCCGGCGCCGGAACGGTGCTGATCCTCGTCTTCAACGGTGTCCTGCTCGGAGCCGGGTTCGGTCTGTATGCGAACAACGAGGTGCTGGGGGTGATTCTCGCCTTCGTCTTCCCGCACGGCGTGATGGAACTCACCGCCATCTGCCTGGCCGGCGGGGCGGGCCTGGGGCTCGGGTCGGCGCTTCTCGTGCCTGGACGGCGCACCCGTCGGGAGGCGCTGCGGGAGCGGGGCCGCGCCTTCCTCTCGCTCGTCGGCGGGTCGGTGCTCCTGCTCATCGTGGCGGGTCTGGTGGAGGGGTTCTATTCCCCGTCCGGACTTCCTGCCGTGGCGAAGTTCTCCTTCGGCGGCGCCACCGCGCTCCTGCTCGCGGCGTACTTCGGCTTCGCGGGCCGCGGTTCCAACGACACCCCGCGCGCGGAGGTCAGAGCAGCCCCCGCTCCTTGATCTCGACGTACTTGTCCAGGGTGCGCACGAGCGCGTCGCCGGGCGGCGTGTCCACGACGAGGATTCCGGACTGGCGCATGACCTGAAGCGTGGTGGCGCGCGACTGCACGAGTTCCTCGGCGGCGGCGCGATGGAAGACCGCGGCCTCATCCGCCGCGGGACGCGTCGCGGCCGCTTCGAGCGCCGGGTTGCGGATCGCGACGGCCAGCGGAAGGTGGGCGCGCCCGATCCGGGCGAGCGAAGTCACGAGCGCCTTCGAGACGGCCTCATCGATCACGTCGCAGAAGAGGATGACCAGCGACCGCTTGCGGAACGTCCGGCTCAGCGTGGCGAGCGCGAGTGGGTAGTTGGGCTCGACCGGCCGGGTCTCCACGCCCGCGAAGACCCGGGCCAGCGCGGCCGGATCGGACCGGCGGGGCGGCGACAGGTGCCGGATCTCGTCGTCGAACACGACGGTTCCGACGCGGTCTCCGAAACTTCGCGCCCGGTTGGCGAGCATCATGCCCGCCGCGAGGGCAAAGTCCACCCGCTCACGCTCCTCGATCCGCTCGCGCATGTGGCGGCCCGCGTCGATCGCGAGGACGACGTTCTGGCTGCGTTCCGCCTCGTAGTTGCGGACGACGAAACGCTGGCGCCTGGCCGATGCCTTCCAGTCGACGATGCGCGGGTCATCCCCCTCGGCGTAGTCGCGCAGGCTCTCGAACTCGCGGCCGTCGCCCCACTGGCGGCTGCGGCGCGAACCGGCCGTGCGCAGGCCGCGCCGGAGCGCGTGGCCGCTGCGGTCGCGCAGCAGGCTCCGGATCCCGGGCTGCACCTGCAGCGTGTGCGCCGCGTCGACGGTGGAACGCCTCCAGGCGAGCCCCCACGGCGAGCGGGTCCGCAGGTGGATCGCGCCCATCGCCAGAAACCCGCGCGTGCGCGGCCGCACCCTGTAGCCGGTACGCACGACCGAAGCGGGGGGGATGTCCAGCCGCACGCCCGCCTCCCACGCTTCAATCCCGTCGCGTCCGGGGAGACGGCGCAGGGAGGGATCGAGGTCGTCCGTGAGACGGATGGAGAGCCGGTGCTTCGTCGGGTTGACCAGCTCGATCGCGATCTCGGCGATTTCCCCGAGCGCCGCGATGCGCGGCGCCGTGCGGGAGGCCGATGGGGACCGCGTCCGCCGGCCGTCGATCCAGACCAGGAGGAGGATGGCGACGTCCGCCGCGACGGCGCCTGCCGCCGAGAACAGGAAGACGAACGAGGTCAGCCCCAGCAGCCACAGCGTCCGCCCGCTCGGAACCACGGCGATGCGGACTATCGGGGCGCCTCCAGCGTTTCGAGGAGCGCCCGCAGTTCGTCGTCGGAAGAACGTCCTTCGACCTCCGCCTCCGCGGTCAGCACGACGCGATGCCGAAGCACCGGGAACGAGAGCGACTTCACGTCGTCCGGCGTGACGAAGTCGCGGCCCTGCAGAAACGCCTCCGCCCTCGCGGCCTGGAAGAGGGCCACGCCCGCGCGGGGACTCGCCCCGAGCGCGAACGCCTGGTCGTCCCGCGTCGCCCGCACGATCCCGGTCACGTAGCGCCGGACTCTCTCGTCCACATGGACGCCGTCCACCGCGCCGCGCGCCGCGAGCAGCGCCTCGCGCGTCAGCGGTTCGCCCATCGGATACGTCGCCTCGTCGTCCGCCCGGAACCCCGCCTCATGGCGGTCGAGGATCGCCCGCTCCGCCTCCTCCGGCGGATAGTCGATGACGACTTTCATCAGGAAGCGGTCGACCTGCGCTTCCGGGAGGGGATAGGTCCCCTCGTACTCGACCGGGTTCTGGGTCGCGAAGACCGTGAACGGCGCGGGCAGGGCGCGCGTGGCGCCGTCGACGGTGACCTGGCGCTCCTCCATCGCCTCCAGCAGCGCCGCCTGGGTCTTGGGCGGCGCGCGGTTGATCTCGTCGGCGAGCAGGAGGTCGGTGAACACGGGACCGGGCCGGTAGCGGAAATTCCGCTGTGTCTCGTCCAGCACGCTCACGCCGACGAGATCCGTGGGCATGAGATCGGGGGTGAACTGGACACGGCCGAAGTCGAGCCCCAGCCCGCGGGCGAGGGCGCGGACGGAGAGCGTCTTGGCCGTCCCCGGCACGCCCTCGAGGAGCGCGTGGCCACGGGCGAGGAGCGTGATCATGAGCTGTCTGAGGACGGTCTCCTGGCCCAGGATCACCTTCTCGATGTCGCCCAGCAGACGCAGCGCCGCGTCGTGCGTCGTCATGACTCCGCCCTTCGTCCGAGGTGGTCGTCGATTCCGGCGGCGACCATCGTCAGGTCCACCGGATCGGCGCGCAAGCCGCGTCGGATCCGGGCCAGAGCGGGCTGCTCTCCCCGCCGGGCCTCCAGCTCGCGGATCAGACCCCGGGCCTCGGCGACGTCCCTCGGCGGAGGGCGCCGAGCGCCCCGGGCCAGCGGCGCCAGGAGGAGGAGGGCGGCCGTCCGCCGGGCCCGCGCCTTCTCGTACAGGTCGCCGAGCGCGGAGACGTGTTCGAGCGGAGACCTTCGTTCGCGGTCCGGCGGAGCGACGGCCGTCGTCGGAGCGCCGAAGCGCAGCCCCGCGCACGCGAGCGCGAGGAAGGCGGCCAGGAGAACCTGGAGCAGCGTGCGCCCCTGGGCCGAGCCCAGGACGAAACCCGCCCAGCGCCTCGCCGTGCTCTCGTAGCCGCGGATGCCCTGGTGGAACTCGGCGAAGAAGATCGTGTCGGCGGGCGTCGTGTGCGTGAGCACGGCCCGCATGACGACGAGCGCCAGCGGGTCGTCGGCGACGCGGCCGTTCGAGAGCGGCTCGGCGTCGCTGAGGACGATGACGTGACCCTCCCCGAAGGGCATGAGGCCGGCGCCCGTCCACCTCCGGCCGTCGTTGCTTCCGACGGTGAGCAGCGTTTGCACGGGAGGGACGGACCGCGTGTCCTCGCCGAGTTCGCGGGACGTCATCCGGCGGAGCGCGCGGCGCGGAGCCGTTGGCGCCGGCAGGCCGTCGGTCAGCGAGTGGGCCGCCCACTCCGGCCGTTCCAGATCGCCCGGCCGGGGCACGCGGAACGCGAGGCCCAGGGAGTCCATCAGCGGTGTGATCCTCAAGGCGCTGGAGATGGCCGGGAACAGTTGCGGTGCGTAGACAAGGGTGCCCCCGCGGCGCACTCGCTCCAGGAGGGCGCGGACCTCGACCGGGCTCGGTACGACGGCGGGCGAGAGCAGCACGAGCGCCCCCGGGACCGGATCGGCGTCGGCCAGCGGTGTGAGCCGGGGCGCGGTCGGGCGGCCGAACCGCTCGAGCCCGCGGGCGAACGCGGCCACGCCGTCCGGCGTCGTGCGAAAGGAACTCCGCCTCACGTCGAGCGCGGTGCGTCCCGCCGGCCGGGCGAGATACGCGGCGAGCCCCGCCACGAGCGCGATCGCGCCGACCCACGCGAAGGTTCTGAACCTGCCGCCGCTCACGATGAACCGGACTCCTCGTTCGGCGCGGATGTCGCGCAACCGGCGTCCCGTGCCAGGTCCTCCAGGGCGGCGTAGCCTGCGGAGGTGGGCGTGTCCTGACCGAAGGAAAGTCCCTGGAAATGGCGGATGAAGTGGCGGCCGGCGGCGGTTTCCATCTCGAGGGCGTAGTCCCCGGGCGTCTTCGACGGGTGGAACGCGACCGTGCCCTTCCCGTCGAGCGTGAGGAGGAAGCCCCGGTACAGCGCGCTCGCCGCAGGCCGGAACTCCCCCGCGCCCGCGCGCGTTCGGGCGAGGCCCAGCCACTCGCGCGCCGAGGTGGGCACGCCATCATCCTCCGGATCCTCGTCCCCCCTCTCCCGCGCGTCCTGCACCCACTTCGGCCCGTGACGCAGCGCTACCGTCCCCAGCGCGATGAGCGCGGCGAGGACGACGACGAGGGCCAGCACTTCCATGAGCCCGCCGCCCTCATCGAACAGGAAGCGGCGCAGCCAGTCCCACGCATCGGAGAGCGTGTTGGCGATCCAATCGAAGATCCGCTGTCGGGGAGACAGGGGTGGGGAAACGAAGTCCGGCTGGGCGAGGATCTCGCGCAACGCGTCGGACATCTCGCCCGGCGAGGGGAGAGCCTCCGGGGCGGGCGGCGGCTCCTGCCCGCCCGGGAAAGCGGCGGGACCGGGAAGTCGGGTCACGGTCCGTCCGTCGCCATCGCGGCCGCGGCCGTTTCCAGATCGGCGGCCTCCAGGCGCACCCGGCGATCGTGGTAGAGGAGGAACATCGTCGCCACGAGGAAGGGCTTGGTGAACGATCCGATCAGCAGGTCCAGCGTGTTCTCGACCGCCTGAAGACCGGGGCTCAACGTGCCCGCCGTCGTGGGCGAAGTGAACATCTCGAACCCTCCGAAGAGCGCGAAGATGGCGAAGGAGGGACCATCGCGGATGATCGTGGCGACGAGCATGATCCCGAGGATCCGGAGCCAGGCCCCCTTGCCGAGTTTCAGCGAGCGGCGCACCGCCTCCGCGGCGGTCCGACCTTCCATGAGCACGGCCGGAAAGAGCGCGAAGGAAGTACGGAACCAGAGGGCGAGGACCACGAGCGTCGCCACGAGGATCACGAACCCGAAGACCGAAAGCCCCACGACGAGGTCGCCCAGGATCGCGAACGTCGCGGCGCCCGCGATCATGACCGGGATCATCACGATCACGCCCGCGAGCGCCGCGATCAGCAGAGCGAGCAGGTGCCCTCCGGCCGCGCTCGGAAAGGGACGGAGCGCACCGCGGTACGCGCTTTCCAGCGAAGCCGCGCGCCCTTCGAGCCGGGCGGCCATGGCGACCGCGACCGCGAGCGTCCCCACCCACGAGAGCGCCGCCGCCGGCAGCAGGATCGCCATGGCGACGCCGAAGTCGCCGACCGCGGGCAGGCCCGAGGGATCGACGCCCGTGCCCGGTGTCCCCAGGGCGAGCAGCATGGCGTACCCGGGGAGGGCGCCCACGAGCGCGATGAGGAAGTAGAGTCCGAAGTCGCGCCGGTAGAACTGGATCGCGCCGTCCAGTATCTCGCCGAACCCCAGGGGTCGCTGTGGTATCACGGGCTACTCCAGAATCCGGTCCTCGATGAGGTGGGTGGCCGTCTCCCATTCGTCCAGCGGCGCGGACCACTCGCGGTCCCGGATGCGGCGCAGGTAGGTGATCTGCGCCAGGTGGTACAGATAATGCTGGGCGATATGGAGGACGGTGGCCCCCATCCGCAAGATCCTTTCTCCGTCCGGAGACGTACGCTCGGCCAAGAGGTCCGCGTCGCTCTCGCAGGCGTTCACCTCGGCGATGATCTGTTCCTGGATCGTACGCATGCGCGCGGCGATCTCCTCCGCCGGCCCCGGGGCGTCTTCGTGGATCACGGGCGTGATGCCCAGTTGCTTCAGGAACCAGACGTCCACGCGGTACATGTGGCGGCAGATCTTCCCGATCCCGCGCATCCCGTCCGCGGGCTGCCAGTCGAGATCCTCGCGCGAGATCCCGTCGAGCACGGTGAACAGGGGTTTGCGCGCGGCCTCGAAGACCTCGATGGTGTGGGCGATCCGGGTCCTCATCCTTACGGGTCTCCTTTCGGTTGCAGTGCCTCGGCGATGAACTCGACCGCGCGGGGGATGGCCCCGACCAGGGAGAGGAAGTCGTGCCCGCCTCCCTCGTAGATGAACGCCTCGAAGTCGGGGGCCGTGCGGCCGAGCGCCGCCATCGTTCGCATCAGTGACTCCGCCTGGCTCACGGGCACGACGAAGTCCGCCGTGCCGTGATGCACCTGGACCGTGGGGAGGTCGTCCGCGAAGAGGACGGCCGAGCGACGCACGAGCGCGAGGCGCGCCTCGGAGGTGGACAGCGTGCCCCGGACGAGCGGCTGCACGACGGTGGAGTCGAGATGGACGAGGCCGGTCAGGTCCCAGGGGCCGTCGAGCGCGGTCTTCCACGCGACAACCCTGATCCAGTCATCGAAGAAGTCCGTCGGCCCGAAGAACGCGACGATCCGTTCGACCCGCGGGTCTCGCGCGCCCGCGAGCAGGGCGACGCCGGCCCCCCGGCTCCCGCCGACGATATGGATGGCGTCCGGCCGGGCCTCCGGCGTCGTCTCGAACGCGACGTTCGCGAGCGCGAGCGCGTCATCGACATCGTAGTCCCAGTGACCCGACGGACCCTCCGACACCCAGCTCCGGCCCGCGTGGCGGAGAGGCTCGCTGCGGAATGAGGGGATCACGTAGACGAAGCGAGGGCTCAGCTCTCCGAGGGCCAGCGTCACGATCCCGATGTCGTCGACCGATACGCCGCCGTCGCCCCCGTGCGTGTACATCAGCAGGGGGAGGGTCTCGGGCGCGGCGCCGTCCGGCACGATGATGGCGCCGAAGTGGCGGGCGCCCGCCACGACGTGCGAGACGATCCGCAGCGTAGCGGTCGACTCGCCGATCTCGAACTCCTCGGTCAGTTCGACCGAGACCCCCGCCGCCGAGACGTCGCGCCGCGCCCAGTCGGCTCGCACGGCCTCCACTTCCGCCGCCGACACGGGCGCGAACAGCGCATCGAGTTCGGCATCGAGGTCGATCGCCTCGGCGCGCACGGTGGCGCCGGCCCGGCCGGCCGTAACCGCGAGGCGCTGGGGGCCGGGAGTGGCTCCGAGCGTCCACGTCGTCGTCGCCTCGCCGCCGGCGTCCGAGATGGTCGAAGCCGGATCCGTGCTTCCGTGGCCGGGCTCCGGCTGGAAGGTGACGGTGCTGCCACCGACCGGACGCCCGTCGGCGTCGAGAACCCGTACGGCGATGGTCTCGGCCGGGGGGCGCGCGGGAACTCCGCGCTGATCCCCGCCCGCAAGGACGACGATGGATGCCGGACCCGTCTCGGTGGGCGCGGCAGTATCGGCGTCTCCGCAGCCGGCGGCGATGGCCGGGACCAGGAGGGCCGCCCACCCGGGGCCTCGCGCGGCGGAACGTCGGCCCCGCGTCATTCGGGACCTCCGGGGGTACCGGAGCCGCCCTCGGGAGTCAGGCGGATGCAGGCACGTCCGACCGCCGCCGGCCACGCGAGTTCGACGAGCTCCCCCTGGTCGATTTCCTCGAAGCCCCGTTCGGACCGGGCCAGCGTGACGATCCGCGTGCGCGACTCCTGAGGCGTACAGGACTCGCTCGCAGTCACTACCGGCTCAACCCTCATCGGGTGCGCGAGCGGCAGCCGGGTGACGACCCCGCTGCCTTCGGGGAGGTCGGCCGCGCTCCAGTCGAGCGTCGCTTCGATCCCGCCGTCGCCGCGAATCTCCAGCATCTTCTCGAGGCGGGGGAGGCCCGGTTCGGACCGGAGGCGGAGACGGATCCGGCCGGACCCGGAGTCGGGCTCGACGTCCGGCAGGCCGGTGAGCCGAAACGGGTGCGGCCGCCAATCCGCGACGAGGGTCCGTTCGCGAGCGTCCGCGCCGCCGGACGGTGCGAAAGCGACCTCCTGCAACAGTGCCAGAGGGGCGCCGTCCGGAGCGGGTGCGGCCGGGGCTTCGGATTCGCGGTCGTGGACCGAGGGGACGCCATCGTTCCGGGTTCGCGCCCCGCGGGTCATGCCTCCGTCGGCCTCGCGCGTCGCGCCGGAGGCCGCCGGATCCCGGTGGTAGGCCTCGAGGCGGCGGGAAAGGACGTCGACGTAGTTCACGCCGTCCCGGAAGACCGTGAGGATCTCGATCGCGCCGCCGCGTTGGGGGGTGATCACGCTGGAACTCCGGGCCGAGTGGATCCAGATCTCGTCATGGCCGTCCAAATCGAAGTCGAGAATCTCGAACGCGATGCCTTCTTCCTCGCGCAGCCGCCGCTCGGCAGTGGCGAGTTCGCGCCAGATCGCCCGGCGCAGGTGTGGAAGGTAGACGCCGCCGAACACCCCGTGCCAATAGGCGTCGTTGCACTGCGCCCGCGCGATGGCGCGCCGCGCCTCCGGCGGGTCGCCGCGCTCCCGACAGAGGCGAGAGAGCGTCAGCGCCGTCTTGTGCATGCGGTTCGACTCCGGGTATCGGCGCAGGAAGCCCTTCCAGTGGCCGCCGCGGATCAGCGGGCCGGGCTCGGCGTCGCCGTGGCGCGCACCCGACGTCGTCGCCTTGAGCCGGGCGAGGCGCCGCGCGGCGGGGCGGGGGAGCGTCCACTCCTCCATCTCGCGGTACGCGCCCATCGCGGGGTAGACGAGCCCGCGGCCGGGTCCGGAGGCTGCCTCGCGGGTCGCGACCAGCTCCAGTTCGCCCCGGCCGCGGGCCGCGTTCAGCGTCTCGAGGAACGCCTCCAGCCAGCCCCCGCCATACACCCATTCGCGGGTGTCCGGCCACCCCCCGAACTTCTCGCCGTCGTCGCCGAGGACGATCTGGCGCTGCCCGGCCCCCCGCCGCCGGGCGAGGAAGTCCGCGATCTCCCCGACGGGCCGGAACGGGATCAGGTACCGGAGCCGCTCGTCGATCGGAAGGAGACGGAGTCGCTCCCCGCCGCTCTCCGTCGTGAAGGCGCCGTCCATCTCCTCGGGCTCGAGTCCGCAGGCGAGGAGGTGGCGGTCGTCGAGGAGGGTGTATTCGATGCCCGCGCGCGCCAGGTCGGCCGCGAGGTCGGGTTCCCAGACGCGCTCCGTGAGCCAGAGGCCGGTGGCGTCGACTCCGAACCGGCGGCGCAGATCCGCCCGCATCCACTCGACCTGTTCCACCCGGTCCGCCGTGGAGAGCGCCGCGAGGATCGGCTCGTGGCGTCCGGAGGCGAGGAACTCGATGTGGCCTTCCGCCGCCCGCACCCCGAGGTCATCGAGGAAGTCCGGGGCGTGGTCCTCCAGCCAGTCGAGGAGGGGACCGGAGAGGTGAAGCGAGATGGGGTAGGCGCCGTGCCGGTGGATCGCATCGAGGAGGGGCCGGTACACGCCGGTCAGGTGATCCTCGAATACATGATCGAAGTTCCCCACCGGCTGGTGGAGGTGAATCGCGAACGCGAAGCGGAGCGGGCTTCGGCTCACGTGTCCGCCGGGACGGCGACGCCGGCGCCCGACCTGAACGCACGCTCGTACACGGCCGCGGCGTTCGCGAGGTCGGCGTCGTTGGCCGGGGCCTTCGCGAGGTCCCCGACGAAGCCGGCCTCCAGGGCCTCCGCGCGCTCCGGCGCGATCCGACGCAGGCGGTCAAGCGCGTGCGCGGCGTAGCCGAGCACCTGCCTCGCCTCGAGGCCCGCGACATCGTCGAAGAACCAGGCGCAGGAGGTGAACATCGCCGCCCGGTCGCGGGCGACCTCGAGCAGCGCCAGCGCTTCGTCCCGGCGTTCTCCGCCGCCGATCTCCCGGGCGGCTCGCGCGGCGAAGTCCTCCAGCCCCGACGGCGCGCCCAGAACCTCGCCGAGCGTCTCCACGGCCCGCTCCGGGTCCGGAAACCGGCCCGGCGCCAACTCCACGTACGCCTCATCGAGCCCGTCCGCGAGCGACTGAAGCGCCTCGCGCAGCGGCCCCCGCCAGCGCTGTTGCAAGTCAAGGTGAGGCGCCATCCGGCATCCGCACTCCGAACGCCAGCGTTCCACCCCGTGCGCACAACTCCAGGAGCTGGGCTCCTCCAGGGTCACGGGCGGGACTTCACCGGCGGCGGCGAGCGCCGCGGCGAAGTTCCCGATTGCCACCTCTCCGCCCTCGCGGGCCCGGGAGATCACCCGCATGAGCGTGCGGTCGGCCCCCGTGTGATGGTGCCCGAACGTCTCGCCATCCGTCGCCAGCGCGACGAAGGGAACCTCGCGGCCCGCAGCCGTCCGGAGCGCCTCGAACCACGCGTCACGACCGTCGAGCAGCGCCCCGAACGCCACGCCGTGCGAGAGTTCGCCGTCGTAGATGAAGACCGCGATCTCGCGCCCCCCGGCGAGGCGGATCCGCCCCACGCCTCCGGCCGGCACGTCCCCGACCTGGTGCGGAGCCAGGACCGTGAAGGCCACGCCGTGCGCCGCCAGGACGTCGAGGGTCTCCATGTCGACGGCCGTCTCGGGCAGCCACATGCCCTCGGCACACCGCCCGAAGCGCCGCTCGAAGTCCCGCAGCCCCCAGCGCACCTCCGTCTCCTTCTCGCGGCGGGAGGCGAGCGGGAGGATGATGTGGTGGTAGGGCTGCGCGACCGCGTTGCCGTGCCCCAGCCGCGCGCGGCTCGCCCGGTCCCCGCGGACGAAGCCCTCGTGAACCTCCGGGCGTTCCCCCTCGAGCCAGCGCGCGAGCGTCGGGCCGAGGTCGAAGCTCAGCCAGTCGAACGCCCCCGCCCGCGCCAGCGGTTCGTAACATTCCGCGGCGATCCGTTCGTTCCAGTTCTCGAACGGGGCCGCGCCCGGCTCCCGGCGGATCCGGTCCGTCCACGGGTCCTCGCGCGGTGGCTGGTAGAAGTGGCCGTGAAGGACAACCGTGGGGCGATCCACGGCCGAAGGCGGGTTCAGTCGCCCGGAGCGTGCGCGGCGAGCGCCCGCCGGTACACGTCCAGATAGCGGCCGGCGCTGCTCGCCCAGCCGAAATCACGGGTCATCGCCTGCACCGCATGCTCGTTCCAGGCCTCGCGACTCCCCGCGTACAGCGCGGCGGCTCGCCCGAGCGCGATCTCCAGGTCTTCCGGCGTGTATCCGTCGAACAGGAAGCCCGTCACCTGGTCCTCGATCGTGTCGGCCAGCCCCCCGACGCGCCGTGCGACCGGGAGCACGCCGTAGAGCTGCGCCCGCATCTGCGTGAGGCCGCACGGTTCGTAGAGCGACGGCATCAGGAGGAGGTCGATTCCCGCCAGAAGCCGGTGCTCCTTGGCCTCGGCGAACTCGGTGTCCACGGCGATCCGGTCCGGGTGCCGCCCGGCCAACTCGCGCAGCGCCGTTTCGTACCGTTCCTCTCCCTGGCCGAGAAAGATGAACTGCCCTTCGGCCCGCTCCAGCGGTCCGCCGTCGATGAGGAGGTCGAGCCCCTTCTGCGCGACGAGCCGCGCGGTCATCCCGTACAGCGGTTCGTCCGGCGCCTCGGTCAGAGAGTACTCCCGTTGCAGCGCCCGCTTGCAGACGGCTTTCCCGGCCAGATCCGCGCTCGAGAACGTGGCGGCGATCTCCGGGTCCGTCTCGGGATTCCAGACCTCCAGGTCGACGCCGTTCAGGATTCCGAGAAAACGGTCGCCCATCTCGATGAACGAGCCGTGGAGCCCGAACCCGCCGTCGGCCGTGCGAAGCTCGTGCGCGTGCGTAGGACTCACGGTCGTCGCGTAGTCCGCGAACACGAGGCCTCCCTTGAGCAGGTTCAGGTGGCCGTAGAACTCCATGAGCCGCCAGTGAAACAGCTCGCGCGGCAGCCCGACCTCCTCGAGCACTTCGGGCCCCTGAAGTCCCTGATAGCCCGCGTTGTGGATGGAGAGGACGGCCGCCATGCGGTCGTGCGCCTCGCGTCCCGCGAACCGCGTGCGCAGGAAGACGGGGGCGAGGGCCGCATGCCAGTCGTGCGCGTGGACGACGACGGGCACGTCGGCGAGTTCCGGCAGGATCCGGAGCGCCGCGAGGTTGTAGAGGGCAAAGCGCAGCGGGTTGTCCGCGTAGTCCGCCCCGCCTTCGCCGTAGATCCCGTCCCGGTCGAAGCACCCGGGGTGGTCGACGAAGAGCACGCGCGGGTTCCGGCGCGGGCCGGGGTGCTGGAGAATCCGGACCTCCTCCACGCGGCGCCCCACGCGCACGCGGAAGCTGTCCGCAATCGGTTCCAGGTCGGGGAAGGCCTCGCGCACCGACCGGTAGAGCGGCATGAAGACCGTGACGGGGGTGCCCTGGGCGGCCTGGAAGGTGGCGATGCCGCGCACCGCCTCCGCGAGGCCGCCGGTGCGGGCGTACGGCCAGTACTCGGCGACGAGATGCACGACGGCAAGTTCCTCCGGGGGCTTGACCCCGGTCTGCGGTCGCATCGGCGCTGGCTTGGCGATTGCGGGCATGCGGCTCATACTTCGTCGCGAAGTGGCGAATGTGTGGCTGCAAGGGACGGCGCCCGGTCCGGACGGAGGCGCCGCGATGAGGTGGCAGATCGAACAGAAAAAAACTAGCGGCCCCCCCGGACCTCTCCAAACCCCGGCGCGCGATCCTTCGTTCCCCCTGAAGGCTTCCGACTTCGAGGCGTTCCACGCGGGACGGGAGTCCGCGCTCCACGATCTCCTCGGCGCGCACCCGTGCGAGCGCGGCGGGGAGGCGGGTACGCGGTTCGCCGTATGGGCCCCGCGCGCCCGGAGCGTCAGCGTCGTGGGCTCGTTCAACGCGTGGGACGGAACGGCGCATCCCATGTCGCCGGTGGGCGACGCCGGCGTGTGGGAACGCTTCCTCCCCGGCGTCGGGCCGGGAGATCTGTACAAGTTCCAGGTGGGCTCCGGGACGGACGGCGCCCCGGACGGGCCCTCCCTCGCGGTCGACAAGGCGGACCCGCTCGGGCGCGCCGCCGAACTCCGGCCCGGCACCGCGTCGCGCGTGGCATCGACCGCCCCGTACGAATGGACGGACGCGGCGTGGGTCGGGGCGCGCCCGGAACGCGCGGCCCCCGATGCCCCCATCTCCATCTACGAGGTCCACCCCGGTTCCTGGCGCCGGCACGCGGACGGCTCGTGGCTGGGGTACCGCGCGCTCGCCCGGGAGCTGCTGCCCTACGCGGCCGACCTGGGCTTCACCCACATCGAACTCCTCCCGGTCATGGAACACCCGTACGACGGGAGCTGGGGCTACCAGACGGTCGGGTACTTCGCCCCCACCTCCCGCTACGGCCCTCCCGACGACTTCGCGCATTTCGTGGATGAGGCCCACCGCCTCGGGCTGGGCGTGGTGCTCGACTGGGTGCCGGGCCACTTCGGCCCCGACCTCCACGGCCTGAGGACGTTCGACGGCGCGCCCCTCTACGAGATGGGGGAGGAACCGCGGGCCGTGCATCCCGACTGGGGCACGCTCGCCTTCGATTTCAGCCGGCCGGAGGTCGTCTCCTTCCTCCTCTCGAGCGCGCGCTACTGGATCGAGCGCTACCACGCGGACGGCCTGCGCGTCGATGCGGTGGCGTCGATGCTCCACCTCGACTACTCACGGGACGAGGGAGAGTGGGAGCCGAACGAACTCGGGGGACGGGAGAACCTCGGCGCGATCGCCTTCCTCAGGACGCTGTCGGAGATGGTCCACGACCGCTTTCCCGGCGTCCTCCTGTTCGCGGAGGAGAGCAGCGCGTGGCCCGGCGTGACGGCGCCGGTGGACGGGGGCGGGCTCGGGTTCGACTTCAAGTGGAACATGGGGTGGATGAACGACACGCTCCGGGTGCTGGCCGCTCCGCCGGAGCGGCGGCCGCGGCTGCACCGGCACCTGACGTTCTCGCTTCACTACGCGCATACGGAACGACATCTCCTTCCCCTGTCGCATGATGAAGTCGTTCACCTAAAGCGATCTCTCCTCGAGAAGATGCCGGGGACGGACGAGGAGAAGTTCGCCGGCCTCCGCCTCCTCCTCGGCTACATGTGGACGCACCCCGGGGCCAAACTCCTGTTCATGGGAGGGGAGATCGGAGAGCGGCGGGAATGGAACGAGGACGGCGCGCTGGACTGGCGTCTGCCGGATCCGTCATCGAACCCCGCGCACCGGGCGCACCGCGGGCTCCGGCGCTGGGTGCGCGCGCTGAACCGTCTCTACGGGGGCGAACCCGCGCTGCACGCTCTGGACCACGCGCCGGAGGGCTTCGAGTGGCTGGACGTGCACGACGCGAAGCGCAGCGTGCTGAGCTACGTGCGCTGGCGGCCGGAGTGGGAGGAGGGCGTCATCGTCGTGGCGAATTTCTCCGCCACCGCGTGGCCGGGGTATCGGGTCGCCCTTCCCGAAGCCGGGCCGTACCGCGTCCTGCTCGACAGCGGCGACCCGGAGTTCGGGGGGAAGCGGGCGTGCCACTCCTCCGGCCCGCGCGGAGGAGGTCTCCCACCACGGGCGTCCCGCCTCGCTCGCCGTCGATCTCCCGCCCCTGGCTTTCCTCGTACTCCAGCGCCCGGAAGCGACGGAGGACCGCTAGCAGCCCGCGGCCAGGAGCAAGGTCGAGGCCGCCTTGCCGTCGGGCGTCAGGCTCGGCTATCGTGAGCTTCGACGCCGGACGCGCCGTCCAGGAGGAGAACGTCATCCCCCGCCTGCTGACCCCCGCCACCCGCATCTGCATCGCCCCTTGGCCGAGAAGTGCTCTCGCCATCCTCTTGTCGGCTGCCCTGTTGGCGGCGGCGTGCGGAACCGACGTCAAGGAAGCCTCGGAAGTCGTGCTCGCACGACACGTCCACACGGACCTCTACGATGCCTACCCGGGCATTCCGTCGCCCGCCGGCGATCGAGTCGTCTTCGCCGACTACGCCGCGGACAAGAGATCGCTGACGGTCTACGACGTGGTAACCGGGGTCGGCCGCGCGGTGACGAGCACGCCGGGGGGACGGACACGGGTGACCTGGTCGCCCGACGGTTCGCGCGTCGTTTACGTGGACCGCCAGTCCGACCGTCACGGAGTCTGGGCTCTGGACCCGGCCACGGGGCGGGAGTCGCGCATCGTGGATCCCGGGGACGCCCGCATCGACTATCCGCGATTGCTGCCCGACGGGACCGTAACGGCGCTTCGATACGCGGGTGCCGATACCGCGTGGGTCGCGTATGCGCCGGGAGTCGACCGCGCGATGTCGGTCGTCGTCGACCGTGCCGGCGGATGGGTCGCGCCCGTGCGGTCGCCCGACGGGCGCGCCGTCGCATACCTTCGTGTCGCGGACGGACGCGCGGCCCTGGCCGTGACGGAGGTCGCGACCGGCGAGACGCGCACGCTTGCCGCCGACCTCCGGCTCGGGTGGGACCGCCGCGTGGAGTGGTCCCCCACTGGCGGAGCGCTCCTTCTGGCGGCAGCGGGCACCCAGGACTCGCTCTTTGTCGCGTGGCGCGTGCCGGTGGATGGAGGCCCGGCCGAACGGCTGGAGCGCAGCGGACGTGACGTGCTCGCGGTCACGCCGCTCGCCGACGGTCGCGTTGCGCTCAGCGTCTACCATACGCGCACTGCGGTGGGCCTCCTTCCGGTGACCGGAGGGGAACCCACGGATGTGACAACTGCAGGTTCCACTGCGGGTTCCACGAGCGCCTTCCTGCCTTCCTGGCACCCCGGCGGAGAGGCGCTGGGGTTCATCACTTTCTCCTGGCGGCGCGTCCGCATGCCCATCGACTTCGACCTGGGCATCCTCGACCTCGACGCGGAGGGCGCCCCGACCGGCACAGTCCGAACACTGCTCTCGGAGGAGGGCGAAGACTACGGCGCCGCGTGGTCGCCCGACGACCGGTGGCTCGCCTTCCACTCGCACATGGAGCAGAGCGACGACATATGGCTTGTCCCGGCCGGCGGGAGCGAGCGACCCACACGACTCACGCACTTCGGACCGGGCGCGGACACCGGCGAGCCGGATTGGAGCCCGGACGGGCGGATGCTCGCCTTCAGCAGTCACGGCCCGCCGCTCGAGGGGAACCCGGGGTCCGTGTACGCGGTCGCCGTCGATCCCGCCACGGGGCGCGCGGCCGCCGACCCCGTTCGAGTCCCACTCGACGGGTTCCAGGGTTACGCCATGGGAGCCCGTTTCTCGCCGGACGGGGAGCGGCTGGCCTTCTACGGCCGCTCGTTCGAAGACGGACGCGTCACCGTCTACACGGTGCCGGCCGCGGGTGGACGCCCCACGGTCGTGATCTCCTTCGTCAATGGCGAACCGTACAGCGCGCCCGAGTGGAGCGCCGACGGCGCGTCGCTCTTCTACTCGCGCAACGACGGCGTCGGGCCCTTCCAGGTGTGGCGGGTGGACATCTCCACCGGCGCGACGGAACAGGTAACGACCGGCGCGCTCGGCGCACTCCAGCCGAGCGTGAGCCCCGACGGACGCACGCTGGCGGTCACGATGCGCGAGGCGGCCATCGAGGTCGTCGCGCTCGCCACCGGTAGCGCAGTCGCCGGAGCTGGGTCCGGCGGTTGGTGAAATACAGCGGCGAAATGCGCTAGCAGCCCGTGGCTGCTAGGCCGCGTAGAGTTGCAGGCGGGTCGCGAACTCGCCGGCGATCTTCTCCAGCGCCTCGAGGTCCGGGTGGCGGAGGAAGATCATCCCGTCGGAGACGAGCGTGGCCTGCCAGTTCCGCCGGGGCGACCCGACCGGGAGCAGATCCAGGCTGCACACCCGCTCGCCGTACTCCTGGAGCAGCGGGCCGAGCCCTTCGATGCGCTGGATCCGGCCCTGCCCGCGCGCCCGCTTGACGATCCAGCAGGCGTTGTACTTCCGTTCCACCGGTTGCGACCACGTCGCGTGCACGACGCCTTCGGCCCAGCCGCGATAGGTGTCGATGTCGCTCGCGAAGTTGATGAGGTCGACCGTCCGCACGCCGGGCGGGCGCGCGGCGATTTCGCCGAACACGGCCTCCCCGTCCGCCGTCCGGTACCACTCCATGTGCGTGTAGCCCGTCTCGAATCCGAGCGCGGCGAGCACGGCGAACCCCATCTCCCGTCCGGGGGCGAGGTCCTCCGCCTCTACGTCGCGCAGCGCGTACGTGATGGGGCTGAGCCACTCGTGCGTCTTCGACTCGAGGGCACGCGGCCAGTAGCGGCAGATGTTGTAGTGCGCGACGACCCCTCCGACCGTGACCGTGTCGAAGGTCATGTCCTCGCCCTCGATGAACTCCTCGACCGTCACCTGCGGGACGTGCCGGAGGGCGGGAAGGACCCGCTCCAGGTCCCGCGCCGAATCGACCCGGTGGGTGTCGGCCGAGCCGGCGCCGGCGACGGGCTTCACGATGAGCGGGAAGCCGACGCGTTCCGCGACCTCGCGGCACTCGGCGTTGCTCGTGGCCCTTCCGTGCCGGGGCGTCCGGATCCCGGCGCCGTCGAGCACGTCCTTCATCACTTCCTTGTCGCGGAAGGGGAGCGTCTGCTCGACCGTCGGCCCCGGCAGCTCCAGCATCTCCCGCAGCCGCGCCGCGAGGATCATGAAGGGTTCCCACAGACACTCCACCCGGTCGATCCGGGTTCTCGCCGCGAACGCGGCGACCTGCCGCATCACGTCCGCCTCATCGGCCAGCGATCTCACCTGCAGGTGGGTGGACACGCTCTCCCGGGCGATCTCGGGCAGCGCCGCCCCGGGCTGATCGCCCAGGCCGATGACGTTCGCGCCCACCTCCGCGAGCCCGCGCGTGAAATAGGTCATCTCGGCCGGGTACCCCGGCGAAATCATCAATACGTTCATGGTTCGTTGAGCTGTTCCGTTACGTGGCGAGTTCCACCCGTACGCGGGTGATGATCCGCTCCAGCGCCTCCTCCACGACTTCGGTGCGCGGGTGGCGGACGATGATGTAGCCCTCTCCCTCGTAGGAGGGACTCTGCGGCTGTCCCGCCCGGGGGAGGCGCCACTCGACGCAGAGGGGCCCGAGGTCCCGCGCGATCTCCTCGATCCCGGCCACCCGCCGCACGGAGCCCCGGCCCTGTCCCCGGAGATAGGCCGCGCCGGCCGCATAGGGGCGGGGCGGCGGGTCGAACACGTCGAAGACCAGGAGGTGGGCCCAGGCACGGTAGAGGTCGAAGTCGTGCGCCTGCGAGATCAGCGTGACGAACTGGGCGCCCGGCGGTCGGGCCCCGACTTCGGAGACCGCCACCGAGCCGTCGGGCCGCCGGAACCACTCCATGTGGCTCAGCCCCGTCTCCATCCCGAGCGCATCGAGCGCCGGTCCGGCGACGCGCCGGATCTCCTCGTACCGGGGCGAATCGACCTCCCGCGGAAGGAGGACGCACCACTGGATCCACGGCTCGCGCAGCACCTCGAGCGGCGAAGGCAGGTAGTGGTTGATCGAATGCCAGACGACGCGTCCCCCGATCGAGACCGCGTCGAAGGAGTGTTCCTCGCCGACGACGAACTCCTCGACGAGCGTCGGCCGTTCGGCGCTCGGCCGCGACATCGCGATCGCCGAGCGCAATTGCCCCGGCGTTTCGACGCGGAACGTGCCGCGGGCGCCGGAACCGGCCGGCGGCTTCACGATGAGCGGGAAGCCCGTCGCATCCGAGAAGGCCGTCGCCTCGCTCTCGTCCCGGACCAGCGCGTGTCCGGCACAGGGCAGGCCGTGCGCCCGGAGTACGTCCTTCATGCGGGACTTGTCGCGGAAGTTGTCCGCGGCTTCCGCGCCCATCCCCGGGATGCCGAGCGCATCACGCAGTTCCCCGAGCGGCACCTGAAGCTCCTCGAGCGCGCCCAGCAGACGGTCGATCCCCCCGAGTTCGGCGGAGAGGCTCCGCAGCCCGATGTGGATGCCCTCCGCCGACAGCGCGTCGTCGACCCGGACGTGCGCCGCGATGCTCCGCCGCAGCGAGGCCGGCGTTCGCTCGGGCGGTTCCTGCGTCACGACGCCGAGGCGCACGCCGGCGAGCCCCGCGGCGGCTTCCAGAAAGCGCAGCGTGGCAGGGAGATAGAACGGGGCGACGAAAGCGACGTTGGGCATGGATCTTCCAGGTTGCCGCGGCGGGCCGGACGGCCGCCGCCGGACGGGCTGGCGTTTGAGCGCAGGGACTGTACTATGTCGGGCCCTCAAAGTGAAGTTTTTCCCCCGAGTTGTTGGCGAAGCAATGCACGTCGTGTTCGTCGAACCCCTGTTTCCCGGAAACCAGAAGGACTTCGTGCGCGGCCTGCACGAAGTCGGCGCCGAGGTGTCCGCGGTGGGCGAAGCCCCGCTGGAAGCGCTGGGTTCCGACCTGCACGCGTGGCTCACCTGCTACGAGCAGGTCGGCTCGGTGTGCGACGAAGGCGCCCTCGCGCACGCCGTTCACGAAATCCACCGCCGCCGGCCCGTGCATCGCCTCGAGGCCACGGTCGAAGCCCACATCCTCCCGGTCGCCCGCGTGCGGGAAGCGGCGGGACTGGCCGGGACGTCCGTGAGGACCGCGCACCTGTGCCGCGACAAGCCGGCGATGAAGGAGGCCCTTCGCGATGCGGGGATCGCGACCGCCCAGTCCATGGGTGGAGGCGACGCGGAGGAGATCGCCGGTTTCGGTCGGAGGGTCGGTTATCCGCTCATCGTGAAGCCTCGCGCCGGGGCCGGCGCATCGGGCACGTATCGCGTCGAAGATGAGGCGCAGCTCGCGGCCCTGCTCCCACGCCTCGGCCTGGGGCAGGGCGCCGAAGTCGCCGTCGAGGAGTTCGTGGACGGCCACGAGGCCTTCTACGACACGCTGACGGTGGGCGGCACGGTGGTCCACGATTTCATGACCCACTACTACCCGAACGTGCTCGAGGCCATGCGAACGCGGGAGGTGTCTCCCCAGTTCATCGCCACGAACCGGATCGACACGGCCGGCGCCTACGCGGAGGTTCGGGAACTCGGACAGCGGGTCATCGACGCGCTCGAGATCGGGACTTCCGCCACCCACATGGAATGGTTCTTCGGCGAGAAGGGGCTCAAGTTCTCCGAAATCGGCTGCCGTCCGCCCGGCGTGCGGGCCTGGGACCTGTACGGGGCGGCAAACGAAATGGACGTCTACCGCGAATGGGCATCCTGCATCGTGCATGGCCGGAAACAGCGGGAGGCGTCGCGCCGCTATTCGGCGGGGATCGTGACGCTGCGGCCCGAAAACGATGGGCGGATCGCGGGGTATGAGGGTCTGGAGAAGGTGGAAGCCCGATTCGGGGAGTGGATCATCGATACGCACCTGCCGCCGCCCGGCACGCCCACGCAGCCCGTGGAGGCCGGATACATGGCGAACGCCTGGCTCCGGCTGCGGCACCCGGACTACGACGAACTGCGCCACATGCTCGACGCCGTCGGACGCTGGGTGAAGGTGCGCGCCGCATGAGGGGGTCCAGGAGGCGTCGGGCGACCGACGACGCCGGATCTCCGTCGCCGCTCGTTCTTCTGGGTCCGCGAGGGGGCGGACTCGCGCTCCGCGACGTCGTAGGGGAGCTGGAGGCCGGAGGCGCGCTGTCGCCGGGCGCGCGGATCGCGGCCATCACCGCCGGTTGGCGGGACCGGGAGGCGAACGAAGGACTCATCGATCCCCGCCTCGCGGACCGTGTCGTGGATCTCGAACTTTACCGGCGCTCCGACCGGATCGCCGAGGCGGACGCGGAACTCGCGCGTGCGCACCGCGAGACCCGGGACCGGCTCCGGTCGCTGCGACGCGCCTACAATCTGCGCCTCCACGGTCTCGTCGAGGCGCACCGGCAGCTGGCCGAACTGCGGGGGGACGCGTCGGTGCTCCGGGCCGAGCGCGGCGAAGCGCTGGCCGCCATTCGGCGCCTCGATGCGCGGCACCTGGACCGCGTGGTCGAGATCCGGTCGGAATTCGAGCGCCGCACGACCCTCCCGGAGCGCGACGCGGTGCGATCGCAACGGCGCGAGGTCGCCGCGCGGCTCGAGGGCACGGAGGCGATCGTGCTGGAGGGCGGGCACGTCGGGAACCTGCTGAGCCGCCTGCGCCTGTTCGGGGGACGGAAGCTCCTGGACGGACGCCCCGTGATCGCCCGGTCGGCCGGCGCCATGGTGCTGACGGAGCGCGTCGTGCTCTTTCACGATCGGCCGCCGTGGGGCGAGGGTCATCCCGAGGTCTTCGACGCGGGGCTCGGGATCGCCGAAGGGCTCGTCGCCCTGCCGCACGCTTCCGCCCGCCTCGCGCTGGACGATCGAACGCGGGGAGCGCGGCTTACGGCCCGCTTCTCCCCCGCCTCCTGCGTCCTCCTGGACCCGGGCCATCGAATCGATCGGGCCGGCGACGGCTGGAGCGGCGGCGAAGATCTCGAACGCCTCGACGCGGCGGGCCGACGCGTCCCCTTCCGTACGGCGGCGTAGTCCGGCCATGCGGTTCGATCCCCACGCCCGGGTCCAGCGACAAGACGAGTCCATGCCACGTTCGTCCGCGATCGCGGCGCTCGAGGCGCGGCTCGCATCCGGTTCCGGCGGGGTGGATGCGGTGGGCGCGTTTCTCGACGCGAATGCGTTCCCGCTCGCCGAGCCTCCCCTCTACACCTTCGTGTACCGGGGCCATGCCGACGCCGTGCGGCTCCGGCACTGGGTGCACGGACTCCAGACCTCGTCGCCCTTCCGCCGCCTGGACGGAACGGATCTCTGGTGCTACACGCTCGAACTCCCCGACGAGTCCCGGGTGGAGTACAAGATCGAGGTGGTCGCCCGCGGCCGCGCGGAGTGGATCGAGGACCCGCTGAACCCCCAGCGCGCCCGCGATCCGTTCGGCGCCAACTCCGTCGTGCAGGCGCGGGGCTATGAGATCCCCGACTGGGCCCGCGAGGGCGAGGAGGTCCGGCGCGGCCAGATGGACGAACTCGCGGTCGAGAGCGAGACGTTCGGGTCCGCGCGGCATGTGACCGTGTACCGTCCGGCGGAGTTCCGCGCCAACCGGCGCTACCCGCTGCTCATCGTGCACGACGGCGGGGACTACGTCGAATACGCCGGCCTGAGGCAGGTGCTCGACCAACTGATCGATCGCTTCGAGATCCCCCGGATGATCGTCGCGCTGCTGCACCCGGGCGACCGGATGTCGGAATACGCGGCGGATCCGGCGCACGCGCGGTTCGTCGCCGAGGAGTTGCTCCCGCGCCTCGAACGCGAATATCCACTCCTCCCGGACCCCGGGTCGCGCGGCCTCATGGGCGCGAGCCTCGGCGCGGTCGCCTCCTTCCACGCCGCGCTCGAATACCCCGGTCGCTTCGGCCGCATGCTGCTGCAGTCGGGCTCTTTCCTCTTCACGGACATCGGCGCCAACGAGAGCGGCCCCGTGTTCGACCGCATCGTCGACATGATGAACGCGTACCGGGCGGCGCCGACCGCCATCGCCGAGAAGGCGTTCGTCTCGGTGGGCGTCTACGAACCGCTGGTCTCGGAGAATCGGGCCCTGATCCCGGTCCTCCGCCGCGGCGGCGCGGACGTGCGCTTCGTCGAGTCGCGCGACGGCCACAACTGGGAGAACTGGCGGGACCGCCTGCGGGAGGGCCTGTCGTGGCTCTTCCCGGGTCCGCTCTGGATGGTCTACGAATGACGGCCGCGGCGGCGTCGGCGCGCGAGGTCACGCGCCGCATCGGCCTCTCGCTCGGGGCGGACCTCTGCTGGCCCGTCGCCTACCGCGCGATCCTCGAGCGGCTGAACCCCCGGATCCCGTCCTCCGACGGCACGATCCGGTTCCATCTCGAGGACGTCACGATCGAACCCTTCGACCTGCAGCAGAAGAGGAAGTACGACGTCGTCATCGACCGCCTCACGCACTGGTATTTCCCGACGCGGGAGTGGATCAAGAAGTCCGTGATCATGGACGGGCTCTACGTGTTCAACAATCCGTGGAGCGTCCAGTCGATGGAGAAGCATTCCACCTACTGCGCGATGATGAGGCTGGGTCTCCCGGTTCCGCGGACCTGGCTCATACCGCCCAAGTCGTACGACCCGCAGGACGACCTGGCGGTCACCCTGAAACGCTACGCGCGGCTCTTCGACCTTCCCGCCGTCGCGCACGACCTGGGGTATCCCGTGTTCATGAAGCCGTACGACGGCGGCGGCTGGCGCGGCGTGTCGCGGATCGAGGACGATGAGGCGCTCGGCGCCGCCTACGACGAGAGCGGCAAGTTCGTCATGCACCTCCAGCAGGGGGTGGAGCACGACCGTTTCGTCCGCTGCATCGGACTGGGCCCTCAGACGCGCGCCGTCCTCTACGACCCCGGCGCCCCCGCGCACGACCGCTACACCGTCGAGCGCGACCACCTCGAGCCCGCCGACGCCGGCGCGATCCGGGACACGACGCTCACGATCAACGCGTTCTTCGGGTGGGACTTCAACTCGTGCGAGGTGCTCCGCAGCGGCGGACGGTGGATGCCGATCGACTTCGCGAACCCCTGCCCGGATTCGCAGGTCACGTCGCTCCACTACCACTTCCCGTGGCTCATCAAGGCGAATCTGCGCTGGTCCCTCTTCTGCGCGGCGACCCGGCGCGGGATGCGCGTCAACCTCGACTGGCAGCCGTTCTTCGATGCCTGCCGTCCCGGGATGTCGGTGGGCGAGAGGGTTCGAGCCTGCGCCGGGATCGCGGAGGCCCGGTTCGAGACCGACCGCTTCGTGGAGTTCTGCGAGACGCATCTCGCGGAACTGGACGAAGTGGCCGACGACTTCTTCGGCAGCGAGGCGGCCCGCGACGCGGTGCGCGCGAAGGTGGCTTCGCTCTACCCCGATCACGAGATCGAGGAGTTCACCGCGCTCTTCTTCGACCGCATACAGGCGGCCCGCCGGGAGGAACCCCCCGGCGCCGTGCCGATTCTCGCCTCATGAAACTCAACGCAAGCTGGTGGTCGCATCGTCTCGGCCAGGAGGTCAATGTCGCGCGCTGGGGTGAGGTCGGCGTGCCCTTCCTCATGTTCCCGACCGCCGGAGGAGACGCGGAGGAGATCGAGCGCTTCCTCGTCATCGACACGGTGGCGGACTACCTGGCGGACGGCCGGATCAAGGTCTATTCGTGCGACAGCGTGGCGGGCCGCGTCATGCTCGGACGGGAGGGGACTCCCGAACACCGCATGTCGGTCCTCGACCGGTTTCAGGAGTTCGTCTACCGCGAGTTCGTCCCCATGATCCGGGAGGACTGCAACGATCCCGGGATCGAGGTCATCGTCGCGGGCTCCTCGATCGGAGCGTTCAACGCGCTCGCCATGCTGTGCCGGTTCCCCGACGCCTTCTCGCACGCCGTGTGCATGAGCGGCACGTACGATCTCCAGCGCTTCCTGAAACACGACACCGGGGCCGAAGCGAGAGCGACGGGCGACTTCTACCGCGCCTCGCCCGTGCACCACCTGCCGCAGCTCGCGGGCGAGACCCTCGACCGGCTGCGTCAGCGCTTCGTCCTCCTCGCTTCCGGGCGCGGGAGGGCGGAGGACATCGACGAATCCTGGCGCGCGGCCTCGCTCCTGGGGCGGAAGGGCGTGCCGAACCGGATGGACGACTGGGGCGAGGAGTGGCACCACGACTGGCCCACGTGGCGCCACATGCTCCTCCGCTACCTCGACGAGCTGCTTCCGCCCGCGTAGCACAGTCGCGGGCTGCCGGGGTCGCGTCAGGCATCCCCGCGCAGCGATGGGACGTAGAAGTCCCGCGCGTAGTCCCGCACCATGCGGCCCGCCGTGAATCGCGCGCCGGCCACCTCGATCGCTCGCCGCGCATGTGCGAGCCAGCCGGCCGGGGCGTCATCCCCGGAGCCCGCGCCGATCCGGTCGTAGTAGAGGGGGATGACGTCCTCCTCCAGGAGCCGGAAGAGGTGCTCCGCGTCGTGTTCGTCCACCTCCTCCTCCGTCGCCGTGGCGGGGGCGGGCGGGATGATCCACCCGTTGTCCCCCTCGAACCCCTCCTCCCACCAGCCGTCCGCGGTCGCGAGCTGGGGGACGCCGTTGAGGGCGGCCTTCATCCCGCTCGTCCCGCTCGCCTCAAGCGGGACCCGGGGGAGGTTGAGCCACAGGTCGACGCCCTCGACGAGACCGTGCGCCGCATGAAGTCCGTAGTTCTCGAGGAAGGCGACCCTGCCCTCGAACTCCGGATCGCGCGTGTGCTCGTAGACGCGCTGGAGGATGCGCTTGCCGTCGTCGTCCCGCGGGTGCGCCTTCCCGGCGAAGACCAGCTGCACGGGGCGGGCGGGGTCGGAAAGAAGCTCCAGGAGGCGGTCGCGATCGCGGAAGATGAGGTCCGCGCGCTTGTAGGTCGCGAAGCGCCGCGCGAATCCGATCGTGAGCGGCCCGGGGCTCATGAGCGTGCCGGCTCCGGCCAGGTGAGCCGACTCCGGCCAGTGGCCGGGCCACCTGCGCCTGGCCTCGTCCCGCATGAGATCGAGGAGCCGGAGTTTCAGCCGCTGTCGCACCCGCCACAGCGCCTCCGCGGGAACGTCGCGCACCCCGCGCCACTCAGCTTCGTCTCCCGGACCGTGTCGCCAGCCGTCCGGGAGCCATTCGTCCAGGAGGCCGGCGATGTCGTCGCTCATCCACGTGGCGAGGTGGACCCCGTTCGTCACGTGCCGGATCGGCACCTCTCCGGCCGCCCGGTCCTCCCAGAGGCCGCGCCAGATTTCACGGCTCACGCGCCCGTGTCGCGCGGAAACGCCGTTGACTCGCCGCGAGAGTCGGATCGCCGCCGCCGTCATGTGAAACCGGTCCTGCGCCTCGTCATCCGGATGGAGACCGAGTCCCAGCAGCTCCTCGCGGTGGGGGATCTCCTCCCAGAACGTCTCTCCGATCCATTCACGCATCTGTGCGTGGGAGAACACGTCATGGCCCGCGGAGACGGGCGTATGCGTCGTGAACACCGTCGAGGCGCGGACCCGGGACACCGCGTCCGCGAAGGACCCGCCACCCGTCATCAGCCGACGCACGCGCTCCACCATCATGAACGCCGCGTGTCCCTCGTTCGCGTGCCACGCCCCGGGCTCGATCCCGAGCGCGGCGAGCACGCGCACGCCGCCGACGCCGAGGATGGCTTCCTGCCGCAGCCGGTGATCCGCGCCGCCCGCGTAGAGTTGGTGGGAGAGGCCGCGGTCCACCGGGTCGTTCTCCTCGAGGTCCGTGTCGAGGAGGTACAGCGAGACGCGGCCGACGCGCAGCCTCCAGGCCCCGATATGGATGCGGCGGCCCCCGCCGCGGATCGAGGCGAGCCAGGGGACGCCATCCGCGCCCCGCAGCCGCTCCAGCGGCGTCAGGTCGGGGTCGAGCGGGTCGTCCGCGTCTTCCTGCCAGCCGTCCGGCCCCAGCGTCTGGTCGAAGTAGCCGTGCGCGTACATCAGCCCGACGCCGACGAGGGGGACGCCCAGTTCCGACGCCGCCTTGAGGTGGTCGCCGGCGAGCACGCCGAGTCCCCCGGAGTAGATGGGGATGGACTCGTGCAACGCGAATTCCGCGCAGAAGTACGCCACGGGGCCCTCGGCGAGCCCGGGGTATCTCCGGGCGAACCAGGTGGATGCCGCGTTCGCCCCGCCGCCCGACACCCGGTCCAGCGCATGGCACGCCGCGTCGTACCGGCGCAGGAAGCCGTCGTCAGCGGCCAGTTCCCGCCACCGCGTTTCCCCGACGGTTCGCAATAGCGCCACGGGGTTGTGGCGCGTACGGCGCCATAGCGGCGGATCGATAGCCCGGAAGAGGGCCGGGGCCTCCGGGTTCCACGTCCACGAGAGGTCGTTCGCGAGTTCCGGCAGCCGCCCGAAGCGGCCGGGGATCTTGTCGTCTGGACCCACGTCCCTCTTTGTCTCCTTGCTTCCGCGGGGGTTCTCGTCACGACCGGGGCTGGGGCGCAACGGGGCGCGGGAGCGCCCGGAGCGCGAACGAAGTTACCGCACCGTGACGCGCGCGACACACCCCGGCGCCGACTCGTCCCGCGACCCCGATCCGCCCCGTCTCGTTCCCCTACCCGTTGCAGCCTCAGCGGCACGGGGCCAAACTCAGCCGGCCTCCAGTGTCGTGCTCACTCGCCGCTAACGGGGACAGCGCATGGACTTCGCCACAATCGTAGACTGGCTCGACCGCAACGTCGCGCAGTTCGGGATCGAGATCGGAGGAGAGCGCCTGACGCTTCAGGTCCTGCTCCTCCTCGGCATCGGGACCTACCTCACCCTCCGGCTCGGCCTGCCGCAGATCCGCAAGTTCGCGCACGGCGTCGCGGTGGCCACGGGCCGATACGACGATCCGAACGATCCGGGCGACGTGTCGCATTTCCAGGCGCTGACCACGGCGCTCAGCGCGACGGTGGGCATCGGGAACATTGCCGGCGCCGCGATCGCCATCCACCTCGGAGGTCCGGGAGCCCTCTTCTGGATGTGGATGACCGCCTTCCTCGGCATGGCGACGAAGTACAGCGAGGTCACGCTGGCGCAGAAGTACCGCGAGGTCGACGAGTCGTCGGCGAAGTACAGCGGGACGGTGTCGGGCGGACCGATGTACTACATCGAGAAGGGGCTGGGCCCGCGCTGGAAGCCGGTGGCGGCGTTCTTCGCGGTCATGCTGGGGCTGACGGCGTTCATGACGGGGAACGCCAACCAGGCCAACACGGTCGCGGACGCGATGCTGGCCGAGTTCGGGATCGCCAAGTGGATCACCGGCCTCACGACCTCGACGATCGTCGCGCTCGTGATCCTGGGCGGCATCAAGCGCATCGGCCGCGTGACCAGCATCCTGGCTCCGTTCATGGCGATCGTCTACGTGACCGCCGCCATGATCATCATCATCCTGAACCTCGACCAGGTGCCGGGGACCTTCGCGCTCATCTTCAGCGAGGCCTTCAATCCGACCGCCGGCGTGGCGGGCACCGGCGTCGGCGCCTTCCTCGTGACGCTCATGTGGGGGGTGCGGCGAGGGCTGTTCTCGAACGAGGCGGGGCAGGGGTCCGCGCCGATCGCGCACGCGGCGGCGAAGACGGACGAACCGGTCTCCGAGGGCGTCGTCGCGCTGCTCGAGCCGTTCATCGACACGATCGTCATCGTCACGATGACCGCACTCGTCGTGATCATGACCGGCGCGTGGAACTCGCAGGTCCCGACCGCGATCCAGCTCGAAGGCGGGGACATCAGCTACGTCGTGCTCGACGAGGGCGGAAGCTCGGTGCCCACGGAGCCCACGGGGACGATCCGCTACACGATCGGACGGCCGGGCGTGACGAGCGAGCCGCACCTCGCGTGGCACGAGGTCTCCGTGCCGCAGCTGTTCGAGGACGAGGCGCAGACGCAGCCGTTCAGCGGGGCCGTCGATCCGGCGCGGGCGGTCGCGATCGCCGACGACGGGCGGGAACTGGCCGTCCTCTACGGGCAGGCCTACGAGACGGGCGCGCCGCTGACGCAGATGGGATTCCAGCGCGGCCTGTCGCCGCTCGGCGACTGGGGCCACTACATCGTGATCTTCTCCGTCTTCCTGTTCGCGATCTCGACGGCGATCTCATGGAGCTACTACGGCGACCGCTGCGCGAACTACCTGTTCGGGCCGAACGCGATCATTCCGTACAAGCTCATCTTCGTCGCGATGCACTTCGTCGGGGCCGTGCTTCCGCTCGCCGTGGTGTGGTCGCTCGGCGACATCTTCCTGGCCATCGTCATCATCCCGAACCTGATCGCGCTGATCTTCCTCGCGCCCCAGATCAAGGAGATGACGGAGTCCTACTTCACCCGGAGCCCCTGGGAGAGGCACCGCAAGCACTAGCGCTCCGCCGCCAGCCTCCCGGCCTCGCCGTCCGAGCGCGGCGGGGCCTTGCCGCCCAGGCCCTGAAGCGCGGCGCCTTCGCCTCGGAGGCGCCGCACTCCCTCCACGTACTCGGAGAAGCTGATCCTGCCCGAGACGTAGCGGCGCTGGAGCCGGGAGAAGATCCGGCTCTCCGCCTTCGTCGCGGCTTCGGTCGGCGCCGCGACATCCGTCACCGGTGCTTCAAGGCGCGCGTGTCGCGTCGGGATGGCGCGTGGCCTCCGGGTCCGGACGATGCCCGTCAGGTCGTGGGCAAGACTCTTCACATCGGCGGCGCATTGTCGCAGGAGACCGGGCCACGACTTCAACGCGGCGGCCACCGCGCGGCTTACCGCGCGACCCACGCCAAGGAGGAGGCGGTGGAAGTCACCCCGGTTCCAGTCGCCTGCGCGCACGCGCCTGCGGTAGATCACGGCCGCGATGCCTCCCAGGAAGACGATCTCGAACATCGCTCAACCCTCCCGTGAGGCCGCGGCCCCGGGTTCGGGCCACGCGCTCTCGATCTCGCGCGCCGCGCGGTCCAGGATCGACTTCACCCTTGCGAGCGTCTCGGGATCGCCCTGTCCGCCCGTCGCGCGCTCGAAGCTCACCTGGGCGAGGTGGATGAACGAGCGCGTCACGTCGCGCATCGCGGATCCCGCGAAGCGCTCGCCCATGTTGACGAAGCGGCCGAAGATGTCGCGGGTGCGGGAGCGGTGCTCCTCGAGGAAATCGCGCCCCGCGGACGTCAGCCGGTAGACGCGCTTCCCGTCTTCCTGCGTCGACGACACGTACCCCTGGTCCTCGAGCAACTGCAGGGTGGGGTAGACGGAGCCGGGACTCGGCGTGTAGAGGCCGCCGGACTCCTCCTCCAGCCGCCGCATCAGTTCGTAGCCGTGCATGGGTTCGTCCGAGAGGAGGCGGAGGAGGACGAACTTCAGCTCCCCCTTCCGGACGACGCGCCGGTTGCCCCCGAGTCCCCCGCCGAAACGAAAAACGCCGGGGCCGCAGCAGTTTGCCCAGGCGCCGAATCCATCCTTGCTGGTGAACATTATCCCTCCCGCTTCCGACCGGTCTCGATATATCGAAATAGTATCCGATATATCGGAATGGTGCAAGGGAGGACCGCCGGAGACGGGAAGGCGAAGACGGCGTCAGCTTGCGGCGGAGGGGGGCTCCCACAGCTCGACCCGGGCTCCGAGCGGGTCGAGGACCCAGGCGAACTTCCCGTACTCGTAGGCTTCTCGATTCGGGTCGACCCAGACGCCCCGTGCCTCGAGCGACTCGACGAGTCCGTCGAGGTCCCTGACCCGCAGGTTGAGCATGAAGGGATGGGGGCTGCTCTCGCCCCGCGAATCGAAGTAGGTCGTATCCGCCGGGAAGACCTCCCACACCGTGAGGGTGTCCGTCCCGTCCACCGAGCGGGCCGGGAACGTCACGTAACCGTCCGGGCCCGGCCGGATCCCGACTTTCTCGTACCACGCCTTGCTGGCGTTCGGGTCCGGGGACCGGAAGAAGACGCCCCCGATGCCCTCGACGGCCCCGTGATCGGTCGCAGGCTCGGTGGACGGGGTCAACTCCGCGAACTCCGCCTTCCACCCATCGGGGTCCAGGATCCAGTCGCGTCCTTCGAGCGGGTCGGCCCTCGGGTCGCGGTCACGCACGAGGTAGCGGATGACGAACGGCTGCCCCCCGGGATCGAAGCGGGGCGCCGCCTCATCGAGAAAAACGAGTTCGCTGACGGCAACGGTCCCGGTGTCCGGGTGCGTCCACGCGAACCGGGCGCCGCCATCTTCGGAGAAGCGGACGTCGAGGTGACGCCGGTACCAGTCGCGGACCCGACGGGGCTCGGGGCAGGCGACGTAGAGCCCGCCGATGCCGACGACGTTCATCCCCCGTCGCGGTGGAAGTGGTGTACGCTGCCCTGGGATTTTCCGAACACGACGACGTCGGCCAGGTTGACGTGGGGCGGGGCGTTCACGACGTAGGACACGACGTCGGCGACATCCGTCCCGGTGAGCGGCTCCACCCCCTCGTACACGGCTCGCGCGCGGTCCTCGTCGCCCTTGAAGCGCACGAGCGAGAATTCCGTCTCGACGAGACCCGGATGGACGCCCGACACGCGAACGCCGGTGCCGAGGACATCGAGATTCGTCCCTTCGGTGATCGCCTGCACGGCGTACTTCGTGGCGGCGTAGACGCTCCCGCGCGGGTAGACCTGTCGGCCGGTGATGCTGCCGATGTTGACGACCTGCCCCGAATCGCGCTCGACCATGGCGGGGAGGAAGGCGCGCGTCACGTAGAGGAGCCCCTTCACGTTCGTGTCGATCATCCGGTCCCAGTCGGCGACATCGGCGTCGTGAACGAGCGCCATGCCCGAGGCGAGGCCGGCGTTGTTGACCAGGATGTCGGGGGCGGCGCGGGCGGCGATGAGCCGCTCCGCCTCCCCCCGGACCGCGTCGTGGTCGCGGATGTCGACGACGCCGATGTCCACGGCGACCCCGCTCCGGGCCGCGATCTCTCCCGCGAGGCGGGTGAGCCGCTCCTCCCTGCGCGCCCACAGCACGAGGTTCGCGCCGTCGCCGGCCAGGCGGCGGGCGATGGCCTCGCCGATCCCCGAACTCGCTCCCGTGACGAGCGCAAGCTGCCCCGCGATGCGGGGAGTCACGGGTTCGCGCCTCCCGTGGCGGGGGCCTTTCGCAGGTGTGCGTCCATGAATTCGGCGGACCGCTCGAAGGCGGTGACCCAGTTCCGGTGCAGGAGGAAGCCGTGGACTTCGTCCGGGAAGACGAGCTGCTCGACCTCGACGCCCCGCTTCCGGAGCGACTCGACGAGATCCACGGACTCCGAGAACGGCACGTTGCGGTCGTCGTCACCGTGGATCAGCAGGACCGGGGAACGCCAGCCGTCGATCCACGCCATCGGCGAGGACTCGAAGGCGAGTCGGGCGACGGCCTCTCGCGCGTCCGGCTGGTAGGACGGGACGAAGTTCCGGATGACCACGTTCCAGTCGTGTACCCCGTGGATGTCGACTCCCGCGGCGAAGAGATCCGAGTTCCGCGCGAGGCCGAGCGCAGTGAGGTAGCCGCCGTAGGAACCGCCCCACAGCCCGACCCGCGTGGCGTCCACGTCATCCCGTTCCGCGAGGTAGCGGGCCGCCGCGACGACGTCACGGTACTCGCTGGCGCCGCGCGCGCCGTAGTTCAGCGCCTCCCTGAACTCCAGCCCGTAGCCGGTACCGCTGCGATAGTTCACCGAGAGGACGACGTAGCCGCGGCTCGCCAGGTACTGGTTCAGGGCGTACGTGTTGTGGTAGTACCGCATGTAGTGCCAGCCCAGGAGCATCTGCCGCCGCGACCCGCCGTGGAAGAAGACCGCCGCCGGGTGGCGTCCGCCTTCCACCGACACGGGCGGAAGGAAGAGCTGCCCGTGGATCAGCATCCCATCCTCGGACTCGAACGTCACCTGCTGCGGCTCCACGAGGCTTTCGAACGGGAAGACGTCGGGCATGAACCCGTCGACGAGCGGACGCCGCTCCCCGCCCGCGTCCACCTCGGCGTGGGCCGGCGTTCGACCGTCGGCGGCGAGGTATGCGAGCACCCCGTCGGGAGTCACCGCCGGGTTCCACTCGATGCCGTCCCCCGACGTCAGCGCCTCGGGCTCACCCTCGGCGGCGACCCGCCAGATGTGTCGGCGGTCGATGTCGTCCGCGTTCGAGACGTAATAGACGGACTCCCGGTCGGGCGACGGGAGCACGGATTCGACCTCGAAGTCGCCCGGCGTCAGGTGCGTGGCGGGGCCTCCCGCGACCGGAACCGAGTACAGCTGGTGCCAGCCTTCGCGTTCCCACGGGAAGACGAGCCGGTCCGACGCGAGCCAGATCAGCGAAGGCCCGGTCATGGCCTGGAACGCGCTCCCGCGGCCGGGTGGAGCCCGCCACACGTCGCGCGCCTCCCCCGTGGCGGCATCCGCCACGCGAATCGACCACGGCAGGGCGCTGCGGAGCGGGGTGAAAGGCAACTGCGTCCCCTCGTTCGGGACGCGGATGAAGGCGACGGCCGTCCCGTCCGGCGACCACGTGGGGCTGCCGTCGCGGTCCAGGCTCGGATCGAGATAGCGGACCGACCCCTCGTCCAGCGAGAAAACGCCGACGAACGCGTGATCTCCGCGGTTGCTGACGAAGGCGAGCCGGCCCCCGTCCGGGGACCACGCCAGCGACCCCGCGCTCCCGCGGATGCGGAGCAGGGGACCGGGGGGCGCCGAGCCATCGAGTGTAAGCGTGAACATCTGTCCGCGGTTCAGAAAGGCGATCGTGCGCCCGTCCGGCGCGATGGCCGGGGCACTCCCTTCGGCGAGAGGCCGCGAAGTTCCGTCGAGCCCGGCGACCCACACCATCTGTGTCGCCGGCTCGGGTTCGGAGCGCGGGTTCGGAATCTCGCCCGACCGGTTCGGTCCGCCTCCGCGCACGAAGAGGACCTGGCGCCCGTCGGGCGTGAACCGCAGCTGGGACAGATCCTGGCCGTCGTCCTCCGTCCAGTTCGTGAGCTGGCGGCCCACGTACTCCGGGCCCTCCGCGATCCAGATGTTGCGGGCGCCCCGGTCGTATCGAATCCAGGCGAACGCGGCGCCGGTCGGGGCGGCGACGAGGTCCGTGGCGAAAGGCGCGGCGAGGATGTCCTCGACGGAATACGGGCTCTGAGCCGAGGCCGTGGATGGCGCGAGGGGAGCAAGCAGCCCCAGGATGCCGGCCGCCCACATCCGTCCGCGGGACGCCGCGACCGGCGGGCTCACGTCACCCGTTCCGGCGCAGGACATAGAAGCACCGGTTCGCCGAGGGATTTCTGACAAGGCTCTCCACCGCATATCCCCTCCTGAGGTAGGCCAGGAACGCGTCCCGCACCGTTTCGCGCCACCGCACGAGCGACCCGTCGGGTGGCAGCGATTCGACATCGGCCGGCACCTCGACGAAGACCTCGTCGCCCGCGGGCAGTCCGCCGCCCGCCACGCCGTGCCCTCCCGGCCGGGCCACGACGCGCGCCGGGTCCGGAAGCGGCACGTGGAGCCGCCGGGCCGAGCGCCGGGATCCCTCGTCGAGGGCCTGGCGGGTCTCCGGGCCGTCGAGATTCCAGCGCACGATGAACCGGTCGGTTTCTCCGCCGCCATGCAAGGGGCTCCCCGTATCGGCGCCGTACATGTTCGGTGCGTAGCGCAGCACCGTCGCGCCGAGCCGGTTCAGGTTCAAGTGCGCGTTGCGCGCGACCATCGGGTCGTACGTCCAGAAGATGGTGCGGATGCCGTCGGACCGGACAGACTCCCGCTGAAACAGCTTCAGGTCGCGGCCCAGGCCCCGTCCGCGCGCGGACGGTTCGACGGCCAGCATGTGCGACCAGTGCGACGGCACACCCTCGAACCGCCCCAGCAGGGAATAGACGAAACCGATCATGCGGCCGTCCTCGAACGCCCCTCCCGCAAAGCCTCCGATCTTCCGCGAGACCTGGAGGACGGAGGCGGGGACGATGTCGGAGAACCCTTCCCCCCAGGTCATCTCCTGCAGCCGTACGCACGCACGCCACTCCTCGAGCGTCTCGAGCGCGCGAAACTCCGTCACGCCGGGACGCGGACGCCGCCGTGGGCGATCTTCTCGCTCCGCCGCGTGAGCGCTTCCACGCGCTCGATGTCCACTTCCACGCCGAGCCCCGGCCGGTCGTGCGGCACCGTCACGAAACCGTCCGCGCTCATCGTCCACTCGGGACCGACGATGTCGCGTTCCCAGTAGCGGGCGCTCGGCGAGAGGTCGCCGGGAAGACGGAAGTTCGGCATGGAAGCCAGCGCGACGTTGTAGGCCCGCCCGATCCCGCTCTCGAGCATCCCCCCGCACCACACGGGAACGCCGGCCCGCGCCGAGATGTCGTGGATCTCGCGGGAGTTCCGGAACCCGCCGACGCGACCCGGCTTGATGTTCACGATCCGCCCGCTGCCGAGCGCGAGCATGTCCTCGCACGACGCCGGGTCCACGATCGACTCGTCGAGGCAGACGGGCGTGGCGAGCCGCTCCTGGAGCCGGGCGTGGCGCACGAGGTCGCCGGCCGCCAGCGGCTGCTCGATCATGATCAGCCCGAACGCGTCGAGCTCCGCCAGGCGGTCCGCGTCGTCCAGCGTGTAGGCCGCGTTCGCGTCGACCGCCAGCGCCTGCTCGGGTCCGAGCGCGTCGCGCACCGCCCCGACGTACTCGATGTCCTTCTCCGGGCTGATCTTGAGCTTGACCTTGCCGTAGCCCTGGTCGACCGCCTGCCGCGCCTTCTCGACGAGCGCGGCGGGCGAAGGCTGGAGGCCGAGCGAGATGCCCGTCGCCACCCGGGCGCGCGTCCCTCCGACGAGTTCGGACAGGGAGACGCCCGCGACCTCGGCGCTCAGGCCCCAGATGCCCATCTCGATCGCGGCCTTGGCCATGGGATGACCCTGAACGCCCTCATCCAGGAGGGGCCTCACGGCCTCCGGGCCATGGAGTTCCCGGCCCAGCACCCGCGGCAGGAGCCAGCGCCGCAACGCCAGCCGCGCGGTGTCCACGGTCTCGGGAGAGTAGTTCGGCTGCTCCCCGCACACGCACTCCGACCAGGCCGTGGCGCCGCTTTCGTCGCGGAGTTCGAGGAGGAGGATTCGGCGGTTCTCGACCCATCCGGATGAGATGATGAACCGCTCCCGGAGCGGGAGTTCGATCTCCCGAAGCGTCACTTCGACCAGATGCAGTGGGGTTGTCGGCAAGGCGTTCGTCTCCGCGGGCGGGGGAGCGGGACGTTAGCCGTTTCGACACCGGTCGCGCCAGAATCCGGGCCGGGCGCGACCGGTCGGACCGGGAGGCAGCCGGTCAGATGGAGAGGTAGTGGCTCACCTTGACGATGAAGACGTTCTCCGCCGGCGCGAAGAACAACCCCTCCAGGTCACGATTGAGGTCGAAACTGCCGAACGGAACGTTCTCCCGGCGCGCGTGCTGCCACACGAGGAAGAGCTGCGAACCCGGGCGGTACTCCCAGCGGAAGACCGCGTTTCCGCGCAGGGAGCGGACGTTGAAGTCGCGGTCCCTGGTCAGGTAGTCCAGTTCGCCGTCGCCGTCGAAGTCGAAATGGCGCACGCCATCGCGCGTGCAGGTCGTCCCCCCGGTGCAGCCCGTGACGATGCCGTTGAAGCGGTAGACCCGCCCCTCCTCATGGTCGAGAAAGTCGAAGGTGCCGGCGGCTGCAAGCTGCCGATAGCCGACATAGTCGCCCGACGTCAGCAGCGGCTGCGCGTAGAGCTGAAGGCTGAGGTCGGGCGTGAACGACACGTTCAGACGGGTCTCCATCGAGAAACCCCTGCGGTGGAGATCCCCGAACAGGTACCGGGTGCCGAACGTCGGCTCGTAGCTCAGGGTGGTCGTCCGGGTCACGTACTGCGCGCCGTCCCGCCGGTCGTTGAAGCTCGGGTTCACGGACACGCGCCAGTTCGGCAGCGGCCGGTAGGAGATGTTCAGACCGGTGCTCATGTCGTGGCCGCGTCCCTGATCCGCCATCCGGTAGGAGAAGTTCGGCGACACGTGGAAGGACCGGCTCCGGTCCGTGTTCGCATCCACCCGGACGCCGAACTCCGCGGGTTCGGTCATCAGCGGACCCCCGCGCGTCTGCGTGTCGGACTGGGTCTGCGGGGAATACGAGAAGTTGAGGTTGAAGCCCCAGTTGTTGAGGAACGTGAACCGTCCGCTGAACCACGCGCTGCCCGCATCGTGGGCGCGCGCCCAGTTCGAGCGATCCCTGAGGTTCCCCTCCAGCAGCGAATGACGGAAGTTGTGGAAGGTGAAGAGGCTGATGTTGTAGTTCCGGAACAGGTTGCCGGGCCTGATGTTCCGGTAGCTGATGCGGCCGCCCACGTCCAGGCGCTCGCCGCTCGTCAGGAATCCGAAGTCGTTGATCTCGAAGCCGGGGGTCTGCTGGCCCGCCCACGCGCCCCACGTCCAGTGTTCGCTTTCCCGCTCCAACTGCACCCGCCAGTCGCTGCCGAACATGGACGTGGCCGTGGAGTCGATCGCGAGGTGGGGGGCGTCGGGACGCTGATAGTAGTGGTTCGGGTTCCGCTGAAGGCGGAGCATGGCGGCATTCGAACCGCGAACCAGACTGCTCGAGTAGAAGCCCCAGAGACGAAAATCCCGGCTGCGGCGTCCGCCCCACTGGTGCTCGAAATCGACGCCGAAGCTGAACGCCTCCGAGGGAAGAAAATCGAACGTGCCATCGGCGGGCAGTTCGCGCTTGAGCCCGGTGCCGATGAGGCCGATCTTGCTCGCGCCGCCGCGGAAGTCCTGCTGGAGGCGCAGCACGGCGTGCTCGGCCTGCGGTTCAGCCACGAACGGGGTCAGGTGGTCGCCCTCCGCGAAGTACGCGTTGCCCATTTCCTGCCCGGTTACCGCGGCCAGCGCCCCGACGGAGAGCCCGCCGCTCGTGCGCCCGGTCAGCTTCGCCGCCCCCAGGATCGAGGTCTGGGTCGGCTCCTCGTGGAAGTCGGCATCGTAGGGTCCCGACCCCCGCGGTTCCCGCCCGATCCGCCGGCTGAAGAAGAGCGCCTTGCCGCCGCCGAAACGACCGCCGCGCGAGCCGGCGAAGGTGAAGATCTGCGCGTCGCGCACGAAGAACGGGCGCTTCTCCGGGAAGAAGGTCTCGAAGGCCGTGAGGTTGATGACCTCCGGGTCCACCTCGACCTGGCCGAAGTCGGGATAGATGGTCGCGTCGAGGCTGAAGGCGGAGCCGATCCCCATGCTCATGTCGAGGCCGCCGCGCGGCTCCATCTCGGTGCCGTCGAACAGCGGGTTGCCCGGCGTCGCGGGGGCGGTGTGGTACTGGGACACGGCGAAGGGCCGGACCTCGAACCTGCGGCTCGACTGCGGGAGTTGCAGCCCGTCGATCGTGCCGAACTGGCTGACTCGCCCGCGAGCCGTGCGCGACTGCAGGGCGAAGTAGACCGTCTCGTTCGTCTCGAGACGCCGGCGCTCGAAGTTGATCCCCCAGGTCTGCATGCCGGGGCGGGCCTCGTAGCGGATCTGGGAGAGCGGGATCCGCATCTCCACCGTCCAGCCCCGGGCGTCGATCTGCACGGCGGAGTCCCAGATCGCGTCCCAGTTCGTGTCTTCCTGGGTGTCGCCGAACAGATACCGGTCCGTCTCGGCTCCGGCGGCGCTGACCTCGAACTCGTAGCCGGTCAGCCCGTCGCGGTTCGGATCGAGGGAGAGCTTGAAGGAATCGAAGGAACCGCGTTCATCCCGGCGCGTGAGGCGTGCGCGGATCGAGCCCGGGTCGCTCTCGTACATGCGGGCGGCGACGTAGATCGCCGCGTCGTCGAACACGACCCGAACCTCCGTCGGCTCGGACGGTTCCGCTCCCTCTACGGGGATCCCCTGGACGAAGTCCGTGATGACGGGGGCCGGCTGCCATGCCGGATCGTCGAGCCGGCCGTCGATCGAGAGCGCGCCCTCGCGGCGTACCGCGTCCACGGCCGCCGGCGCCACGCCGCCCCGGAAGACCGTCGCCTCGGGCCCTTCGGGCGGCGAGAGCCCCTCCTCCTGCCCGGAAAGCCCCCACCCCATCCCGCTTATCGCAAGAGCCGCGAGGAAGAACGCCGCGCGGCCCGCTCCATGTCTGTATTTCATATCCGCCCAAACACATCCCGCCGTCACCTTGTTTAACGGTCCGCTGCAAAACCCCGCCCCGGACCGCTACGCGCGTGCGCAAAGTTTCCCATTCGGCGGGCGCGCGCTAGTTTTGGCTCGCCGAAGCGTACCGGACGTGGTGATTTGAGGCGGATTGCAGCCACGTAAAACAATCGCTAAAGAGCCACGCCCCGGGCGCGATTCTTTGGCGGCCGGGGTCTTTTTTTGGGGGGAAACGTCGTGTCCGAAGCGCGAGGAAAACGCGTCGCACGGATTCGGGAGGCGCTGGAGCGGCGCATCCTCCTGATGGATGGCGGCGCGGGAACGATGATCCAGCGGCTGGGCCTCGACGAGGCGGCCTATCGCGCGGGTCCGCTCGCGGATCATCCGCAGCCCCTGTTCGGGAACCACGATGTGTTGTGCCTCACCCGCCCTGACGCCGTCGCGTCCCTCTACCGCGGCTACCTGGAGGCGGGGGCCGACTTCATCACGACGAACACCTTCAACGCCCAGGCCATCTCCCAGGCGGACTACGGCATCTCCGCCGAGGCCGGTAACGCCCATCTCATCCACGACATCAATGCCGCGGCGGCGCGGATCGCCCGGCGCGAAGCCGACGAGGCGACGCGGGCGGATCCCTCGCGGCCCCGCTTCGTGCTCGGGAGCATGGGTCCGACGAATCGGACCGCCTCCCTTTCGCCGGACGTCGAAAACCCCGCGTTTCGCGCGGTCACCTTCGACGAACTCGCGCGCGCCTATCGACAGCAGGCGGAGGGACTCGTCGAGGGCGGTGCCGACGTGCTGCTCGTCGAGACCATCTTCGACACGCTCAACGCGAAGGCCGCGATCTTCGCCATCCTCGAACTCGAGGCGGACCTCGGCGAGCCGCTGCCGGTCGCCGTCTCCGGCACGATCACCGATCTCTCCGGGCGGACCCTGTCGGGCCAGACCGTGGAGGCGTTCTGGCTCTCGATCCGGCATGCGGACCCCCTCTTCGTCGGTCTCAACTGCGCGCTCGGAGCCGAGGAACTCGAGCCCTACGTCGCGGAACTCTCCGCCGCGGCCGACGTCCCCGTGAGCTGCCACCCCAACGCGGGCCTCCCGAACGAGTTCGGGGGCTACGACGACACGCCCGCCCACATGGCCGACCTGCTGGGGGACTTCGCGGACCGCGGGCTCCTCAACCTCGTCGGCGGCTGCTGCGGGACGGAGCCGGAACACATCCGGGCCATCGCGGAGCGCATGGAAGGCGTGCCCCCGCGACAGGTTCCCGTGATCGAGCCGCTGCCCCGGTTCTCGGGTCTCGAGCCGCTCGCGATCCGGCCGGACACGCTGTTCGTGAACATCGGCGAGCGCACGAACGTCACGGGTTCGGCCCGCTTCAGGCGGCTGATCCGGGACGACGACTTCGACGAGGCGGTCGAGGTCGCGCGCGATCAGGTCGTCAACGGGGCGCAGCTTCTCGACGTGAACATGGACGAGGGCCTCCTCGACTCCGAGGCCGCCATGATCCGTTTCCTGAACCTGATCGCGGCGGAACCCGACATCGCCCGTATCCCGACGGTCATCGACTCCTCGCGCTGGGAGGTCATCGAGGCGGGGCTGAAGTGTACCCAGGGAAGGGCGGTGGTGAACTCCATCTCGCTCAAGGAGGGGGAGGAGGCGTTCCTCGAACAGGCGGCCCTCATCCGCCGCTACGGGGCCGGCGTCATCGTCATGGCCTTCGACGAGCGGGGACAGGCGGACACGGTGGACCGCAAGCTGGAGATCTGCGCCCGCGCCTACCGCCTCCTGCTCGGCGCCGGCTTCCGGCCCGGTGAGATCATCTTCGATCCCAACGTCTTCGCCGTGGGGACGGGAATCGCGGAACACGACGCGTACGGGGTCGCCTTCATCGAGGCCGTCCGCCGGATCAAGCACGAGCTCCCCGGCGCGATGACGAGCGGCGGGATCAGCAACATCTCCTTCTCCTATCGGGGAAACGACGCCGTGCGGGAGGCGATGCACACGGCCTTCCTCTACCACGCGATCGCGGCCGGACTCGACATGGGGATCGTGAACGCGGGGCGGCTTCCGCTCTACGACGACATCGACCCCGAACTGCTCGAAGCGGTGGAGGACGTCCTGCTCGCCCGGCGGTCCGACGCCACGGAGCGGCTGACGGATCTCGCGGGCCGGATCCGGGACGAGGGGATCGAAACCCGGGTGGACGACGCCTGGCGCTCGGAGGGCGTGGAAACCCGGCTCGAACACGCGCTCGTGGAGGGGATCGTCGAGCACATCGAGGAGGACGCCGAGGAAGCGCGCCTCCTGTACGGCAAGGCGCTCCAGGTCATCGAGGGGCCGCTCATGGCCGGGATGAACCGCGTCGGCGACCTGTTCGGGAGCGGGCGCATGTTCCTGCCTCAGGTCGTGAAGTCGGCGCGCGTGATGAAGCGGGCCGTCGCCTTCCTCGTCCCGCACCTCGAAGCGGAGAAGGAGGGAAAGGCGGCGGGGAAGGGAACGATCCTCCTCGCGACCGTGAAGGGGGACGTCCACGACATCGGGAAGAACATCGTCGGCGTCGTGCTGCAGTGTAACGGCTACGACACCGTGGACCTCGGCGTCATGGTCCCGCCGGACCGCATCCTTGCCGAGGCCCGGGCCCACGGCGCGGACGCGATCGGGCTCAGCGGCCTCATCACGCCGTCGCTGGACGAGATGGTGCGGGTGGCGAGCGAGATGGAACGGCAGGCGTTCGAGGTGCCTCTCCTCATCGGAGGCGCCACGACGTCGCGGAAGCACACGGCGGTCAAGATCGAGGAACGGTACTCGGGGGCGACCGTGCACGTGCTCGATGCCTCGCGGGCGGTCGGGGTCGTGGGGAAGCTCCTGGGCGACGACGGCGGGGCGGACTTCGTGGCGCGGACGCGAGCCGAGTACCGGCGCGTGCGCGAAGAGTACCGGGGAGGGCGGCGGCCGCTCGCGACGCTCGAGCGGGCCCGCGCGAACCGGCTCCCGCTCGCCGGGGCTGCGACGGTGCCGCCGCCGCGTGAACCGGGCGTGCACGTGTACGATCCGTTCCCGCTGGAGGAACTGGTCGGCTACATCGACTGGACGCCCTTCTTCCAGACCTGGGAGATGAAGGGGCGCTTCCCGCGGTTGCTCGACCACCCGGAGCGGGGGGAAGCGGCCCGGTCGCTGTACGACGATGCCCGCCGGCTGCTCGACGAGATCGTCCGCGATGGATCCCTGACCGCGCGCGCGATCGCGGGGCTGTATCCGGCGAACGCGCGCGGGGACGACATCGTCCTCTTCGCGCCGGGGGACGGGCGTCGCGAGTTGCTGCGGGTGCCCCACCTCCGCCAGCAGATGGACCGCTCCTCGGGCGCGAACGTCAGTCTGGCCGACTTCGTCCTGCCCGAGACGGCCGGCGCCACGGACTGGAGCGGCGCCTTCGCCGTGACCGCCGGCATCGGCCTTGAAGCGCTCTGCGCCCGCTTCGAGGCGGCGGTGGACGACTACGGGAGCCTGCTCGCAAAATCGCTCGCCGACCGGCTGGCGGAGGCCCTGGCCGAGCGTCTGCACGAGATCGTGCGCACGGACCTCTGGGGCTACGCGCCGGACGAGACGCTCGACAACGAGGCGCGGATCGCCGAGCGCTACGTCGGGATCCGTCCCGCTCCGGGCTATCCGGCGTGTCCGGACCACTCGCAGAAGGCGCTCCTCTTCGATCTGCTCGGCGTGGAGCGCCGTCTCGGCATCACCCTCACGGAGAACTACGCCATGCATCCCGCCGCGTCGGTGTCCGGCTGGTACTTCGCGCGGTCGGAAGCCCGCTACTTCGGTCTGGGACGGATCGGGCTCGACCAGGTGGAGGACTACGCCGCGCGCAGCGGGGTCTCCCTCGCCGAGGCGGAGCGCCGTCTCTCGCCCAACCTCGGGTACGACCGGGATCCGGCGCTGGAGGCGACGGCATGAGCGATCGCCTGCGGGAGTGGATCGAGGGAGACGGGATCCACCTGATCGACGGCGCCATGGGGACGGTGCTGTACGAGAGCGGCGTGTTCGTGAACCAGTGCTACGACGAACTGAACCTCACGGAACCCGACCGGGTGCTGGGCGTCCACGCCGACTACGTGCGGGCGGGGGCGCAACTCATCGAGACCAACACCTTCGGCGCGAACCCCGTCAAACTCGAGCCGTTCGGCCTCGAGCCGTCCGCGCACGAGATCAACGTGGCGGCGGCGCGCCTCGCGCGGCAGGCGGCCGGGGGGCGCGCGGCGGTACTGGGGGCGATGGGGCCGCTCGGCATCCGCATCGAACCCTGGGGCCCCACGTCGGTGGATGAGGCGGCGGACCTGTTCGGGCGACAGGTCGCCGGGCTCGCGGAAGGCGGCGTCGACGGGTTCATGCTGGAGACGTTCTCCGATCTCGACGAACTGCTGCAGGCGGTACGGGCGGTGCGGGAGGTCGCGGGGGCGGCGCCGGTCTTCGCGCAGATGACGTTCGGAGACGCGGGCCACACGGAGTACGGGGCCACGATCGAGGCCGCGGCGGCGGCGCTCGAGCGGGCCGGGGCGGACGTCATCGGCCTCAACTGCTCGGTCGGCCCGTCCTCGATGCTGTTCGGCGTCGAGCGCATGGTGGCGGCCACGTCGCGGCCGGTGTCCGCCTTGCCCAACGCGGGGCTGCCACGCGACATCGGGGACCGGAAGATCTACCTCGCGAGCCCGGAGTACATGGCCCGCTACGCCCGGCGCATGGCGGCGGCGGGCGCCCGGTTCCTGGGGGGGTGCTGCGGCACGTCGCCCGACCACACTCGCCTCACGGCGACGCTGCTCGGGACCAACGGCCCCGGCCCGGCTCGCGTGTCCGTCGCCCAGCCGGGCGAGGCCGACGGCCGCGCGGCGACCGAGCCGCCTCCGCTCGCGGGCCGCTCGGCGCTCGGACGGCGTCTCGCCAGCGGCGAGTTCGTCGGGGCGGTGGAGTTGACGCCGCCGCACGGGTGGGATCCCGGGGAACTGCTGGCCGGAGCCGGCCGGCTCCGCGACGCCGGCGTGCACACCGTCCACATCGTCGATGGCCCCGCGCACCGGAGCCGCATTGCCGCCCTCCCCGCCGCGATCGTCATCGAACGCGAACTCGGCATGGAGACCGTCCCGCACTACAGCTGCCGCGACCGCAACATGCTCGGCATGCTGAGCGACCTCCTCGGCGCGGCCGCGGCCGGTCTGCGCAACGTCTTCCTCATCACCGGCGACCCGCCGCGTGGCGGCCCCTACGACACGGGCGGCGTGTACGACATCGACAGCATCGGTCTCACGAACGTCGTCCGGCAGCTCAACCTCGGCCTCGACCCGGGGGGAAGCTCGATCGGCGCCCCGACCTCGTTCGTGAAGGGCGTCGCCGTGAATCCCGGCGCCGTCGACCCGGAGGAGGAGGTCCGGCGCTTCGCCTGGAAGGCCGAGGCGGGCGCGGACTTCGCCGTCACGCAGCCCATCTTCGATCGGGAGAAGTTCCTCGCCTTCGCCCGCGAGATCGAAGACTTCGGCGTTCCGCTCCTCGTGGGCCTGTGGCCCCCCTTGTCCCTGGAGAACGCGGAATTCCTGGCGCACGAGGTGCCCGGCGTCGACGTGCCGCTCGACGTGCTGGAACGCATGGCGGGGGCACAGGCGCGAGGCGCCGAAGCGGCCGCGCGGGAGGGCGTCGCCGTGGCCCGCGAGGTGCTGGAAGCGGTGCGGCCTCACGCTGCGGGCGCCCTCGTCAGCACCCCCGGAAACGAGGTCGACCGCGCCGCCGCCGTGCTCGAGGGCTGAACGATGACTCGCCCGCCCATCCGTCGCGTCGCGGCGGACGTCCGAAGGGGTCGCGGCGGGGCACGCCGCCAGGCGGACGCCGCGATCCGTCGTCACGAGGCCAGCGACCTGGGCGCCTACATCGCGTTCGACGCCGGGGCGCTGAGGCGGCAAGCGGACGCCATCGATGCCGCCGCCGGCCGCGGCGAGGATCCGGGTCCTCTCGCCGGCGTCACGGTCTCCGTCAAGGATCTCTACGCCCTGGACGGAACCCCGCTTTACGCCGGCACGAAGCGGGCGCTCCCCGCCTGGCCCGAGGGGTTCCTCGTGAGCTCGCTGCGCCGGCTCGGCGCCGTGTTCGCCGGCAAGACGCACACGGTCGAGTTCGCTTTCGGCGGCGTCGGGCTGAACCCCAACACGGGGACGCCCGTGAACCCGTGGGATCCGGTCGAGCACCGTGCTCCCGGCGGTTCGTCCGCGGGTGCCGGGGTGAGCCTGTGGGAAGGGTCGGCCCGGATCGCCCTCGGCACGGACACGGGGGGCTCGATCCGCATCCCCGCGTCGGCGACCGGGGTCGTCGGGCTCCGTCCCACCACGGGCCGCTGGCCGACCACCGGCGTCGTCCCCCTCAGCACGTCGCTGGACACGGTGGGGATGCTCGCCCACACCGTGGAGGATCTGCGTTACGCCTTCCTCGCCCTCGACCCGCTCGCGGCAGCCGGCGGCGAGCCGGCCGACCCCGTCCCGGAGGGGGTTGTGGGGCTGAGGATCGGGGTCCCCGCTTCCCGTCTGTGGACGGACGCGGATTCCGGGATCGCCGCCGTGGTCAACGGTGCGCTGGAGGAGCTTCGCGTCGCTGGCGCGGACGTACTCGAACTCGATGCTCCCGAGTTGGACGACGCGGGGGAACGCTACCTCTCCGGCCCCATCGTCCAGCCCGAGTTCGTGGAGTTCCTGCAGCGCGAACTGCCCGACTGGATTCCACTTCTGGATCCGATCATCGGAACGCGGCTCGAAGCAGCGGGCGGCGTGCCCGCGCTCGAGTATATCGCCGCCCACCAGCACCGCCGCGCGCTCTCGGCCGGCGTTCACGCCCGGCTGGCGGCGGAACGGATCGACCTCCTCGCAGCGCCCACGCTCCCCATCTCCCCTCCGCCGCTCCCCGCTCTCGGCCGGCTCGATGCCTACCGGAAGGCCAACCGCGCCATGCTCTCCGGCACGTGCCCGGCCAGCATGCTCGACATGTGCGCGATCTCGCTCCCCGCCGGGCTGGACGGAGAGGGCATGCCCGTCGGTCTGCAGTTGATGGGACCCTCCGGCGCGGACCTGAGGCTCCTCGCGCAGGCGGCCGCCGCGGAGGAAGTCCTCGGGACGAATCTGACGCGACTGGGAACGCCGCCCCGGGTCGCGGGATAGTCGATCCGGAGGCTACGGGGGCCGACTAGGGGGCCGGGTCGGAGGCCCTGGGATAGGACCCCAGGATCTTGAAGGACGACGCGCGCTCCCTGATCCGGTCCAGAGCTTCCGCTACGAAGGGGTCGGTACGGTGCCCCTCGAAATCAATGAGGAAGATGTACCGTCCGAGGCTGCTCTTCTCGGGGCGCGATTCGATCTTCAGCATGTTGATGCGCCGGTTCGCCAGCTCGCCGAGCGCCTGGTAGAGCGTGCCCGGACCGTCCGCCGCGAAGTCGAAACAGATCGAGGTCTTGTCCCTTCCCGTCGGCTCGTGATCCTCGCGCGCCAGCACGGCGAACCGGGTGCGGTTCCCCGGGACGTCCTCGATGTGAGATTCGCGCACGAAGGCGTGAAGCACCTCGGCCGCCCGCATGCTCGAGATGGCCGCCGCTCCCGGCCCTTCGATCCGCATGTCCTCCACGGCCCTCACCGTGCTCAGCGAGGCCATGGCTTCCGCATTCGGAAGTTTGCGCGCCAGATAGCCCCGGCACTGGGCGATCGCCTGCGGATGGGAATAGACGATCCGTATTCCGTCGAAATCGACGCCGCCCTCCGTCAGCAGACAGTGGTGGATCGGAAGGACGACTTCGCGCCGGATGCGGAGGTCCGTCTGGTGGACGAGGAGGTCGGTCGTCAGCGTGACGGGGCCCTCCGTGCTGTTCTCCAGCGGGACGAGCGCCTCGTCGATGTCCCCTTCATCCGCCGCCCGCACGACGCTCGCGATGTCCCCGAGCGGCACGTGACGCGCCATCGGATCGTAACGCCGCGCCGCCTGCTCGCTGAACGTTCCGGGCGGCCCGAGATAGCCCACCCTGGCCCGCCCCCTCCCCATTCCCCAGATCTCCGCGGCAACCTTCCGCGCACCACCACGCATCGCATTCATCCGGCAAGGTACACCGGTCGCAAGGCCGGCGTGACCCGTGCGCCCCTGGATCGTCAATGGAGGGAGGCGGGGGCGGGATCTCCTTCGACGAAGCTCCCCCGTCACCTTCGGCGACCCCAGACGGACCGAAGCAACCCGCCAACGGCGCCGGCGGAGGCTGACGGGCCGCCTTCCGCTGCCCCCAAAGCGGCGTCTATCTTCGGCGGACGATCATCCGTCGTCGTCGACTACGCCCCGGAGCCAAGCCATGAACCGCATCCCGCGTCTCCTCTCTTCGTTGCTGACGCTTTCCCTCTTCATGCCATTCGCCGGTCCCGGCCATTCGGGCCCGCTGGAGGCGCAGGAAGTCGCGCCCGGAGCGGTGACGCTCGATTCCACGTTTCTGGCGGGCTACCGCTGGCGGAACCTGGGTCCCGACCGGGGCGGGCGCTCGATCGCCACGAGCGGTGTCGTGGGGCGTCCGCTGGAGGGCTACTTCGGCGCCACCGGCGGAGGACTGTGGAAGACGACGGACGGGGGCGAGAACTGGTTCCCGGTCACCGACTTCAAGATCACGTCGGCCTCGGTCGGCGCGGTCGCCGTTTCCGAGACGGATCCGGACCTCGTCTTCATCGGCATGGGCGAAACCTGCATCCGCGGCAACATCATGCCGGGGGACGGCGTGTACCGGAGCCGGGACGCGGGCGAGACGTGGGAGCACGTCGGCTTCTCCGAATCCGACGCCATCGCCAATATCCGCATCCATCCCACGGATCCGAACATCGTCTATGTCGCTTCGTTCGGGAAATACAGCGTGCCGAGCGAGGAGCGCGGCCTCTTCCGGAGCACGGACGGGGGCGACACCTGGGAGCGCATCCTCTTCCGCGATGAGCGCACGGGCGCGGTGGACATCGCCCTCGACCGCAACAATCCGGACGTGATCTACGTGGCGCTGTGGGAGGCCTTCCGCAAGGAATACACGATGTCCTCCGGCGGTCCCGGGAGCGGGATGTTCAAGAGCACCGACGGGGGCGACACGTGGACGGAGATCACCCGGAACCCCGGCATGCCGGAGTCGGGGGTCGTGGGGAAGATCGGGCTGGCCGTTTCGAGCGCGGATTCGGATCGCGTGTACGCCCTGTTCGAGCACGCCGACGGGGGGCTGTTCCGCAGCGACGACGGCGGCGACACGTGGGAACTGATCAACGACGAGCGCCGCATCCGGCAGCGGGCCTTCTACTACACGCACGTCTTTGCCGACCACTACGATCCCGATGTCGTGTACGTGCAGAACACCTCCTTCTTCCGCTCGACCGACGGCGGTGCGACGTACGAGGTCATCAACAACGGGACGCACGGAGACTTCCACGATCTCTGGATCAGCCCGGAGGATCCCGCCCACCTCGTCGTGGCCAACGACGGCGGCGGCGCGGTCAGCTTCGACACGGGGCAGCACTGGACGGACCAGGAGTTCTCGACCGCCCAGTTCTACCACGGCGTGACGACGGCTCACGTGCCCTTCCACGTCTGCGGTTCGCAGCAGGATAACAGCACGCTGTGCCTGCCCTCGGCCTGGAACGCGAGCCGGTTCGGCTTCGGCCAGGCGCCCGCGTTCGGCGGGGGCCAGCCCGCGAGCGTCACCGAGGGTTCGATGGAGGTCGCGTACCGCGCCGGGGGCGGGGAACCGGGCTACATCGCGCCGGACCCGAAGGATATCGACGTCTTCTTCTCCGGGACCAACAACGGGCGCTACCTCGACCGCTACAACCGCCGCCTCGGCACGTCGCGAGAGGTGAACCCCTATCCCTGGTTCTACTCGGGCGAGCCCGCGAGCGAGATGGTGGAGCGCTGGCAGTGGACGTTCCCCATCATCTTCTCCCCGATCGACCCCAACGTCCTCTACACCTCCTCGAACCGGCTCTGGAGGACGACGAACGGGGGTGATGACTGGGAGGCGATCAGCGGCGACCTCACCCGCGCCGACCCGATGACGCTGGGCCATTCCGGCGGACCGATCACCGGGGACATGAACGGGCCGGAGGTCTACGCGACGATCTTCTCGGTCGGGCCGGGCAAGGTGGACATCGACGTGATCTGGGCGGGGTCGGACGACGGCCTCGTGCACGTGACGCGCGACGGCGGCGCGACGTGGACGGACGTGACGCCGCCGGACATGCCGGACTTCGGGCGCGTGAGCCAGATCGACGCCTCGGCGTTCGGGGCGGGCCGGGCGTACATCTCGGTGCGGAAGCCGCTCCTCAACGACCGCTCGCCCTACATCTGGAAGACGGACGACTACGGGGCGACGTGGACGAAGATCGTGGACGGGATCCGGGATGAGGCCTACGTGCACGCGGTGCGCGAGGACCCGAACCGGGAGGGATTGCTGTACGCCGGGACGCAGCACGGCATGTACGTGTCGTACGACGACGGGGCGAACTGGCAGGAGTTGAACCCGGGGTTCCCGGACCTGCCGGTCTCGGACGTCATCGTGGAGCACAACGAACTGGCGATCGCGAGCCACGGCCGCGGGTTCTGGGTGCTCGACAACCTGGCGCCGCTGCGGCAGGCGCGCCCCGGGCTGACGGAGGAGGCCGTCGCGCTGTTCGATCCGGCCACCGCGTACCGCTCCGCCAACGGGGCGACGCTCTCGTGGTGGTTCCGGGAGGCGCCGGAGGAGGCGCGGCTCGAGATTCTCGACGCGTCGGGCGCCGTGCTGCGCACCTACGAGCCGGCGCCGCGCCCCGATCCGGCCGCGGAAGGGGACTCGACGGCCGCGGAGGGCGAGGCGGCGCCGACCCCGGCCCGCGACCGCTGGGCCGGACCCGCGATGCCGGCCGAAGCGGGGCTGAACATGCTGCAGTGGGATCTTCGCACCGCGCCCGCCGCGACCTTCCCCGGCATGATCCTGTGGGGCGTGCGCACGATGTCGCCCGCCGTGCCGCCGGGGACGTACACCGTGCGGCTGACGGCGGACGGCGAGGTGCGGACGACGGAGATCGAGGTCGCCCGCCACCCCTGGATCGAGGGCGTGACGGACGAGGACCTGCAGGAGCAGTTCGAGTTCGGGATACGAATCCGGGCGCGGGTGAACGAGGCCAACTCGGCCGTGATCGCCATCCGGCGCGTGAATTCGCAACTCGACGACCGGCTCGAAGCCTCGGATGACGCCGCGCTCGCGGAGGCCGCGGAGGCGCTCAGGACGGCGGCTTCGGAGGTTGAGGGGAACATCTACCAGGTGCGGAACCGCAGCAACCAGGATCCGCTGAACTTCCCGATCCGCGTGAACAACCGGCTCGCGAACCTGCTCTCGATGTCGGAGCGTGGCGACGGCCGGCCCGGGAGCGGGATGTACGAGGTGTTCGAGATCATGGTGGCCGAACTCGAGGGCTACACGACCCGCCTCGACGAGGTATGGCGCGTGGAACTGGCCGCCGTGAACCGCGAGCTGGAGCGTCTGGGACTCGCCCCGGTGGATCCGGCCGACGAATCGGTCGAACTCGTCTCCTGAAACGACTGAAGGTCAACGACTGAAGGCCCGGGAAGGCGTTCCCGCGGGAACGTCCCTCCCGGGCCTCCGTTCAGGCTCGGGCTGCGGTCTGGAGCCGGTCGCTCAGCCGGCTTCCGGGAGCTGGCTCACGTACTCGATCATGCGCTGCTGCTGGTCCTCGTCGGGGAGTCGTCCCATCCCGCCGCCCAGGTTGTCCACCATGTGCTCCGCGCGGCTCGTGGCCGGCGTCACCACCGTCACGGCGGGGTGCGCGGCCGCGAACTTGATGAAGAACTGCGCCCACGAATGGGCGTCGAACTCGCTCGCCCACTCCGGCACCTCCCGGTCCCCCACGCGCGACCAGAGCCGGGTGCGTCCGAACGGCACGTAGACGAGCACGCCGATCCGGCGCTCGGCCGCGAGGGGCAGGATCTCCTCGGCCGCGCTCACGTTGTCCACCGCGTAGTCGATGCCGATGAAGTCGAGGGGATAGTCCTGCATGGACTGAATGAGCGCCGGGTACTGCCGCTTGCTCGTGGAGGTGATCCCGATGTAGCGGACGCGTCCGGCCGCCTTCAGCTCCTCGAGGATCCCCACCTGCACCGGCGGATCTCCGAGGTTATGGACCTGGATGCAGTCGATGACGGGCACGCCGAAATACTCGAACGAGCGCTCGATCTGGGCCCGTGCGGCGTCCGGATCCGCGGAGCCCCCGCCCCGCCCGGCCACGTTCACCTTCGTCGCCCAGAAGACGCGGTCGGAGATCCCGAGCCTCCGGCAGATGTCTCCCGCCGCCCTCTCGGACGCCCCGCGCCCGTAGCTGGGTGCGGTGTCGAACACCGAGCCGCCGCCGTCCACCAGCGCCTGCATGACGCCTTCGATCTGCGTGTGGTCGTCGCTGAGCGCCACGCGCTGAAAGGTTGCCGAACTCCCGAGGCCGACGATCGGCAGTTCCTCCCCGGTGGAGGGGATGGGCCGCGTGATCATCTCCTGGCTCGCGAACGCGCGCAGGATGCGGGGGTTGAGAGAGAGAGCCGCGCCCGCGGCGGCGGTGGAACGGAGCCAGTCGCGTCGAGTGAACATCTTCGGATCTTCCTCGTGCTGGGGTTGTGACCGAGGCATCAAGCGTGCCTGTACCGCGCCGACGGTCGGGTAACACTTCACGCGGCCCAACCGCTGTGCGGCCTCGGGCGCGGGGTCGCATACCGGCTTGTGGGCGGGCTCGGAGATCAGTTGACCATGGTCATGACCATGGTTCTATTGATGGCGCGTTGAGGGCATACGACACACTCGGAGTGGACGGATGGCATCGGATCACGAACAGCCCGCGGGCGCCCCGCGGACCATCAAAGCGTCGGAGTTCAAGGCGAAATGTCTCAAGCTCATGGATGAAGTCGCCGAGACGGGCGAGGAGATCGTCATCACGAAGAACGGCCGCCCCGTGTCGAAGCTCGTGCCCTGTGCGGAGAAACCGGAGACGCTGTTCGGACGGTATCGTGATGTGATCCGGATCCATGGCGATATCGTGGGGCCCATGCCCAGAGAGTGGTGGGACGACGGAGACGACGCCGACGAGGATCTGTTTTGATCCTGCTGGACACGCACGTCCTGCTATGGCACGGGCGCGGGGACCGCCGGCTCGGACGGCGCGCCCGGCGGATGATCGAGCGGGCGCTACCCCGGAGGCGCGCGGCGATCTCCGCCATATCCTTCTGGGAGATCGCGATGCGCGTCCACAGCGGGCGGTTTGACCTTCTCATGGAACCGGAGGCCCTGCGTCGCGATCTCCTCGCCCACGGACTCGTCGAAATCCCGGTCAGCGGACTGATTGGCGTGCGGGCGGGACGGCTCCCGGGCTTGCACGGCGACCCGGCCGACCGGCTCATCGTCGCCACGGCTCTGGAAGGGCATGAACTGCTCACGGCCGACCGGCGTATTCTCGACTGGTCCGGCAAGCTGAACCGGTTCGACGCCACCGAATAGTTCGGGCCGGGACGTTCCCGCGGGAACGGCACGTGCCCCCTGCGACTCAATCAGCTCGTGCCGGCCTCCAGGGTCGCGACCTCGGTCATGATGCGGTCGAACTGGGTGGCGGCGCGGTGCGGAGCGAGGTTGCACAGGTAGACGTGCGCGGCCCCGAGCCGCCGGAGGGCGACGATCGTCTCCGCGCAGTGCCGCTCCGGCGTGACTCCCGCTTCGAAGGCCGAAGCGACCGCATCCACGGGTACGGGGAAGAAGCGGGACAGCCGTTCGAGTACCGTCCGGCGGCCGTTCCGGTAGTAGAAGACGCCGAACGAGCCGGGAATCTCCAGGCCCGCGCGCTCGGCGCCTTCCAGCCAGTGCTCCGCCCGCCCCAGGTCGTGATGGGACACGACCTGCGTGAGGTAGTAGTCCGCCTCGAACCCGGGGTCCGTGGCGAAGTCGATCTGTTCGGCGATGGGACGGTGGAGATTGACCCAGCCTCCGAGGGACAGGCTCCGTGTCCGCTCCCGGAACTTCCGCCGGAGCAGATATCCGTGGGGAACGCAGCGTTCGGCGCCTCGCACCTTGTCTCCGCCCGTGACCGTGACGCTCTCGACGCCGCGAGCTCGTGCGCGGTCGACGTAGCGCAGGCAGTAGTCGAGCGGGTGGAGGCAGGTCAGGAAGGGAACCACCCGCCACGGGTCGACCTCGTTCGCGAGGTTGGCCGTCAGGTGCTGGAGGTTCTCCTCCTCCTCCTCGCCCACGGCGCTGTCCGTGAGCATGAGGAAGGCGTCGCGCGCCGCGAGGCCGCGAATGGCGTGCGAGAGGTCGATCCACATGTCCATCGCGCCGCCGCGCGTGAGTCCGCTCCGCGGCGGCCGGAGTTCGACCGTCATCGTCGGCGTTTCCCCACGCAGCCGCTCCACGAACCGGCCGGAGCCCGGTTCCCGGGATGTGTGCTGGGGAAGTGTCGTGTCGCTCACGCCGGGAGATCTCGTCCGGTTCGTCGCCTGGCAGCGCGTGGCAAAGCCCCGCTTTCGGATCGAAGGAGGATGCGGTTCCGGAGTTCCGTTGCAAAGGTGGCGGTCGACGGTTCCGTTCCGACGGGTCTCATGCACCGCGACCGGAGGAGAGTTCGCGTGACGGAGGAAACGACGAACGAAGCGATCATCGACGACGAGGCACTGGCGGAGGACATCCTCACGCTCCTCGCCCGCACGCCCGGCACCGTGCGAGTGCTGCTCGAGGATCTGCCGGCGGACCTGCTGCATGCGGACGAGGGCGAGGGGACGTTCAGCCCCTTCAGCGTGCTGGGACATCTCATCCAGGGCGAGATCGACGACTGGATGCCGCGGACGCGCTGGATTCTCGAACACGGCCGCGAACGGGCGTTCCCGCCGTTCGATCGGTTCGCGCACGTCGAGCGCACCCGCGACCGCTCGCTGGACGAGTTGCTCACCGAATTCGAGACGCTGCGCGAGACCGGACTCGCGGCGCTGCGGGAGGTCATCGAGGAAGGGGCGGATCTCGACGCGGGGGGGCTTCACCCTGAGCTGGGCGAGGTCACGCTACGGCAACTCCTCGCCACCTGGGCCGTCCACGACCTGAACCACATCGCCCAGATCACGCGCGTCGTCGCGCACCAGTTCGAAGGTGAGGTGGGTCCGTGGAAAGCCTATCTCCCGATACTCCACCACGACCGGTAGGCACATCTCGTTGGCCGAGCCGCGCACCTGCGGCGGAAGCCGGCGGGTGCAGCGCGACGGCTACGTCGGCCGGTGCCGCCGCTCCGCCTCGGCCGCGCGGACGGCGGCGGCGAGGGAATCCGTGTACGGCGGGCGGTGGATGCCGCGTTCGGTGACGATGCCGGTCACGAGTTCGCGTGGGGTGATGTCGAAGGCGGGGCTGTACACGCCGGCCGCCTCGGGGGCGAGGAGGGGGCCGAAGCCGCGGCGGACCTCGTCCGGGTCCCGGTGTTCGATCGGGATGTCCGCGCCGGTCGGGGTGCCGAGGTCCACGGTCGAGGTGGGCGCGAGAACGTAGAAGGGGACCCCGTGGCGGTGGGCCAGCACGGCCAGCGGGTACGTGCCGATCTTGTTCGCGACGTCGCCGTTGGCCGCGATGCGGTCGGAGCCCACGAAGGCGATGTCCGGCGGATCCGAGGCGAAGAGCGACCCGGCCATGTTGTCGGCGAGCACGGTGACCTCGATGCCCGCCCGGGAAAGCTCCCACGCGGTGAGGCGGCTGCCCTGGAGGAGCGGCCGGGTCTCGTCGGCGAACACACGGACCCTGCGGCCCGTCTCGGCCGCGACGTAGACCGGGGCGAGGGCCGTCCCGATGCCCCCCGTCGCGAGCGACCCCGCGTTGCAATGCGTGATCACCGACTCGCCGCCCGCCAGCAGCGCCGCCGCGTGCTCGCCGATCGCCCGGCACATGCGGCGGTCCTCCTCGTGGATGGCGTCGGCCTCGGCCGCCAGCGCCGCGGCCAGTTCTGCCGCGCCCCCGGTGGCTGCCTCCAGCCGGGCCCGCAGGCGGCGGACCGCCCACACGAGGTTGATCGCCGTCGGCCGGGCGTTCGCCAGCCCCTCGGCCCAGCCGGCGAACCGGTCCCGCAACGCGTCCGCCGAGATCCCTTCCGCGGCGGACTGGCGCGCCAGAGCCGCGAGGCCGACGGCCGCCGTGATCCCGATGAGCGGCGCGCCCCGCACGCGCAGGCTGACGATCGCCTCGATGAAGTCGTCGAGGGTCGAGAGTTCCTTCTCCTGGTGGACGCCGGGAAGGAGCGTCTGGTCGAGGATCAGGGCGCTCAGACCCCCGGGGGCCCAGCGGATCGTTTCCGGCACCGAAAACTCGCGCTCGTTCATGCCGCGCAACCTATCCGGCGGCGGGAAAGGCGCTACCTTGACTGCCACGGGACGTCCCGCAGGGATCGAATGCAGTCCAGGAGGAATCATGACGTCGTCAGGAGAACACAGGGTCGTCAGCTCCGCGGTCGCCTTCCGGGTGGCCACCGCCGCGCTCGCGCTCGCCATCGTCGCCCCCGCCGCACCGCTTGCCGGGCAGGAGCGGGACCCGGATCACTTCGGCCCGGCGGACGTATTCGAACTCGAAGTCGCGGGCGATCCCCGTATCTCGCCCGACGGTTCCCGGGTCGTCTACGTGCGGTCCTCGATGGACATCATGACGGACCGTCAGCGCAGCAACCTGTGGATCGTCGACTACGACGGTTCGAACCACCGTCCGCTCCTCACCGGACAGACGAACTTCTCCTCTCCGCGCTGGTCGCCGGACGGCACGAGGCTCCTCTACGTCGCGAGCGACGAGCACGGGAAGTCGCAGCTCTACCTGCGCTGGATGGACACCGGACAGACGGCCCTGCTCACGCAGCTGGAGCGAGGCCCGGGCGGGCTCTCCTGGTCTCCCGACGGGAGCACGATCGCCTTCAGCATGTTCGTCCCGGACACGCCGCCGCCCTTCGCGCAGATGCCGGCAAAGCCGGAGGGCGCGACGTGGGCGCCGCCCGCCACGACGTACGAGCGGCTCTACTACCGCTCGGACAGCCAGGGCTTCCTGCCGGTCGGGTACTCCCACGTCTTCGTCCTTCCCGCGGAGGGAGGGACGCCGCGCCAGGTCACGCACGGCCCCTACAACCACGGCGGGACGCCCGAGTGGACCCCCGACTCGCAGCACCTGCTGATCTCGGCCACCCGGCGCGACGACTGGGAGTACGTGCGGGACTCCGAGATCTTCGAGTTCGCCGTGGCGGATGGGGCCATCCGGCAACTGACCGACCGACGCGGCCCCGACTCGAGTCCGACGGTGTCGCCCGACGGCGGGATGATCGCCTACACCGGCTACGATGACCGCTTCCTCGGGCACCAGGTGTCGAAGCTGTACGTCATGAACCGGGACGGGTCCGGCTCGCGTCTCATCGCCGACGACCTCGACCGCTCGATCGGGAATCTGCACTGGGCGAGCGATGGGGCGGGGCTCTTCTTCCAGTACGACACCGAAGGGAACACGCGGCTGGCCCACGTCGATCTCGAGGGGACCGTGACGGATATCGTCTCCAGCGTTCAGGGTCTGTCGATCGGCCGTCCGTACGGCGGCGGCACCTTCTCCACCTCCGGGAACGACCGTTTCGCCTTCACCTACGGGACGCCGGACCACCCCTCGGACCTCGCGGTCACGAATCGCGGCGGCGACTGGCAGCGCCTCACGCATCTGAACGAGGATCTGTTCGCGCAGAAGGCGATCGGGGAGACGGAGGAGGTCTGGTACAAGTCCTCGCACGACGGGCTGGACATCCAGGGCTGGATCGTGAAGCCGCCGGACTTCGACCCGAGCCGCAAGTATCCGCTCCTGCTCGAAATCCACGGCGGTCCGTTCGCCAACTACGGCGACCGCTTCAGCGCCGAGGTCCAGCTCTTCGCCTCGGCGGGCTACGTCGTCCTCTACACGAACCCGCGCGGGAGCACGAGTTACGGCGAGGATTTCGGGAACGAGATCCACCACGCGTATCCGAGCTACGATTTCGACGACCTCATGTCCGGCGTCGATGAAGTGATCTCACGCGGCTACATCGACGAGGACCAGTTGTTCGTCACCGGCGGTTCGGGCGGAGGCGTGCTCACGGCCTGGATCGTGACGCACACGGACCGCTTCGCGGCGGCCGCGTCGCAGAAGCCCGTCATCAACTGGTATTCGTGGGTTCTGACCGCGGACATGGGAGGCAGCGGCGGCGTCAACTACTGGTTCCCGGGAGAGCCGTGGGACAACCTCGAACACTACATGGAGCGCTCGCCGGTCCACCACATCGCGAACGTGACGACGCCGACGATGCTCATCACGGGCGAAGTCGACTGGCGGACGCCGATGTCGGAGTCCGAGCAGTTCTACCAGGCGCTGAAGATCCGGAAGGTGCCGTCGGTGCTCGTGCGGATTCCCGAGGCGAACCACAGCATCGGCGCGCGTCCGAGCGGTCTCATCAGCAAGGTGCAGCACATCCTCGCCTGGTTCGAGCGGTACCGGACGAGCGGGACGACGACGCAGTGAGGGTGCGATGAGCCGCGACGGGACGGGCAGGTCGGACAGGGAACTCGGGCTCGACCGGGAGATCACGCGCCGCGACTTCGTCCAGTTGGCGGGGGCGGGGATCGCGGGCTCCGCGCTCCTGGGGTGCGGGACCGAGGCTCCCGGAGGCGGCAGCGGCATCGCGGTCCCGGGGGTGGCGTCCGAGCCGTGGTCCGACGCGCTGGGACCCGACTGGTACGGGCCGGGCGGCGTGGGGGACTACGCGTCCTCGCACGGGAACACGCCGGAGGTCGTCCGCTCGGCGCACTGGGTCCGCGACGGGCGGGCTCCGGGCGGGGGGGTGACGGACACCGGGGAGCGCTTCGATGTCGTGATCGTCGGGGGCGGACTCGCGGGTCTCTCCGCCGCGCACCACTTCAAGCGTCACCGGCCCGCCGGGCGCTGTCTCGTCCTCGAAAATCACCCCGTGTTCGGCGGCGAGGCGAAACGCAACGACATCATGGTCGACGGCGTGCGCCTGGCCGGACCGCAGGGCTCCAACGACTTCGGCATACGCCCGCCCACCGGGGAGCCGGACGACTACTTCACCACGCTGGGCATCCCGCGCGAGTTCGAGTACGCGCCGGACGCGGGGCAGGTGAAGGCCCCGCTCGAGAACTACGGCTTCATGCACTGGGTCCAGGACCAGTTCTCCATCGGGCACTACTTCGGCGGGACGCGGCGTGGCGGGCCCGGCTGGTCGGGCGGTTCGGGCGGCTGGGTCAGCGACCTGTGGGGGGATCCCTCCCGCGCGCCCTGGACGCCGGAGGTTCGGGAGGGCTTCGAGCGCTGGCGCAACGCGCGGCTCACGGACCACGTGCCCCCGGACGCGCCGGGGGGGCCGGACAACCCCGGGCCCTGGCTCGACGGCATGACGCTCAAGGCCTACTACGAGGACGTGCTCGGCCTGCCGCCGGAGGTGACGGCGTACGTGGATCCGATCCTCGCCAGCATCATCGGACTCGGCTGCGACGCCATCTCCGCCTGGTGGGGGATGCACTTCGACCTCCCCGGCTTCGGGCTTCCGTCCCGCTACGACGGCATGACCTTCCACTCCTTCCCCGGCGGGAACGCGGGGATCGCCCGCTATTTCGTGAAGGACGTCGTGCCGGACGGGATCGCGGGCGAGCGCACGCTGGGGGACGTGCTCAACGGGGCGATCGACTTCGGCGCCCTCGACCGGCCGGATCAGCCCGTGCGGCTGCGGCTGGGGTGCACCGCGATCGACGTGCGCCACACCGGGACCGGCGACGGTCGCGTGCGCGTCACCTACGTGCACGAAGATCGCGCGTACTCCGTCGAGGCCGACGGGGTCGTGCTCGCGAGCGGCGGGTGGATGAACCGCTACATCGCGGCCGATCTGCCGGACGGACACCGCGCGGCCTACGACCATTTCCGGCACGGCCCGATCCTCGTCGCGAACGTGGCGCTCCGGAACTGGCGCTTCCTCGACCGCCTCGGGATCGCCGGCTGCTTCTACGAGGGCGATCTCGGCTTCTCGTGCAACATCCGGCGGCCCATGTACGCGGGAGACTACCGGCCGGTCCACGCGCCCGATCACCCGACGATGCTGACCTTCTACATCACCTTCGAGGCGCCGGGCCCATCGCCGGCCGATCAGGGGATGGCGGGCCGCACCGAGATGCTGAGCACGTCCTTCACCGAGTACGAGAGACGGTTGCGCGCGCAGATGGTCGAGCTGTTCGCGGAGGGCGGCTTCGATCCGGCGGAGGATATCGCCGGCCTCGTCCTCAATCGCTGGGGGCACGCCTACGTGGCGCCCGGACCCGGCTTCTTCTTCGGGCGCGACGGGGCCCCGGCCCCGCCGGATGTGATTCGCGAGCCCTTCGGCCGCGTCGCGATCGGCCACTCGGAGTTGCGCGGGCACCAGAACTGGACCGGCGCGTCCGCGGAGGGTCGTCGCGCCGTCGAGGCCGTCCTCGATCTGATCTGATGCCGCCGCGATGCAACGGGTGAAGCCGCGGACGGGCTCTCGCGGCCTGTGGACGCTCGCGCTTTGCGCGCTGGCGGGCTGTGCGTCGTCGGCCGTCCCATCCATCGAGTACGAGATCCTGGGGACGTTCCCGCACGATCCCGCGGCGTACACGCAGGGACTCCTCTTCCACGACGGGGCACTCCTCGAGAGCACCGGCCGCTACGGCGAATCGAGCGTGCGACGCGTCGACGTGCCGACGGGAGAAGTCCTGGCGAGCGTCGCGGTGGACTCGGCGCTCTTCGGGGAAGGACTCGCCCGGGTGGACTCGGAACTCGTGCAGCTCACGTGGAAGTCCGGCCGGGCCTTCGTCTACGATGTCGAGACGCTGGACGCGCTCCGGGAGTTCGCCTACGAGGGTGAAGGCTGGGGCCTCTGCTACGACGGGGAATCGCTCTGGATGTCCGACGGTTCGAGCGCGCTCGAGCGCCGCGACCCGCGGACGTTCGCCGTGCTCGCGACGGTCGAGGTGACCCGCGGCGGATCCCCGCAGCGCCGTCTGAACGAACTGGAGTGCGTGGACGACTGGATCTACGCCAACGTCTACCAGACCGACGTCATCGTCCGCATCGACAAGGCCACCGGCGAAGTCCTCGGCGAACTCGACCTGTCGAGCGTCCCCCTCAGCGCCCGCAAGCCCGGCGACGTCGAGGCGGTACTCAACGGCATCGCCTACGTCCCCGAGACCGGCGTCTTCCTCGTCACCGGCAAACTCTGGCCCAACCTCCTCGCCCTCCGTCTCGACGACTAGCCGCGATTGGCCCTTTGCTCGAGATCGGCGCATCGATCGAGAATCTCTTCGAACGCTTCCTCATCATCGAACAGCATGCCGCTGCCCAGCATCTGTTCATAGTCGGCGGCGAGAGCTGCGTTGAAAGGACCGTCGGGGCACAGTTGAAGCCCGCCGGAAACCGCGGCCTCGTAGTCGATCCAGTCTCCTGACCTGTCCCTCTCCCGGAAGAAAACCGATTTGTGGCGAGCCACGGCACGAGCCAGTTCACGGTCGGCCAACGCTCTCTCGACGTAGCCGGCGTCGTCCAGCCGAGCCAGGTCGTGCCAATGCCTGGAGAGACGCGTCCCGCGCTGTCTGCGCCGGCGGCAGAACACATGTATCGCCGTGGCCTTCTCCCAGAAGGTACGCTCGGCCAACATCACGGAGGGTTGCGCCGAAGGGAAGCGAACGTCGGGCAGGAATTCGGCCGCGTCGCACTCGATCGTCCGCTCTCGTCGCGGTTCGCCCGTCGCGCGGGCTCCGAACTCCACGAGTACTTCCGGCCGGACAAAGCCGCCGTCGGCGAAGAGCGGTTCATAGCGTACATGGATCCGGTCCCCATCGGAGCGGACGCGGGCGGGATAGCCGCTCCGAGCCAGCGCATCGCGGATCGCAGGCAGCGCTTCATCCGCCGCCCATTCCGCCAGTCGAGCGCGAATCGCCTTCGTCCAGCGCTGTTCCTGACTGCGGCTGGGGGGTAACGCCTCCTCGTCGGCACCAGCCACCAGGTCGGGAACAAACTGCCGGATGTCGTATGTGACGTCGATGTCCTCGGAGAACCGTCGAATCACACGATACGCCTTTGCCAGCGATGTCCCTCCCTTGAACGTCAGATGGCGCCCGAACGGCGCACCGAACAGCACCGATAGGACCTCAACGACCCAAACGTCCTTCTCCAGCAGGTGAACGGGCCGTCCGCCGCGAATCGAGGCGGCCCGGAGCGCCTTGGCTCGGTCGGATCGCGAGAGCGACCGATAGAGAACGTCAGCCACGAGCCAGCAGGTTGCTCACCGGAGTGGCGATCCAGGACGGCAGAATGGGGCGTACCTCCGCCAGTTCGGCCAGATCTGACGGCGAAAGTCGGCGAGCGATGACGTCGAGGCCTCGCGCCGCTTCCGTGCGACCCAGCCACGCCATGGCGCGGACGGCGAGGCCCGCCGGCCGCCCTGGAGCGACGAGTTGCCACCGCGGTGCATGCCGAAGTTGGACTACGAGCGCCTGAAGCCGGAGCGTGCGACTCGGCCCGGAAGTGAGGTATACGAGTCGAACCGGTACCTGGGTCGTGAGGCCGAGAACGTTGGCGGCAGCGCCCGTGCAAGGGACGATGGTCTCTCCCCAGAGGGCTGCTAGCGCCGCGATCACTTTTTCGACCGTTGGCGCCAATAGGCCGAACCGCGTTACCACCGGACGCACGTACACGCCGCGGAAGATCCGGATCAACTGCCCCCGCCGGGCGAGGCGCGACAATGCCTGGTCGACGGCCGCCCGGTTCCCGAGATGGAGCAGTGAGCCCGGGCAAATGGGTGCTCCCTCGGGGAGTGTGGCCGCGTATTCGGCGATTTGACGTGGGAGGCTCGACATTTTTTGCATCCGTTCGGTTCCGGCCGGTGATGAGGGTCACAAATATGTCAGAAAAATATCTAGTAAACTGACATTTGTCGAGCAACGCGAACGTCGCGAAGGCTTGATCCGGGGTCATCTGGAGAGTATCGGGTTCCGGCCGAGCTACAGGACCCTGGAGAAGCGGTCTCCCAGGGTTTGGAGCCGCACGCTGGGTTCGTTGCTGAAAACGAGGCGGAGCTGGTACTCGGCGTCCGGGCCGCCCCAGGCGTCCATGGGCGTGGCCGCGACGCCCGCCCGGGCGAGGAGCCGCTCGGAAAGCTCGCGGGCCGTGAGGCCGAGGGGCCGGGCGTCGACGAGGAGCGACCAGCCGCCCGCGGCGGGCCGGACCGGGTAGTCGCGGAGCGCCTCGAGCACCGTGTCGCGGCGCCGCTCCCAGCGTCGCACGCAAGCCGCCACGTCGTCGGCTTCGTCCGCGGCGGTCAGCGCCGCCAGCGCGCCGGGCTGCCCGATTCCGACCCCCGTCACGACGTTGTAGATGCCGACCTTGGCGACGGCGGCCATGACGGCGGCCGGCCCGACGATCCAGCCGGTGCGCCAGCCGATCATGCGGTGCTCCTTCGAGACCGAGCCGACCGTGAGCGTGCGCTCCCGCATGCCCGGAAGGCCGGCGGGGTGCAGGTAGGGGCGCCCGTCGTACAGGATGCGCTCCATGGCCGCGTTGTAGAGGAGCCACAGGTCGTGGCGCCGGCACAGTTCCGCCACGACGGCCCAGTCGCCGGCGTCGAGCACGCCGCCGGACGGCATCGACGGGTTCATGATGAAGAGCGCCCGGGTCCGGTCGCCGACGCACCCGGCGACGGCGTCCAGGTCCAGGCGCCAGCCCCCGGCGGGATCGAAAACCCAGGGCGCGAGCCGGGGGCGCGCACCGGCCAGCCGCACGCGCTGGAGCATGCCGGCGTACGTGGGGTCGGTGACGACCACTTCGTCGCCCGGGTCCACCGTCGCGAGCAGGGCGTTGAACAGGCCCTCCGTGCCGCCGGCGGTGACCACGCACTCCCGGTCCGGGTCGTAGTCCTGCCCGGAGAGCCGGCCGACGTGCCGGGCGGCCGCCGCGCGGAGGTCGGCCCGGCCCGTGAAGGGCAGGTAGCTGTTGGCGGCCGGCGATTCGAGCGCGGCGCGGGTGGCGGCCACGGCCGCCGCGGGTGGGCGCAGGTCGGTGTCGAGGTTCTCGAGCCGGAGGATGCCGGGATCGCTCTCCGCCGCCCGCGCCACCCCGTCAATGTCGAAGCCCGGAATGCCGGCCAGCCGTCCGGGCGGAGTGCGCGCGCCGCCCTCCGCGCCGCTCACCGGCCCATCCTCCGCTGCAGGGCGTCGAGTGCCGCCATGAGGTCGGGCTCGTCGGACAGCACGCCCAGCAGCGGGTCGGCGTCCAGTTCCCGCGCCCTCTCGGGCATCGTCCGAATCGTGAAGTCCTCCATGGAGAGCCCCTCTCCCACTTCGGCCCAGGCGAGCGGCGCCGACACCGTCGCCCCGGCGCGCGGACGGACGGAATAGGGCGCCACCACGAGCCGCCCGCGGCCGTTCTGGACGTAGTCGATGTAGATCCTGCCGTCTCGTCCCGCCGGGTTCCGCACGATCGTGGCCCGGTCGGGAATCTCCGCCGCCACCGCCTTCGCGAGAAGGAGCGCGAGCGTGCGCGACTGCTCGTAGTCGAGTTGCCCGCCGAGCGGGATCATCACGTGGATCCCCGAGGACCCGCTCGTCTTCGGATAGCTGGGCAGCCCGATCTCGTCGCACATGTCACCGATCGTCCGCGCGACCTCCACGACATCCTCGAAGGGGGCGTAGACCTCCTCGCCGTCGCGCTTGTGCTTGGGGTCCAGGTCGAGGAGGCACCAGTCCGGGCGGTCCAGGGTCCCGATGCGGCTCGCCCACACGTGCAGCGGAATGGCCCCGAGATTCGCGACGAACACGAGCGTGGCCGGGTCGTCGGCGATGAAGTAGTGGATGTCGCGCTCGGAGCCCTCGCTCCAGATCGCCTCCGTGCGCACCCACTCGGGCTGGAACCCCGGCGCGTTCTTCTGGAAGAAGGACTTTCCGTCGATCCCGTCCGGATACCGCGTCAGCACGAGGGGCCGGTCCTTCAGGAACTTCAGCAGCCACGGCGCGATGTCCCGGTAGTAGGCGATCAGGTCGCCCTTCGTGTATCCCTCCTCCGGCCAGAAGACCTTGTCGAGATTCGAGAGCGGCAGTTCCTCGACGGGCGGGGGGGACGTATCGACTCGCACGGGGTCGGTCAGCGCCGCGCGCGGATTCCGCGGAAGCCGGCAGTCCGTGGGGAGCACGTCCGCCACGTCGAGGAAAACGGCGTGCCGGAGGAGGCCGCCCTCCGTGACCTCCTTGTAGCGGACTTCGGCGACGAGGCGGGGTTCGACCCAGGTATGATCGTCGCCCGCGGGGGCCGGGGTCACGAACGCGGGGCCATCGGACTTCAACTCGTCGAGGCGGGTCCGGAGGTCGGTCAGCGTCTTCTCGTCAAAGCCCGTCCCGACGCGGCCGACGTAGTGAAGGGCGAGGTCGCCGTCGCCCGCGGCGGCGTCCGAAGCGGAGTCGGCGGGACCGTAGGCGCCGAGGTGGAGGGCCCCGAAGCCCTCGCGCGAGCCCGCGGGACTCGTGAAGCCGACGATGACGAAGCGGTCCCGGCGGGCCGCGTGGATCTTCCTCCAGTCGGGGGACCGGCCACCGAGGTACCGGGAGTCCGCGCGCTTGGCCATGATCCCCTCGAGGCCCATCTCCTGCACCTGCCGGAAGAGGGCTTCTCCGCACCCCTCGAAGTGTTCGCTGAAGCGGATGGGGCCTGCCTCGGGTACTACGTCGCGCAGGTAGCGGCGCCGCTCGGAGAGCGGGAGCTCGCGCAGATCGCGGTCGTCGAACGCGAGCAGGTCGAAGGCATAGAAGCTCGCCGGCGCCTCGAACGAGGCGCGCCGGATATCGTGCGGACGCGAGAGGCGGGCGCGCTTCTGAAGGTGCCGGAAGCTGGGGTAGCCGGCGGCGTCGTGCACGACGACCTCGCCGTCGAGGACGACGCGCCGGTAGGGGAGCTTGCGCAGCGCGCGCGCGATGTCGGGAAAAGTCGGGAGCGCGTCGTGTCCGTTCCGCGTCAGCAGGCTCCCCTCGCCCGCGACGGCCGAGGCCAGCATGCGGTATCCGTCCAGCTTGAGTTCGAAGTGCCACGCGGGGTCGTCGAACGCGTCTTCGCGCGGCTGGGCGAGCATGAACTCCACCTCCGAAGGGTCGACCGGCCGCTCCGGCACGGCCGCCGCATCGAGGGCCGCGGCCACGTCGTCCCCCGGATACCAGCCCTCCTCCCGCCGCGCCATCTGCCCGACGGTGAGTCCGGACAGGATGGAACTCTCCGGGAGCGACCCATCCTCCAGGATCGGGTGGCCCCCGCGCCGCTCGCGGATGAGGAGCCATTCCTTCCCCGTCTCCCCCTTCTCGAGCCGCACGAGCGTCCATACGCCCTTGAGTTTGTGGCCCCGCAGCTCGAACAGGAGCTTGCCCTTCTCCAGCCCCTCCTCCGGATCCTCGAGCATGAGACAGCGGCCGATGTCCCACACGATCATCTCGCCGCCGCCGTACTCGCCCGCCGGAATCACGCCCTCGAACTCGATGTACTCGACGGGGTGGTCCTCGACGTGGACGGCGAGTTTCTTGTCCGCGGGGTCGGCCGAGATCCCCTTCGGCACTGCCCACGAGACGAGGACACCGCCGATCTCCAGGCGCAGGTCGTAATGCAGCCGGGTCGCCGCGTGCAGCTGCACGACGAACACGCCCACGCCCGTCCCGGGCGCCCCCCCGAAGGGTTCCGGGGTGCGATCGGACGCTCGCTTCTCGCGGTATTTCCCGAGTTTTTCGCGAGGCATGCTCGCGGCACCCCCTCCTGATGCTGATTCCGGTCCGCCGGCTTCGGATTGCCTGCGCTCTGTGCGACAATCCGGGGCGCAACCTATTATTCGGCCCCCCGGTTCGGCATCAAACCGGTGGTCTGGCTCGCGTCGGAGGCTTCGGCGCGCACACGGAGGCGCAGGGATGTCACCTCGACCCATCGCAACGGCGACGATCTCGTTCGGGCTCGTTTCGATCCCGTGCCAGCTCTATTCATCCGCCGAGAACTCGCAGAAAGTTCGCTTCAACTTCCTCTCCCCCGAAGGGACCCGCGTAAAGCAGCAGTACGTGGACGCCAAGACGGGAGAACCCGTCGAGCGCCGGGATCTCATCAAGGGCTACCAGTTCGCGAAGGACCAGTACGTGACGTTCAAGCCGGAGGAACTGAAGGCGCTGGAGGCGGAGGCGACGCAGGCGATCGAGATCGTCGAATTCGTGCCGGTGGACCAGGTCGAGCGGGCGTATATCGGGAAGACGTACTACCTCGGACCCGCGCGCGGAGGGGACAAGGCCTACAGCCTCCTCGGCGCCGCGATGAAGAAGACGGGCTGGGCCGCGCTCGCGAAGTATGCAGCGCGGGGCAAGCAGTATCTCGTCCTCGTGCGGCCGGTCGGAGACCACCTCGTGCTGGAACAACTGCACTACGCGCATGAGGTGAGGGACATTGCCGCCGTGCCGTCCGGAGAGGGCGAGGTCGTCGAAGCGGAACTCGGTCTCGCCGTGCAGCTGATCGAGCAGATCGCCTCGGAGCGCTTCGATCCGTCCAAGTACGAGGATGAGGTCGGGCAGCGCATGCTCGAAGCGGTCGAGCGGAAGGTCGCCGACGGAACGGAGATCACCGCGCCCGTCGAGGAGGAAACGACGGCGCAGGTCATCGACCTCATGGCCGCGCTCCGGGCGAGCGTCTCCAGCGAGACGGAGACCGGGGCCGACGACCAGGCGGAGAGCGAGCCGGAGAAGAAGAAAGCCGCGGGGTCGTAGCCGGACTCAACGAGAAGAAGACCACCCAAGGAGAATCCGATGCGGGTTCGATCCGTCGCGCTGTTCGCGTCCATCCTTCTGTTGCCGGTGTGGCAGGGTTCCGGCAACCCTCCGCCCTCCGCCCCGACCGTCGACGATCTCCGGGCCGGCGTCCCGGACCGGATCGCCGCCTTCGATGCGGCCGCCACGGAGACGCTGCGGGTTCCCGGGCTCGAGGCCGGCGTCGAGATCCTCAAGGATCTGTGGGGCGTCAGCCACATCTACGCCGAGACGGAGCACGACCTCTTCTTCGCGCAGGGATACAGCGCCGCGCGGGACCGCCTCTTCCAGTTCGAACTCTGGCGCCGCCAGGCCACGGGCACGGTCTCGGAAATCCTCGGTCCGCGCGAACTGGAGCGCGATCGTGGCGCGCGGCTGTTCCGCTTCCGCGGCGACCTGGAAGCGGAACTGAACCACTATCACCCGCGCGGCGCGGAGATCATCCGGGCCTTCACGGACGGGATCAACGCGTACATCGCCGAGACGGAACGCGACCCGGATCTGCTCCCGGTCGAGTTCGAGATGCTGGGCATCCGGCCGCAGCCGTGGACGCCCGACGTCGTCATCTCCCGCCACCAGGGCCTGCTCATGAACATCGGGCAGGAACTCGATCTCGGGATCGCCGTCGCGGCGGTGGGGGCGGAGAAGGTGAAGGAGGTCTCCTACTTCCATCCCGGTGAGCCGGACATCGATCTCGACCCCGCGGTCGACGGATCGCTCCTGCGGCGCGAGATCCTCGACGTGTACCGGGCCTTCCGCGGACCCGTCCGGTTCCAGCCGGAGGACATCGATCCCCGCTTCCGCGCCACCGCGTCCGACGCGGAGGCCTTCGCCCTGCGGACGCTCCGGGAGGAAGCCGAGGCCGAAGCGTACGAAGCGGAGCGCCTCGAGGCGGAGCGGATGGGGACGGGCAGCAACAACTGGGTCGTGGCGGGGAGCCGCACGCTGAGCGGCCACCCGATCATGGCGAACGACCCGCACCGGGTGCAGGCGGCCCCCTCATTGCGTTACCTGGTCCACCTCGTCGGACCGGGGTGGAACGTGATCGGCGGCGGCGAGCCCGTCCTCCCGGGCATCTCGATCGGGCACAACGGGTACGGGGCGTGGGGCCTCACCGTCTTCCAGACCGACGCGGAGGACCTCTACGTCTACCGGACGCACCCGGAGGACCCGGACCGCTACTGGTACCGTGGCGACTGGGAGGCGATGCGCGTGATCGACGACGAGATCCCGGTCGAGGGGCGGGGCCCGGAGCGGGTGCGCCACAGATACACGCGGCACGGGCCCGTCGTGTACGAGGACCGCGACAACGGCCTCGCCTACGCGGTGCGCGCGGGGTGGATGGAGATCGGCGGCGCGCCCTACCTCGCCAGCCTGCGCATGAACCAGGCGAAGACGTGGGAGGAATTCCGGGACGCCTGCAACTACTCGAACATCCCCGGCGAGAACATGGTGTGGGCCGACGTGGACGGGAACATCGGCTGGCAGTCCGTGGGGATCGCGCCCATCCGCCGCAACTGGTCGGGCCTCGTCCCCGTGCCGGGGGACGGCCGCTACGAGTGGGATGGCTACCTCGAGATCGTGCACAAGCCGCACGTGTTCAACCCGGACAAGGGCTTCTGGTCGACGGCGAACCAGAACCTCGTCCCGCCCGGCTACGAGCACCGCGACGCGGTGGGCTGGAGCTGGAGCGACCCCTTCCGGAGCGCGCGCATCGACGAAGTCCTCGCGACGGGAAGGCGCTTCACGCTGGCGGAGATGATGCAGTTGGCGACGGACTACGTGTCGCTCCCGGCGCGCTCCCTGGTGCCGATGCTGCGCGGCGTGGACCTGCCCGCGGGGGCGGAGGCGGCCCGAGGCGAGTTGCTCGACTGGGATTTCGCGCTGGCCCCGGAGTCCCGCGAAGCCGCGATCTACGTGTCCTGGGAACGTGAGATCCAGAGACAGATGGTGCCGCTCGTCGTTCCGGCCGAAGTCCGCGCGTCGCTCGGACGCCTGTCGATGAAGAAGATCATCGACTGGCTCGGCTCGCCCCCCGCGTGGTTCGCGCCCCTCGGAGACGGGGATCCCGTGGCCGGCCGCGACGTCTTCCTCGCCCGCACGCTGGGCGACGCCCTGGAGGGGCTGGAGGATCGGTTCGGCGGCGATCCCTGGCGCTACGGCGACGTGCGCTTCAAGCACGCCCGGTTCCGGCACCCGCTGTCCGGGATCGTGAACGCCGAGATGAGGGCACGCCTCGAGGTGGGGCCGCTCCCGCGCGGAGGCAACGGCTTCACCGTGAACCAGACGGGGGGCGGCGACAACCAGACCTCCGGCCCGTCGTTCCGGATCATCGCGGAGGCGGGGGACTGGGACACGGCCGTGTTCACGAACACGCCGGGGCAGGGCGGAGACCCGGACGATCCCATGTACCGGAACCTGTTCGAGGGCTGGGCGAAGGACCGCTTCTTCCCGCTCTACTACTCCCGGGAGCGCGTGGAAGCCGCCGTCGCCGACCGCCTGATGCTGACCCCGAACTAGCGCCGCGTCAGCGGATTGGATCGCTGGGCCGCGCTAGCGGATTCGCAGGGCCCACACCGATACGTGTCGCGGGGTCCGGCCGCCTCCGGGAGAGGCGACCTTGAGGCTTGTCGGGGCCAGGACCCCCTCCGGACTCCAGCGAAGCAGTGCGCCGGAGCCGGCGCGCAGACTCCAATCGTGCTCGTGCGCCGACGCCGTCGAAGCGTACGGGCGGAGCCAGGTCTCCTCCGAGAACCGCCGCCAGATGTCCGCGAGATCCCAGGACCAGAACCAGTTCACACCGTGCAGGTCCATCCACAGCGACATGTAGAAGTCGGCCAAGAGGTGTTCGACTCGCCTTTCGGCGACCTCCTCCATGGAGGCATAGCCCCAGTGGGGCGACTGCGTCAGGCGGCTCAGCAGCGCCTCTTCGCCTCCGGTGTAGTCGCCGCCGTACCGGTCCATCATGTACCGAAGGAACATCGAAGGCACGTCGTATGCGGCTCTCCTGTTGCGGCACGGTCCGTCGTTCCCCTGCGACGGCCGCCCGACCCACGAACACTCTTCCGGCGCCCCCGCCACCCGGCGCCCCCGACCCCAGGAGTAGCCAGGATCCCAGCCGAAGAATCGGGCCATCCCGGTGACCCACTCAGAATACCACGCCTGTCCGCTGTCGTAAGCGTCCCACCCCCGGTCCGGGGTCGACTCGTGTCCGAAAAGCCGGTAGGCGACGAGTTGCTCGGACAGCGTGGCCCCGCCCTCCAGCTCCCATGACGTCTTATAGGCGGCTCCGCCGAGGACCGCGGCACCGAGTTGAACGATGTGCGTCACTTCGTGTGTCAACAGGGACGGGTAGTACTCGAGGATCTCCTGCCTGGTCCACGCACGCCCGTGTACGCCGCTGGATCGGGAACGACGCCGTAGAAGATCTCCGCTTCGTTGCTGGTCCATCCGTCGATGAACAAGTCACCTGACCAGACGAATCCACCGATCCCCATCAAGTTGACATCCTTCGTCATGAGAACCAGGAAGCGTTCGTTGCCGTCCACATCCGAGAGCTCGCCGAAGTAGCGTCATGCACCGGCTTCGCGTGCGACGTAGAACTCATCGAGCGTGGTCAGCTCGGAGGCCGTGAGTCCGCCGGGCGGATTCGCGAGATCCTCCAGCCAGATCGAATTGGCGCCGCTGAGACGGACGACGGCGCGCACGGTGTCGCGTTCGCTGCAATTGCCAAGACAGCCGCCGAACAACGTCACCGTGTCACCGGTGGAGTACGATCGTCCGTCCGCTGCGGCCGGTGACGCGACGGGGGTTACCGGCCCCAGGGTGCGGAGCAGCTCTTCACTCCTCTCCATGAACTCGTTGTGCGCCTCCCAGTCTCGCCGTGAAGGCGGTTGGTGCGGATCGGATCCGGCGCCTCGGTCGGCCCCGGCCCCGGCGGTACCCGGCGCGAACCCGTCCGGAATCGGACCCGCGAACGCGACGCCTTCCCGGGCGGCGCGGTCGACGCTCTCCGTCCGGGACGCGGCTGCGGCCGTGCCGAGGTTCGCGAATACGTCCAGATCGCCCGGAATGCCGGAAACCGTGATCGGCGACAGTACCGACGGGTCGCGGGCGGTGGACACCACCCCGATCAGCCACTCGCCGCCCGTCGAGTCTCCCGGCAGCAGCAGGCACCCGTTTCCGGCGTACGTCCAGCGGTACCAGCCGGGGTCGAGGTCCATGCGCTCGCGGTCCGTCGGCGTCACGCTGACCTGCAGGGCGTCGCTCAAGCCCAGAACCGTCACGTCCAGTTCGGCCTTCCGCGGCGGGAGGCAGTCGCTGCGCGGAACGCGAATCGTGAGTTGCGTCGCGGTCGCCGCGGTCACCGGGGCCGGGATGCCGTCGACGAGGATGAGATTGTTCGCGATGGAAGTCGCGAATCCCCGTCCATGGATCGTCGCCTCCTCTCCCTCGAGCAGGACGGCGGGTTCCACCGTCCCGATCTCGACCCCGTCCACGGTGACGGAGAAGCTCTGGCTGACGCTCAGACCGCCGTGGTCGGTACCCGTGACCGTCACCTCCGGCCTCACCCCTCGCCACGGCGGTCACCGTGAGCCCGACGCCGGCGACGTGCACGGACGCCACGGTCTCATCCGAACTCGTCGCGGTGTAGGCGAGCGCCTCGCCGTCCGGGTCCCGCACATACCGTGTGAGAAGCACGGTCTCCGAAGCGCCCGACGCCAGATCCAGTGCGGGGACCGCCGTGACTTCGGGCGCCCGGTTGGGGACCGTCACGGCGAAACTCTGCGTCGCAGTCAGGCCCCCCGGGTCGACGGCGGTGACCGTGACATCCGCGACACCGGTCCGTGCGGCAACCAGCGTGAGTTCGCTGCCCCGGGCGGTGGCGGTCACCACTTGGCGGTTCGATGTGGACGGCGTGTACGCGAGCGCATTCCCGTCCGGGTCACGGAAGAAGTCCTCCAGCGACACGGTCGCCGACTCCCCCGCCAGCATCTCGCGCGGCGGGATCGTCCCCTCCGCGACCGGTGCCCGATTGGCGTTGGGGGGCGCGGACGTCGGCAGGGCATCACCGCAGGCGGCAAGCCATGTGGCCACCGCCAACGCTAATGCGCCTGCGTAGGCGCGCCGCGTGCCGTCGTACGGTGAGGCCGACGTCGTTGATCTGCCCGTCTCGGGCGAGCGAACTCCCATCCTCCGGCGTTCCTTGGGCTGGAGGGGTGGAAACAGCGTTCAATAAACAAATCTTAGGTGAAGTCGAAGTGAGGCGCGCCACCAAAATGGGGGGGGTAGATGTTCAGTTCTGGCGCCTGGCTGGATCTCTGGATCGCCCGATACCGGTGCCGAACTAGCGCTCGAGGTAGAAGCCGATGAGACCCTGGTTCCGGGGCGGTTCGGCGCCGAGCTGGCGTAGCATCGTCGTCACTTGGCCCCGGTGGTAGGTGGCGTGGTTGACGACGTGCTGCAGCATGTGCCAGAACACGGCACGCATCGGTTCGCCATCGAAGAACCGGTACTCGATCACGCGGTTGATGTCCTCGGGGCCGAGTTCCTCGACGAATCGGCGGACGCGCGCCTCTTCTTGCAGCCAGCGCGCGCGAACGTCGCCCGCGTTCTCGAAGTCGGCGGCGGGCAGATGCTCCGTCGGGAAGGATCCCCGCCAGCGTGAACACCAGACCCATTCAGCCGATACGACGTGGGCGAGCGTGTCGCGGATGGAGCCGAAGCTGCTCCCCAGGTCTCGGCGGAAGTCTTCGGGTGCGATCCGCTCGACGGCATCGAGCGTGCCGTCGCGGGCCCAGTAGTGGAAATCGAGGAGTGTGATCAGCGAGTCGCGGGTCATGGGAGGAGTCTACTCACCGTGAGCGCCGGCTGCATCTCCCGGACGCGCAGCCGGAGGTCCGTCTCGCGTTTGCAGCGGGTGCGGCGCTTCGGCTAGATTATGTGGCTGTTCCGCAGACGCCTCCGCGGGAGGCACACAACCAGCGCGTGGGGAAGACATGAAGGCAGGCATACATCCGGAGTACGCACCCGCGAAGATCACCTGTGCGTGCGGCCGGGAAACGGAGACCGCTTCGACGGTGGGCGAGATCCACGTCGAGATCTGTTCGCACTGCCACCCCTTCTTCACGGGGCGGCAGAAGCTCGTCGACACGGCGGGACGCGTGGAGCGGTTCATCGCCAAGTACGGCGATCGGAACACCCGCAGCGAGGAGAAGGACGCGGTGGAGAAGGAAGAGGCCGCGGAAGAGGGGGCAGTGGCGGCGGATGCCTGAGCCGGAGGCCTCCGGCGCTCGACACCGCATTTCAAGTGACGGGGTTCCTCGCGGACCCCGTTTTCATATGGGGAACGAATGATGTCGGACTGGGACACGCTTGAGGATCGTCTGCGTGACGCCGCCGAGCGGTACGAGACGCTGGCGCGCCGGATGGCGGAGCCCGAAGTGCTGTCGGATATGGCGCTCCTGCGCGACCTGGCGCGCGAACACTCGGGGCTGGAGCCGGTGGCGCACGCGGCGACGCGCCACTTCAAGCTGCTCGACGACCTGCGCCAGGCGCGGGAAGTCGCGGCGGAATCCGACGGCGAGCTGGCCGAAATGGCCGCGGCCGAGGTTGCCGAGCTGGAGGCGGAGCGCGAGGAGGCGCGGGAAGAACTCCGCCGGCTCCTCGTTCCGAAGGACCCGCTCGACGACCGGCCCGCCGTGGTGGAGATCCGCGCCGGCACCGGGGGAGACGAAGCCGCGCTCTTCGCGGCGGACCTGTACCGGATGTACACGCGCTTCGCCGCGGAGTCCGGCTGGGACGTGGAACTCATCAGTACGAGCGAGGGCACGCTCGGCGGCCTCAAGGAGATCGTCTTCGTCGTGCGCGGCTCCGACGCCTACGGCCGTCTGCGCTACGAGTCCGGCGTCCACCGCGTCCAGCGCGTGCCCGAGACCGAAAGCCAGGGTCGGCTGCATACCTCCGCGGCGACGGTGGCCGTCCTCCCCGAAGCGGAGGAAGTGGACATCGAGATCGACCCCGCCGACCTCAAGATCGACGTGTTCCGCTCCTCCGGCCCCGGTGGACAGTCCGTGAACACGACGGACTCCGCCGTGCGGATCACGCACGGGCCGACGGGGCTCGTGGTGTCGTGCCAGGACGAGAAGTCGCAGCACAAGAACAAGGCGCGGGCGCTCAAGGTGCTGCGGAGCCGACTGCTCGACCGGCTGGTCGCCGAGCAGGAGGCGGAGCGGGCCCGCGAGCGGCGCACGCAGGTGGGGACGGGTGACCGCTCCATGAAGATCCGCACCTACAACTTCCCGCAGAACCGCGTGACGGATCACCGCATCCACTTCACGAGCCACCGGCTGGAGGCCATCCTCGCCGGCGACCTGGATGAGGTCGTCGAGGCACTGCGGCTCGCCGGGACGGAAGAGCGGATGGCGGCGGGCGCCGGATGAGCGATCCGCCGCCGGGCGGAGCGGGACGCCGCCCGGCGGGTCCGACGCGCCGGGAGATCGTGCAGGGGGTGCGGCGCGAACTCGAACTCGCCGGCCTTGAAGCTCCCCGGGTCGAGGCCGAGCGGCTGGTCGCCGCGGCGCTCTCGCTGTCCGTGAGCGAACTCGGCGTCGCGGGCGGGGAGCGGGTCGATCCCGGCGCCGCGGCGGATGTGGCGCGCGCGGTCTCCCGCCGTCTCGAGGGGCAGCCGCTCCAGCACATCGAGGGCACCGTCGACTTCCGGCGCGTCCGCCTCGTGTCGGATGGCCGCGCGCTCATCCCGCGGCCCGAGACCGAGCAACTGCTCGACCTCGTCGCCGCCTGGCGCCGCGGCCGGAGCGCGCCCGTCGATGCCCTCGACATCGGGGTCGGGTCGGGCGCCATCGCGATCGCGCTCCTCGACGAGGGCATCGCCGGCCGCGTGGTCGGGCTCGACGTGTCGGAGGAGGCGCTCGACCAGGCCCGCGAGAACGCCCGCCGTGCGGACGCCGGTGGTCTCGAACTCCGCCCGTGTCGGCCCGACATCTGGTCCGCGCTCGCGACCGGCGAGAGCTTCGACCTCATCATCTCCAACCCACCGTACGTCACGACCCCGGAATGGACCGGCCTCGACCCCGTCGTCCGCGACCACGAGCCCCGCGTCGCACTGGACGGCGGGGAAGACGGACTGGACGTGATTCGCGCCGTCGTCTCCGGAGCCGCGGCCCGACTCCGGGAAGGCGGCGCCCTCTTCCTCGAGATCGGCATGTCCCAGGGCCCCGCCGTGATGGCGCTGCTCGAGGCGGAGCCGATCCTCACGGACTGCCGCGTGCGCGCCGACCTTGCCGGCCGGCCGCGATTCGCATCGGCGCGGAAGGGGAACTCCGACTAGCGCTCGATCAAGTCGCGTGGGGGTCGAAGCCGGGTTATACTCGGGCGTCGAATCGTCGGCCCGGGCGATTCGCACCTCCGCCCGCCGCCGGCGCGACTCGCCGGCCCGGGGTGCTTCCCGATTCCGTTTCGAGCCGGAGACATGGACGAGCGAGACCGCATGCTGGAGAAGGCTCAGGAGTTGGGGCGCATCATCTCCCAGTTGCCCGAGTACGCCTACCTGCGCGCGGCCCGCCGCGAAATCGACGAGGACCGCGACGCGACGGAACTGCTCAACCGGATGCGCGACCTGCAGAGTACGCTCATGGAAACCGTCGGGCGCGGCGAGCGGCCGAGCGAGGAGCAGGAACGGGAATTCGCCGAACTCCAGGAGAAGGTCCAGACGAACACCCGCTATCAGGCCCTCATCTCCTCTCAGGCGAACTTCGAGAAGCTCATGGAGCGGGTGGATCGAGCGATCGGGGACGGAGTCCGGAAGGGGGAGGAAAGCCGGATCATCCTCCCGACATGAAGGCGGCCCGCGACCTGGGGGAACGCGCGCTGCGCGCGATCTTCGAGCCGGCCATGGCGTGGCTCACGAGACGCCGCGTCCACCCCAACGTCATCAGCACGCTCGGTTTCGTCATCACCTGCAGTTCCGGCTATTTCTTTCATCAGCATCATGTGAGCACGGCCGGCTTCCTCGTCCTCCTGGGCGGCGTGTTCGACCTGTTCGACGGCACGGTCGCGCGCCGCACGGGCCTGGCCTCTTCCTTCGGGGCCTTCTACGACTCGACGCTCGACCGGCTTTCAGAGATCGTCGTGTACCTGGGGCTCCTCTCCCTGTACAACGACTACCGTCTCGAACTGGGCGACGTGGGGATGATCTACTGGATCGTGCTCGCGCTCGCCGGCTCGCTGATGATCAGCTACACCCGCGCCCGCGCCGAGGCGCTCGGCATCGCCTGTTACGTCGGGCTGATGCAGCGTCCGGAACGGGTCATCCTGATCGGCTTCGCCGCGCTCATCTTTGGCGAGACGACCATGTTCGGGCACCAGGGCCTCGTGCTCAGGGTCGTGATCATCGGCCTCGCGATTCTCACCAACCTGACCGCCTTCCAGCGGATCTGGTGGGTGTACCGGAATACGCGGCCCGACGGCGAGCCGCCCGGGAAATCGGACTGAACCAGACACGGAGTGAACCGGCATCGTGGATTCGGATAGATTACCTGCAACCATTGCCTCCGCCGAAGGAACGCTCGGCGTTCTTCTCGTAGGGCTGGGGGCGGTCTCGACGACCTTCATCGCCGGCGTGGAGGCGGCGCGCCGGGGGCGGAACCGGCCCATCGGATCGCTCACGCAGATGAACACGATCCGGCTAGGGAAGCGGACGGAGAACCGCACCCCGCTCATCCGCGACTTCGTGCCGCTGGCCGAACTGGACGACCTCGTCTTCGGCGCCTGGGACCCGATCCCCGACAACGCCTACGAGTCCGCCAAGGTGTGCGGCGTCCTCCGGCCCGAGGACATCGATCCGCTAGCGGACTTCATGCGCGGCATCGAGCCGATGCCGGCCGCCTTCGACCGCGCCTACGTGAAGAAGCTCGACGGCTCGAACGTCAAGACGGGGGCCAACAAGCGTGACCTCGCCGAGCAGCTCCGCCGGGACATCCGCCGGTTCAAGGCGGAGAACGGCTGCGACCGCCTCGTGATGGTGTGGGCGGCCTCGACCGAGATCTTCATGAAGCCGAGTCCGGTGCACGACAGCCCGGCCGCCTTCGAGCGCGCCATGGAAGAGGACCACCCGGACATCGCGCCCTCGATGCTCTACGCCTGGGCCGCGCTCATGGAGGGGGTGCCGTTCGCAAACGGGGCGCCGAACCTGACGTGCGACATCCCCGCGCTTCTCGCGCTCGCCGCCGAACGCGGCGTGGCGATCGCCGGGAAGGACTTCAAGACGGGCCAGACGCTGATGAAGACGATCCTGGCTCCCGGCCTCAAGGCGCGCATGCTCGGCCTCAACGGCTGGTTCTCGACGAACATCCTCGGCAACCGGGACGGCGAGGTGCTCGACGACCCGGAGAGTTTCAAGACGAAGGAAGAATCGAAGCTCGGGGCCCTCGAGTATATCCTGCAGCCGGACATGTACCCGGACCTCTATGAGAACATGTATCACAAGGTCCGCATCAACTACTATCCGCCGCGCGGCGACAACAAGGAAGGTTGGGACAATCTCGACATATTCGGCTGGATGGGGTACGGCATGCAGATCAAGATCGATTTTCTGTGCCGCGACTCCATTCTGGCCGCGCCCATCGTGCTGGACCTGGCGCTCTTTCTCGACCTCGCGGCGCGCTCCGGACTTTCGGGGGTCCAGGAATGGCTGTCCTTCTACTTCAAGGCGCCGCAGACGGCGCCGGACCTGTATCCGGAACACGACATCTTCATCCAGCACTGGAAGCTCAAGAACACGTTGCGCTGGCTGAAGGGCGAGGAGCAGATCACACACCTCGGCGTGGAGTACTACGACTGAATGAAGGGGTGCTTCCTCGTATTCGAGGGACCGGAGGGGTCGGGGAAGTCGCTCCAGATCGAGCGGCTGGCCGAACGGCTGTTCGCGGCCGGCGTGCCGCGCACGGTGACGCGGGAACCCGGAGGCACGGCGGCGGCGGAAGCGATTCGGGGCGTGCTCCTCGACCGGCCGGAGCTGCGGCTCGACGGGATCGCCGAACTGCTGCTCTTTTCGGCGGCCCGCCGCGCCCATGTGGAAGAGGTGATCCGGCCCGCGCTGACGCGTGGCGAAGTCGTCCTCTGCGACCGCTTCGAACTTTCGACGCGGGTCTACCAGGGGAGCGCGCGAGGAGTCCACGCGGAGACGGTCGAACAGGTCACCCGCGCCGCGACGGGCGGTCTCCTTCCGGAGCTCTACCTCGTGCTCGACGTACCGGTGAACGTGGGTCTGGATCGACAGGGGCAGGATCGGGAAGACCCGGGGCAGCTGGCCTTCTTCGGGTCCGCGCCCGATCGGATCGAGCTCGAGAAGCGGTCGTTCCGCGAGCGCGTGCGGGAAGGGTATCGGGAGTTGGCGGCGGCGGATGAGAGGATCGTGATCCTCGACGGCTCCGGGACTCCGGATGAGGTGGAAGCCCGGATTCTGGCGATCCTTCAGGAGAGGCTCCCGGGCCGCTTCCAGGCGGTGAACTTTCCTCGTTGACCGCGCGGTGTGACATTGACGGTAGCGGCGGAGTGCCGCTCGAACGCGGCCCGGCGCGATGCGGGGCTGCCACCACGGAGGATGCATGAGAGTGCAGCGATCCTGGACGACGGGAGTGCTGGTCGGCGCCATCGCTCTGGCGACCGGCGGCTGGCTGATCAACCAGAGCGGGGCCGCGAGCGGCGGAGAAAGCCGTCGGCTCCTGGATGAGATCCACCGTCTGATCTCCGCCCGCTTCGTCGATGAGATCCCGCCGGAAGAGTTGTACCAGATGGCGATCGACGGGATGCTCGAGAATCTGGGCGACCCGTACACCACCTTCCTCGAACCCCGGGATTCCGAGGACCTGCGTCTCACCACGACAGGCAACTACGGAGGGCTCGGCGTCCGGATCGACGTGAAGGACGACTGGATCACGGTCGTCCAGGTGCTCCCGAACTCGCCGGCCCTCCGCGAGGGACTCGAGGTCGGCGACCGCATCATCGAGGTCGAGGGCGAGTCCGCCGAGGGCTGGTCGGTGGACAAGGCCGTCGACACGCTGCGGGGAGAGAAGGGGGCGCCCGTCAACATCACCATCGCGAGGGTCGGCGTGGACCGACCGCTCGCGATTCGGATCGTGCGTGACGTCATTCAGGTGGCGCAGGCGCAGGGCTTCGTCCTGGACGGCGACATCGGCTACGTGACGCTGCGCGGCTTCAGCCGCGAGGCGAAGGAGGAACTGGTCGCGACGCTGGACCGCCTCGTCGAGGAGGGGGCCGGCGGACTGATCCTCGACCTGCGACGGAACCCCGGCGGTCTGCTGCCGGCGGGAATCGACGTCACGGACCTGTTTCTGGAGCGGGGCAGGCCCGTGGTCGAGACGCGTTCACGCCTGGACGAGCAGAACTACCTGTTCCGCGCCTCCAGCGAGGATCGCTACGCGGATATCCCGATCGTCGTCGTCGTGGACGGGCTCAGCGCGAGCGCGTCCGAGATCGTGGCCGGCGCGCTGCAGGATCACGACCGCGCGGTCGTCGTGGGCACGACGACGTTCGGCAAGGGTTCCGTGCAGACGCTGTACGGCCTCTCCGGGAACCACAGCATGAAGGTCACGACGGCCCGCTGGTACACGCCGGCGGGTCGGTCCATCACGAAGGACTTCGACCGCGCGAGTGCGCTGCGCGACCTCGCCGCGAGCGCCGTGGCGATTTCCGGCGAACCGATTGCCGCGCGGTCGGAGCCGGAAGACCGTGAGGAGTTCAAGACGATGGGCGGCCGGACGGTGTATGGCGGCGGCGGGATCACTCCGGATCTGATCGTCTACCGCGACACGCTCTCCACCGAGGAACAGGAACTGCGGCGCCTCGCGACGCGCTCGGGGGCGATCCCGCGGAACATCGTTTTCCGCTGGGCCGTCGAGTATTCGAACGAACACGATTTCAACGAGGGGTTCTCCGTCACGCAGGCGATGCGGGAAGAGGTCTGGACCGCGCTCGTGGACGCGGGAGCCGAGGTCGAGAGGGAACTCTTCGACCAGTCGCAGACCTATGTCGACTGGCTCATCGCGGATGAGCTGGCCGGCGCGGAGTTCGGGGAGGTGCCCCAGCTCCGCAGCCGGGCCGTGCGTGACGCCCAGATCAACGTGGCGATGGACCTCCTGCGGGAAGCCGATTCGCCCGAAGCGCTGCTCACGGTCGCGGCGCGCGCCGCGGAGGCGCAGAGTGCGGAGGGCACGCGGAGCGACGAACCCGGCGGGGACCGCTAGCGCCGCGACAGATTCAGGAAGTGAGGAGACGAGCGATGAGAAAGCGCACGCGACGGTCGGCCGCGATTGCAACCACGATGGCTCTGATGGCGGCAACCGCGTGCGCCAGCAACCCGCGCCCCGGAACGTACACCCGGCTCCTCATCACCGGCAGCGAGATCCGTGACGCCGGATACCGGTCGGCCTACGAGGCGCTCACGCATCACCGCGAACTGATCATCTTCGAAGACCGCATCGGTTTCAGGGGCGGCAACGACAGCTCCCGTCTGTTCGGGCGCCAGACGCAGGACTACTACGTGCCGATGCTCGTCGTGGACGGCGACTTCAACCAGAACGACGCGGTCACCACGCTGCGGCGGATTCCGGCGGAGGACATCGTGTCGATCCGGCTGTACCACCAGAGCATGGTTCCGCCCCGCTATCGCCGGCCGGGCGCCGAGGGCGGCGTGATCGAGGTCAACACCCGCTAGCAGTCCGTGGCGACCCCCCCGCCTTGAGCGTTGATGGTACGCGGCCGAGACTCCTCGTCTTCGGCCGCCTGCCCGAGCCGGGCTACGTCAAGACGCGCCTCCATCCCGAGCTGACCAGGGAGGGGAGCGCCGTCCTGTACGAGGCGTTCCTCGACGACGTCATGAAGCTCGCGCCGGACGGAGTGGCCGTGGAGTTGTGGGTACCCGATCGTCCCGGAGCGATGGAGCGGCTGGGCTCCCGATACCCGGCGGCTCGCGTCCGGCTTCAACCCGGAGGTTCGCTCGGCGACCGCCTCGAAATGGCGTTTGCCCGCGCCTTCAGCGACGGTGTCGATCGCGCGGTGGCGCTCGGAAGCGACCATCCGACGCTGCCGGCCGACTTCGTGGTGCGAGCGTTCGACGCGCTGGCGGATCGCCCGATGGCCCTCGGCCCGAGCCTGGATGGCGGATACTACGCGGTCGGACTGCGCGGGTCGGCCTGGCCCCGGGCGCGCGGTCTCTTCGCCGGAGCCCCCTGGTCGACGTCCGGGCTGTTCACGTGGACGCGCGCGCGCGCAGCGTCGCTGCGGCTCGACTGCGTCGAACTGCCGCCCTGGTACGACGTGGACCGTCCGGCCGATCTGGCCCGCATGGCGGGCGACCTGACCGAAGGGAGCGCGACGGCCGGAGCCTGGGCCCGGCTCGCGCCGCCGCCGGCGGGAGCGGAAGGGTGATGGAACCGATCCGCGTCACGGTGGACCGGGCCGGAACGCGCGAGTCGTCGCATCTCGTGTACGGCGTGGTCCACGAGGTCGGTTCCCCGGGTCGCCGCCACGCCTTCGGCGATCCGCGACTGACGGCCTTCTGGCGTTCCTCGATGAAGCCGCTCCAGATCCTTCCAGCCGTCAGGGACGGCGTGTTCGGGCGCCTCGGGCTCGGCGCGGAGGCGCTGGCGCTGGCGTGTGCTTCGCACCACGGCACGCCGCGGCACCTGGAGGTCGTGCAGTCGGTGATCGACGCGGCGGGGCTGACGCCGGAGATGTTCGCATGCGGACCGCACCGGCCCTTCGATGACGGGGCGGCCCGCGGGATGGATCGGGCCGGGCGCCTGCCGGGGCGGATCCACAACAACTGTTCGGGTCAGCATGCGGCGCTGCTGGCGCTCTGCGTTGACCGTGGCTGGCCCGTGGCGGGTTACCACCAACCGGAGCACCCGCTGCAGCGCGCGATCCGCCGCGAACTCTCGGCGTGGCTGGGTGAAGACGGCGAGCGCCTGCCGTGGGGGACGGATGGGTGCGGCCTTCCGACCCCCGCCCTCGCGCTGCGGGATATGGCGCGGGTGTTCGCGGACTTCGGCGCCTCGTCGGAGGCGGCGGTGCGGTCCGTTGTGACCGCGATGACGGCGCACCCGACATTGGTTTCGGGTCCCGCGGCGCTTTCGGCGAACCTGATGCGGGCGTCTTCCGGTCGGATTCTCGCCAAGGAGGGGGCGGAGGGAGTCTTCTGTCTGGCGAGCGCGGAGGGGACGTGGGGGGCGGCCTTCAAGGTGCTGGATGGGGCCACGCGGCCGCTGGGGCCGGCAGTCGTGCACGCGCTTGCCACGCTGTCGCTGCTGGAACCGGAGGAGGTCGGGCGCCTGGAGAGCTTCGCGCGTCCGGTGGTTCGGAACACGTGCGGGAATGAGGTCGGCGTGCTTTCGGTGGAGGGGGAATCTTGTTCGTCGACGTAGCGAGAATACACGTAACCGGCGGGGCGGGCGGCGCGGGCGCCGTCGCCTTCCGGCGCGAGAAGGGGGTGCCCCGCGGCGGGCCCGCCGGCGGCCGTGGCGGAAACGGCGGTGGCGTGATCCTCGTGGCGGATCGCCGGCTCGACACGCTGCTCGACTACTCGTACCGCGAGCACTACAAGGCCGGGCGCGCGGGTCACGGGGAGGGGAAGAACCGCGACGGGGCCTCGGGGGAGGATCTGCGGCTCCCCGTACCTCTCGGGACGCTCGTGCGCGATGTCGAGACGGGCGAGCGGGTCGGGGAACTGCTCGAGGAGGGCGATGAACTCGTCGTGGCCCGGGGCGGCCGCGGAGGGAGAGGCAACGCGAGCTTCGCTTCGCCCACGCGACAGACGCCGCGCGAATGGGAACCCGGGGAGTGGGGGGAGGAGCGGCACATCGAACTCGAACTCAAGCTCATCGCCGACGTGGGCCTGGTGGGGGAGCCCAACGCGGGCAAATCGACGCTCCTCGCCCGCGTGACGGCGGCGAGACCCCGGATCGCGGATTATCCCTTCACCACGCTGACGCCCAACCTTGGAGTCGTGGGGTTGAGCGGGCACCGCTCGTTCGTGATGGCGGACATCCCGGGCATCATCGAAGGGGCGCACGAGGGGCGCGGTCTGGGCACGCAGTTCCTTCGGCACATCGAGCGCACGCGCACCCTCGCGCTCCTCGTGCCGGTGGACGACGAGGATCCGCAGGCGACGTACGATCTGCTGCGCGAGGAACTGCGGGCGCACGACGCGGCGCTCGCCGGCATATCTCACTGCGTGCTCCTGACGAAGGCCGACCTGGATCCCGAGGCGGCCCGACCGCCGGTGTCGGTCGAAGCCCCGGGGAGCTGGGGCCAGTTCACGGTCTCGGCCGTGAGCGGGGCCGGCCTCGACCGCGCGCTCGAGGGTCTGTGGGCGCGCGTGCAGAGGGAGAAGGAGGCTGCGGCGGGCGATGCCGAAGCGGATCCGTTCGGAAGCAGCGAAGCGTGGCGCCCGTGACGGAGACGCGTGCCGTGCGGCGCTCTGCGACGGACGATGGGGAGTTGGCGGCGCTCGTCGTCCTGGCCCGCGCCCCCGGCATCGGTCTGCGTACCGTCCGGCGCCTGGTCGACCGCCACGGCGGGGCGTCGGCGGCGCTCGAAACGCTGCGCCGGGCCGCGCCGGACGACCTGCGCGCGGCGCGGTCGCTGCTGCGTGAAGCGCGTACCAGGGGGATGCGCGTGGCGGGGTATACGGACTGTGGGGAGGCCGCATATTCCGCGGGGCTGCGCGATCTCCCCGATCCGCCACCGGTTCTCTTCGAGCGTGGCCCCGGGACGCCGGACTCCGAGCGGATGATCGCGGTCGTGGGCACGCGCGCCGCGTCGTCCTACGGGCTGCGCACGGCATATGCCCTGGGAAGGGAACTCGGACGCTGGGGCTGGACGGTGGTCAGCGGCATGGCGCGCGGCATCGATGCGGCGGCCCACGCCGGCGCCCTCGACGCGGGCGGGCAGACCATCGGAGTTCTCGGAACCGGGCTCGACCGAGAATACCCGGCGGAAAACCGGGACCTGTACCGGAGGATGCGTTCGCACGGCATCCTGCTGAGCGAGTTCGAGCCGGGGGCGCCGCCGACGCGTTCCGCGTTTCCGCGCCGCAACCGGGTGATCGCGGCCCTCGCCCGCGGCGTCATCGTCGTGGAGGCGGGCGGGAGGAGCGGGGCCCTGAACACGGCGGACCATGCCCTCGACCTGGGTCGCGAAGTGCTCGCGGTGCCCGGGCGGATCGATGATCCGGGAGCCGCCGGGTGCCTTCGTCTGCTGCGCCAGGGCGCCGGGCTCGTGGCCGGCGTACAGGACGTGTTCGATGCCCTGGGCTGGCTGTGCCTCGAGCCGCCGCCACCGTCGGAAGAAGGACCCGCCCCGGCGGTCGACGGATCCTCCGGTGATCGGCGTCTGCTCGGAGCGCTGTCGCGGGGACCGCGCTCGCCGGACGAACTGGCCGTCGGTCTCGAGATGCCCGTCACGAAAGTGCTTGGCGGACTCGGGCGGCTGGAACTCGAAGGTTGGGTCGAGCGCCGGCCGGGAGGGAGCTTCGCCGCCGTCCGGCGGCGGGGCGGCCGCTGATGTCCGGCGAGTGCCCGCCAGGCTCCCTGTATGTGCATTTTCCGTTCTGCGCGCATCGCTGCCACTACTGCGATTTCTCCGTCCAGCGGGCGTCGGCGCCGCCGGTGTCCCGCTGGCTCGCTGCGATCGAGGCCGAACTCGCCTGGTGGTTCGAGCGCAACGGGTGGGATCGGGGGGAGACGCTGGATACGATTTTCGTGGGAGGCGGGACGCCGTCGCTCATGGGGCCCGCCGGGATGGACGGGCTGGCCTCGCGAATCTCCGCCTGGTTCCGGATCGACCCCGCGCACACCGAATGGACGGCCGAGGCGAACCCCGCATCCTTCGACGTGCGTCTGGGTGCGAGCTGGCGGGCGACGGGCGTGACCCGGCTGAGTCTGGGCGTCCAGGCGCTGGACGATGGGGTTCTGACGTGGCTGGGCCGGCTTCACGACCGGCGCCGGGCCACGGAGGCCGTGGCGGAGGCGAGGGATGCCGGATTCGAAAGCGTGAGCGTGGACCTCATCTTCGGCCTCCCTCCGGAAGTGAAGCGGGATCTCGGGGCGGAGGTGGCAGCGGCGGCGGCCCTCGACGTGTCCCACCTCAGTCTCTACGGCCTGACCGTGGAGCCGCGCACGCCGTTGGCCGAGTGGATCCGACTGGGCCGGGTCGGAGCGCCGGACGAGAAGCGCTACGCGGAGGAGTATCGGCTCCTGTCGCGCGACCTGCGCGCGGCCGGGTATGAACAGTACGAGGTGTCGAATTTCGCCCGTCCGGGCGCGCAGTGCCGCCACAACTGGTCGTACTGGAACCGAACGTCGTATCTTGCCCTCGGCCCGTCCGCGCATGGATTTCTCCCGCCGATCCGCAGTTGGAACGTCTTCCGCTGGGACCGGTATGAACGCGCGCTGCGGGAGGGCCTCGGCCCGCTCGAAGGCTGGGAACGCGTGGGGCCGGAAGAAGAGGAACTGGAACGGATCTGGCTGGGTCTTCGTACGAATCGCGGACTGACGCCCGACTTTGTACAGGAGATCTCGTCGAACGGACTCCGCCTCGACGATTGGGTCGAGGCCGGGTGGATGGAGGAGCGGGGCGGACGCTGGACGGCGACGATCGAAGGCTGGCTCCGCCTGGATACGATCGCCGCCGAACTCGCCGGGGCTGAGAGAGCATGACCCTGCCAACACTGACAGAGCGCGAACGGGCCGTCCTCGCGGCGGTCATCGACTCCTTCGTCCGCACGGCCGCCCCGGCCGGCTCCCGAAGGATCGGGAAGGAGTACGCGCTCGGCGTGTCGCCCGCGACGATCCGCAACACCATGGCGGACCTCGAGAGCAAGGGTCTCCTTACGCACCCCTACACTTCCGCCGGAAGGCTTCCGACGGACCTCGCATACCGGTACTACGTCGATGCGCTCATGCGCTGGGGCAGCATCCGCAAGCGGGATCAGGCCAAGATCGAACGCGAGCTGGGGGATGCGGACGCCGGCGGTGTGGAGGACCTCATGGGCAAGGCGGCGCGCGTCCTCAGCCTCCTGACGGGGGAACTCGGCCTTGCCGTGGGTCCGACGCTCGCCACGGCCACGCTCGAGCGTCTCGAACTCGTGCCGCTTTCGAGCGAGAAGGTGCTCCTGGTGTTCACCATCGAGTCCGGCGTGGTGCGCACCGTGTACGTGGACGTGACGACGCGCGTACCGCGGGAGACGCTCCAGGCGGTGTCGCAGGCGCTGAACGAACGGTTGGCGGGCAGCGCCATCTCGGAGATTCAGGCGACGCTGCGCGAGCGACTGGGCGACCTGAGTTTCAGCAACCGCGGCGCCGAGGAATTGATGAACATCTTCGTTCACAGCGGTCCGGACATCTTCGAGTGGGCCCGCCGCGAGCGCGAGATCCACCTCGGGAGCGCCGCGGCGCTGACCGAACAGCCGGAGTTCACGACGAGCGCGCGCCTGCGCGAACTCCTGCTCCTCACGGAGCGCCGGGAGTTGCTCGCCTCCGTGCTCGGGGAGCGGGGCGGCTCGGACGGTCCGCATGTGACGATCGGCGCCGAGCACGGCCAGCCGGAACTCGAGGATCTGACCATCGTTACGGCCAACTATGCGGTCGGCAGCCTTCAGGGCACGGTCGGCGTGATCGGGCCGACGCGCATGCCGTACGACAAGGTCGTCTCCATCGTCGACTGGACCTCCGATCTTCTCACGCGGCTGATGCCGTGAGCGGACACCGCGACTACTACGAACTGCTCGGCGTCTCGCGCGATGCCGGCGCGGACGAGCTGAAGCGGGCCTACCGGCGCCTCGCCATGGAGTACCATCCGGACCGCAATTCCGCGTCCGACGCGGAGGAGCGGTTCAAGGAGGTGACGGAGGCGTGGGAAGTGCTCCGCGACCCGGGCAAGCGGCAGCTGTACGACCAGTACGGCGAAGCCGGTGTCCGGCGCGGCGGCGGAGGCGAGGCGCCGTTTTCCGGATTCAACAACTTCTCCGACGCGTTCGACGTGTTCATGCGGGAGTTCGGAGGCGGCGGCTTCGGAGGCGGCGGTTTCGGCGACCTGTTCGGAGACGCGAGATCCCCGAACCAGCCGCGGCGTGGCTCGACCCTCAAGGTCTCCGTCACGATCACGCTGGAAGAGGCGGCGAAGGGGGCCCGGCGCTCCCTCCGCGTCTCCGCTCTGGATCGGTGCGAGCGCTGCGACGCGACGGGCGCCGAGCCCGGAAGCACGGCTTCGACGTGCGGGACGTGCCAGGGCTCCGGCGAGCTTCGCATGGTCCAGCGCTCGATGCTGGGACAGTTCGTCTCCGTGCGCCCCTGTTCCGCGTGCGGCGGAGAGGGCACCTGGATCGCGGATGAGTGCCGGGACTGCCGGCGAGCGGGACGCGTGCGGGTCGACCGATCCGTCGACATCGAGATTCCCGCGGGTATTTCGTCCGACGATTACCTGAAGCTGCGCGGGCGCGGCAACGCGGGTCCGCGCGGCGGGCCTGCGGGGGACCTCATCGTGCAGGTGGAGGTCGAGCCGCACGACCGCTTCGAGCGCAGGGGCGATGACCTCGTCCTCGACCTGCCGGTCACGTTCTCCCAGGCGGCGCTGGGCGACGAACTCGACGTGCCGACGATCCTGGGACAGGCCCGGCTCAAGGTGCCCGCGGGGATTCAGGCGGGGCAGGTTCTCAGGCTTCGTGGCCAGGGGATGCCGCGTTTGCGGGCGGCGGGCCACGGGGACCAGCTGGTGCGGGTCCACACGTGGACGCCGAGCGAACTGTCCCGACGCCAGCGCGACATCCTGGAGTCGCTGCGGGAGGTCGAGGACGCGCCGCCCGAGCCGCGCCGGGGCGAGGACCCGAGCTTCTGGGAGCGCGTCAAGGCGGCGTTTACGGCGTAGCGGACGCCGACGCGGCCGCCGCGGCGGGCTGCCGCGCCATGCGGTCCGCGAGGCTCGCGAGAAGCCGGTCGAAGGGGACGGCGAACTTCTCGACGCCCTCCGTCAGCAGTTGGTCCGTGACCTCGTCCAACTCGATTCCTGCAGCGGCCAACTCCGCCATCGTGCGACGGGCGTCGTCGACGCCCTCGGTCAGCGTGCCGGCGACGCGCCCGTGATCCCTGAAGGCGTCGATCGTCTTCTCCGGCAGGGTGTTGACCGTCAGGTCGCCGATGAGGGGCTCGACGTACATCACGTCCGAATACGCGGGGTTCTTCGTGCTCGTGCTCGCCCACAGCATGCGTTGCGGACGGGCGCCGAGCTCCGCGAGACGGGCCCAGCGGTCCGTGGCCAGCCGCCGCTGGAAGCCGACGTAGGCGAGTTTCGCGTTGGCGATCGCCGCCTTGCCGAGCAGGGCCTCGCAGCGGGCGGCGTCGCCTTCCGCGGCATCGGCCAGCGCCCCGAGCTTCCGGTCGGTCAGCCCGTCGATCCGGCTCACGAAGAAGCTGGCCACGGACGCGACGCCGTTGACGGAGCGGCCCGCTTCGAGCCGCTGCTCCAGCGCCTCCGTGTGGGCGTCCGCCACCGCCTCGTACGCGGCGATGGAGAAGAGGAGCGTCACGTTCACGTTCACGCCCTCGAACAGCGCCTGCCGGATGGCCGGGACTCCGGCCGGCGTCCCGGGGATCTTGATGAGGACGTTCTCGCGGGCGACTTCATCGTTGAGGCGGCGCGCCTCCCGCACCGTGCCCTCCGTATCGTTCGCCAGATGGGGCGACACCTCGAGGGAAACGTATCCGTCGACGCCGCCGGAACTCTCCCACACGCCCCGCAGGACATCGCACGCGCCCTGGACGTCGGCGATCGTGAGCCGGTCGTAGACATCCTCGACGCCGAGACCCGCGGCCGTGAAGCGGGCGATGTCCTCATCGTACTGGGCGCTGCCCGTGATGGCGTTGTGGAAGATCGCGGGGTTCGAGGTGACCCCTCGCAACCCTTCGGTCTCGACCCGGCGAGCCAGCGTTCCGTCGACCAGCATCCCGCGCGTCAGGTTGTCGAGCCAGTAGCTCTGGCCGTGCTCCTGGAGTTGAAGCAGCGCGCTCATCCTTCTCCCCTCCCCGTGGTGTGTCTCAGGTGTCCGATTTCAGGTGTCGGGCTTCGATGTCCAGAACTTTTTCCAGGCGGCGTCGATGCCTCGGCTCGGCCGAGAAATCCGCCGCCAGGAACGCGTCCGTGATCGCGCGTGCGAGGGCGATCCCGATCACGCGCTCCCCCATGCAGAGGACGTTCATGTCGTCATGATCCACCCCCTGCGTCGCCGAATACGTGTCGTGGCAGACGCCCGCCCGTACTCCCGGCACCTTGTTCGCGGCGATACAGACGCCCACGGCGGAGCCGCAGATGACGATGCCGCGTTCCACGTCGCGGCGCGCCACCCGCTCGGCGACGGCGAAGGCGAAGTCGGGGTAGTCGACGGAGTCCGTGCCGTGCGTGCCGACGTCGACGACCTCGTGGCCGGCTGCGCGAAGCTCCGCGGCGAGGATGTCCTTGTAGCCGACGCCCGCGTGATCCGCCCCGACGGCGAGCTTCACGCCGGTCGCTCCGCCGCGAGCGCGTCCAGGGCCCGCGCGACGAGGGCCTCCGCGGTGAAGCCGAAGTGCGTGAAGTTGTCCGCCGCGGATGCGGACTGGCCGAAGCGGTCGATCCCGATGACCGCGCCGTCCGGCCCCACCCATTCCGTCCACCCGAGGGTGGCGCCGGCTTCGATCGCGACCCGCGGAACGCCGGGGGGAAGGACCTCGTCCCGGTACGACGCCGGCTGTGCGCGGAACAGTTCCCAGCTCGGGAACGAGACGACGCGTGCCGATACCCCCCCGGTCTCGAGGACGCCCGCCGCTTCGACGGCCACCTGCAGTTCCGAACCGGTCCCCAGCAGCACGACCTGCAGGGGGCCGGGCTCCGGCCGGAGGACGTAGGCGCCGCGTCCCACCCCGTCGCGGGCGGCGCCGGCCGCGCGCTCGAGGTGAGGGACCTTCTGGCGCGTGAGCACGAGAATCGTGGGCCCCGCGCGGCGCTCGATCGCGATGCGCCACGCCTCGACGGTCTCCTCCGGGTCGGCGGGGCGCAGCAGGACGACGCCCGGCATCGCCCGGAAGGAGGCGAGGTGCTCGATCGGCTGGTGCGTCGGCCCGTCGGCCCCGAGCCCGATCGAGTCGTGCGTCATCACGTAGATGTTGGGCAGTCCCATCAGGGCGGCGAGCCGCATCGAGGGCCGCGCGTAGTCGGTGAAGGTGAAGAACGTCGCGATGTACGGCCGAATGCCGCCGTGGAGCACGAGCCCGTTCGCGACGGAGGCCATCGCGTGCTCGCGGACGCCCCACCGCAGATTGCGGCCTTCGGGCGCGTCCCTCGAGAAGTTCGGCGAGTCGATCAACGTGTTGTTCGAGCCCGACAGGTCGGCGCTCCCGCCGATGAGTTCCGGGAGGCGGGGGGCCAGCGCGGTCAGGATCCGGCCGGAAGCGGCCCTCGTGGCGATCGGATCGTCGTCCGGGCCGAAGCTCGGCAGATCCTCGTCCCACGCCCCCGGCAGATCCGACCGGATGCGGCGTTCGAGTTCCGCGGCCGTCTCCGGGTGCTCCGCGCGGTATCGCTCGAAGCGCTCCCCCCACTCCGCGGCGAGCTTTTCGCCGCGTCGGACCTGCCGGCCCATGTGGCCCCGGACGGCGTCCGGAACGAGGAACGGAGGCTCCGCCGGCCAGCCGTACACCTCCTTGGTGAGCCGGACCTCCTCCTCGCCGAGCGGCGCGCCGTGCGCGGCGGCCGTGTCCTGCTTGTTGGGGGCGCCGTAGCCGATGTGCGAGCGGACGATGATGAGGGACGGTCGGTCCTCCGCGCCCCGCGCGCCTTCGAGTGCCGCGTCGAGCGCCGCCAGGTCGTTCGCGTCCCCGACGGACTGCACGTGCCACCCGAGCGACTCGAATCGCCGGCGCACATCCTCGGAAAATGCGAGATCGACGTCGCCGTCGATCGTGATCCTGTTGTCATCGTAGAGCCAGACGAGCTTGCCGAGGCCCAGGTGTCCGGCCAGCGAGGCGGCTTCGTACGAGACGCCCTCCATGAGGTCGCCGTCGCTGCAGATCACGTACGTCCGGTGATCGATGATCGAGTGGCCCGGCCGGTTGAACACCGCCGCGAGATGCGCTTCGGCGATCGCCATCCCCACGGAGTTCGCGACGCCCTGGCCCAGCGGGCCGGTCGTCGTCTCGACCCCGTCGACGTGGCCGTACTCGGGGTGGCCGGCCGTGCAGCTCCCCGCGCGCCGGAAGTTGCGGATTTCCTCCAGGGGAAGGTCGAACCCGGTGAGGTGGAGAACGGCATACTGGAGGATCGCGGCGTGGCCGGCGGAGAGCACGAACCGGTCCCGACCGAACCAGGCGGGGTCTCGCGGGCTGTACCGCATGTGGCGCATCCACAGGGTGTACGCCACGGGGGCGAGCGCCATCGCGGTGCCGGGATGCCCGGAGCCGGCCCGCTGGACGGCGTCCATGGCGAGCGTGCGGATCGTGTCGATGGACTGGGTTTCTACGGAAGGGCCCGCGCCCGGAGCGGCGGACCCGGAAACGGCTTCGACGGTCTCTGTTTCGTTCAATAGCCCCCTCGCGCGAGTTGAATCGCCCTTGGCTGGCCCAAATGCCGGGAAGCCGGAGGCCGCGCGAGACAACTTGTAATGGGCGGGCCGCTTCGGCGGAGCGAACATAAGGGTTGGAGGCGCCGCCGGAAAAGGCGCCCCCGCGACGCGCGCGAGGTCGGTGGCGATGGCCCGCCGGCGACGGATACGTTGCCCCCCGTGAGCGATCAGACGTTCTTCGCCGACGGTCTTGCGGGCCTGGAAGCCGGCGCGCGGGCCGAACTCGCGAGCGACGAGGTGAGCCATGTCCGTGCCGCCCGGCTCCGCCCCGGCCGTCGTCTGGCGGTCATCGACGGTGCCGGGAGCCGCTGGGAGGCGGAACTCGTCGCGCTGGACCGGCGCCGCGCCAGTTGCCGGCTGCTCGCTCCCGTTCCGCCCGAACCCGCGCTCCCGCTCCACCTCTGGGCCCCCGTGGCGAACCGCGACCGTTCCCTGTGGCTCGTGGAGAAGGTCGTGGAGCTGGGCGCCGCCACGATCGCGTGGATCGAGTGGGAGCGGTCGCGCTCCGTGGCGGACGCCGGGCGCTCCGAGGGCTTTCTGCGGCGCGCGGAGGGCCGGGCGAGGGCGGCGTTGAAGCAATCGGGACGAGGTTGGCTCCCTCGGCTGCGAAGCCCCGTGGCACCGGAGGAGGCTCTCGGGCGCCATGAGGGAGCCGGATGGCTCGCGGACGCGGAGGGGGGGCGACGGCTCGGAGACGCGATCGTCCGTGGTTCGGCGGGCGGAGGTGCCGGGCCCCCGCTGACCGTCGCGGTGGGGCCGGAGGGGGGCCTGACGCATTCGGAGCGGCGTCGCTGCCGGGCGGCGGGTTTCGAGCCCGTTTCCCTGAGCCCGGCGACGCTGAGGTTCGAGACGGCCGCGGTGGTCGTCGTCGGCTGGGCAGCGGCCATGCTGGAGGAAACGAAAACGAAGCGGACGACGAGAGGATGACATGACGGACTGCGTGTTCTGCGGCATCGCTTCGGGGGCGATCGGGGCGACGATCGTCGCCGAGGCGGACGACTGGGTGGCGTTCCGGGATCTCGAACCCCAGGCGCCGGTGCATGTGCTCGTCGTCCCGCGGGCGCACGTGTCGAGCCTCGCGGCGATGTCGGAGGGACCGCTCGGCACCCAACTCCTTCTCGCGTGCGCGGCCGTCGCCGACTCGGAGGGGCTGGACGGCGGATACCGCGTCGTCACGAATGTCGGCGGCGACGGCGGCCAGGCCGTGCCGCACCTGCACTTTCACGTGCTCGGCGGTCGCCGTATGGGCTGGCCGCCCGGATAGCCGCCGTGGATCACGCGCTCCGGGTGATCGAGTTCGACCGCGTGCTGGCGGCGGTCGGCGAACGCGCCGTGTCGGAGGCGGGCCGTGCCGCGGTGCAAGGACTTCGGCCGCTGCCGGATGTGGCCTCCGCGCGCCGCTCGCTCGCGGCGGTGCACGAGCTTCGCGAACTGATCGGGGACGGCGACGGATGGGCGCTGGATCCGATCGCGCCGCTGGACGGGGCTCTGCGGCGGCTCGCGATCGAGGACGCGGCGCTGGAGCCGCCTCAACTGCTCGCGTGCGGACAGGTCATGGCCGTCGCGCGCGCCGTGCGGCGACTGGCGCCGCGCCTCGATCCCGATGGACTCCCGGCGGAGCATGTGGGCCGGTTGTGGGGGGAGCCGGCCCTCGAGAAGCGGATCGCGCGCACCTTCGATGCGACGGGGGCGGTCGCGGACGGGGCCTCCCCGGAGCTTCGGCGCATCCGCCGCTCGCTCGCGACGCGGCGCGGCCGGCTCGTCGACGAACTTGCGCGCTACGCCCGCTCGCTTCCGGAACGCGTGCGCGTGCCCGACGCCTCGGTCACGGTGCGAAACGGCCGCTACTGCATCCCCGTCCGCCGCGAGGGCAAGGGGATCGCGGGCGGTCTCGTACACGACGCTTCCGCCAGCCGCCGGACCCTGTTCGTCGAGCCGTCGCGTGCCATCGAGGCGATGAACGAGATCCGTGAACTGGAACTCGCCGAGGGCCGCGAGGTGGACCGGATTCTGCGGGATCTTTCCGCCGCCGTGCGCGCCCGGGCGACCGAACTCGCCGCCTCGTACGCCGCGCTCGTGGAACTGGACTCGCTGCGCGCCCGCGCGCTCTTCGCGGACGAGATGGACGCGGCGCCCCCGGCCTTCGTCGAGGCGGGGTCCGATGGGATCCGCATCCGCGGCGCGCGCCATCCTCTCCTCGCCCTCGATGCCGGCGGCGCGGTGCCGTTCGACCTGGACCTCTCGGGGGGCGAGCGCGTCCTCCTCGTGTCGGGCCCGAACGCGGGCGGAAAGACGGTGTTTCTCAAGACGCTCGGCCTGCTGTCCGCGCTCTTGCAGAGCGGGGTGCTCCCGCCGCTCGGCGCCGGGAGCCGGATCCCCTTCTTCCGTCGCTTCTTCGCCGTCATCGGCGACGAACAGTCGATCGAAGCGTCGCTCTCCACCTTCGGTGCGCAGGCGCGCAACCTGGCCGGGATTCTGCGCGAGGCGGGCGACCGGGACATCGTCCTCTTCGACGAGATCGGCAGCGCCACGGATCCGGCCGAGGGGGGCGCGCTCGCTGCGGCATCGCTGCGGCGGCTCGCTCGGCAGGCCCGTCTCACGGTGGCCACGACGCATCTCGGCGACCTCAAGCGTCTCGCGGACGAGAAGGCCGCGGCCGTGAACGCCTCGCTGGAGTTCGATGGAACGCGGCTCGAGCCGACGTACCGTCTGGTCAGGGACCGGCCCGGCCGCAGCTACGCGCTCGTCATCGCGGCGCGGCTGGGGGTCCCGGAAGACGTCCTCGCCGATGCGCGCGACCGGCTCGGACCGGAGCACGTCTCGCTGGACACGCTCCTCGCCAGGCTCGAGACCGAGCGGGGCGAAGTCGAGGACCTGCGGGTCCAACTCGAGCGCCGCGCGGGAAAGACGGCCGAGCGGGAACGCGACCTCGCGTCCAGGGAGACCGCCCTGGCCGACTCGGAGCGGGCCGCCGCTCGCAGACGGGAGGCGGAGCGGCTCGCGGCGCTGCGCGAGGCGCGAGAGCGGGTGGAGGCCGCGATCTCACGCCTGGAAGCCGAATTCGCCGCGGCGGATGCGGGGGATGAGGTGCGCCGCACGGAGGCGAAGCGGGCCGCGCGGGGGGAAGTCGAACGGGCGCTGCGGGCGTCTTCCGGCGCGCTTCGTGCGCTGGGCGAGTCCGCGCCTCCGTCGGCGGAGGGAACGGTCGGGGTCGGCGATGCGGTGCGATGGTCCGCGTCCGACCGGCCCGCGCGCCTCGTCGAGATTCGGGAGGATCGCGGCGTCATCGAGGTGGGCGAGCTGCGGCTGACGGTACCGCTCGGGGAGCTGACGCCGCATTCTGCATCGGCGGGCCGTTCGTCCGGGTCGGCCGGGGTCCGCGAAGCCGGAGGACCGGAGCCACGCCGGCCGGATTTCAGCGTCGCCACGGAGGTCGATCTCCGGGGCCTGCGCGTCGACGAGGTGGAGGGGACGCTCAACCCGGCCGTCGATGCGGCCGTGGTCGGAGACCTCCCGTGGCTCAGGATCATCCACGGAAAGGGGACGGGCGCGCTGCGCGAGAGGGTCGGACAACTGCTCGCCGGGGATTCGCGGATCCGGCGCTTCAGAAGCGGCGAATCGAACGAAGGGGGCACGGGCGTCACGGTCGTGGAATTCGAGTGAGCGCGGATTGCGCGCGGTGCGCGGCATGATGGGCCGCTCAGCTTCCGGCTCGGGGGCGGGCTCGTGGTGAGCGACAGCCTCGTAGAGGACATCCGGGCACGGGCGGACATCCTCGAGATCGTGGGCGAGTACGTCCAGCTTCGACGATCCGGGAAGAGCTACCGCGGACCCTGTCCCCTGCACGGTGGAGACGGCCCGAACTTCTCCGTCGACCCGCAGCGCCAGATCTTCAAGTGCTTCGTGTGCGGGGAGGGCGGGGACGTCTTCGGCTTCCTGATGAAGCACCTCGGGTTCGAGTTCCCGGAGGCGGTGCGTCACGTGGGCGCGAGGGTCGGGATAGAGGTTCCCGACCGGGAGGAGCGCCGCGAGGATCCGCACGCGCCGCTGCGCGGCGTGCTCGCCTTCGCGGCCGAGTGGTTCCAGGGTCGGCTGCGCGAGCCGGCCGGCGCCGGCGCGCGCGACTATCTGCAGGGGCGCGGGCTGTCACTGGAGGAGGCGCTCGACTTCGGGGTGGGCTACGCGGACGACGAGTGGCGGGCGTTGCGCTCGGCCGCGGCCCGCCACGGGATCGAGGAGCGAACGCTGCTCGACCTCGGGCTTCTCGCGACGAGCGAGAGGGCGGAGGAGCCGTACGACCGTTTTCGCGGGCGCCTCATGTTCACGATCCACGACCTGCGCGACCGGCCGATCGGCTTCGGTGGCCGCATCCTCGATGCCTCTTCCGATGCGCCCAAGTACATCAACTCGCCGGAATCCCCCGTCTTCCACAAGGGGGAGGAGCTGTACGGACTCAACCGGGCCCGGCACGCGATGCGGCGCGAGGGCCACGCGGCGATCGCGGAAGGGTTCACGGACGTCATCGCGCTGCACCGGGCCGGCCTCGGCTTTGCGGTCGCCGGGCTGGGGACATCGTTCACGGCGGACCAGGCGCGCCGCATCGGCCGATACACGAAGCGGGCCTATCTGCTCTACGACAGCGACCTCGCCGGGCTGCGCGCGACGTTCAGAACCGGGGACATCCTCCTCGCCGCCGGGATCCACCCGATGGTCGTGTCGCTCCCGTCCGGCGAAGATCCCGATTCCCTCATCCGCCGGGACGGTCCGGCCGCCATCCGGCAGCTCCTGGACGACGCGGTGGATCTCCTCGAACGCAAGCTCCAGATCCTTCACCGCGAAGGGTACCTCGACCGGGTGGAAGGGCGCCGCCGCGCCGTGGACGGCCTGCTCAGCACCCTGAGGGCGGTCTCCGATCCGGCGCTCCGCGACATCTACGTGGACCGGGCAGTGGAAGGACTGGGAATACGGCGCGACACGCTCGTGGATGAGATTGCGCGCCTCGAACGTTCCCGGCTTCGACGCCGTCCCCCCGCCGCCGGTGCGGGACGCCCGCGTCGCGGGCAATCCCTGGCTTCGCGGACGGAGCACGACTTTCTTCTCCTGCTCGTTCGGGACCCGGCGCTCACGAGGCAGGCCGTGCGCGTCGGACTCGTGCCCGACCACATGTCCGATCCGCGGGGCCGCGAGCTGTTCGAGATCCTGGCGGCGGCATCGGACGAGGGGGTCGATTCTCCGGACTGGACATCCGCCTCCGCCGCGGCCGGGGACTTGGCGAAGGCGCTGCGCGAGTCCGACCGGGAGCTTCCGGACGCCGCTCGGGTCTTCGACGCCGTGGTGCGCCGCCTGCTCTATCGGCGGCATCGCGAACGGATCGAGGAGATCGGCCGCGCGATCGAGCTTGCGGAGCCGGAGCAGCAGCGTCGATTGTTGGGTGAGAAGCAGGAACTCGTGCGCGAACTTCGTGCCGCGGGCGAGTCCGGGGCGTTCATGCCGGCGGCGGAGCCGGGACGCCCCCCGAAACCGACTACGGCGCAGCGATGACAGCCGGGGAGAGTATGCAAGCGAGCGATATCGTCGAGGAGTTACTCACGCTTCAGGAGATCGACCACAGGATCCTGAAGATAGAAGATGAACTCGAGGGTCTCGGCCGGGAGGAGGCCGGGCTCCGGGAAACCGTGGAAACGCTGGAGTCGCAGGTCGCACGGATCCGCGCGGAAGCGGCGGAGGCGGAAGGACGCGTGCGGCAGTTCCACCGGTCCGTGGAAGCCGGCAGGGCGACGCTCAAGCGCCTCGAGGCGCGCTCCGTCGCGGTGGCGAACATGCAGCAGCATCTCGCCGTTCGGAGCGAAACGGACACGGCGCGCCGGAACCTGCGGGCGGCGGAGGATGACCAGCTCGATGCCATGCAGGATGTGGAGACCGCCCGCGGGGCGCTGAACGCGGCGGAAGCGGAGCTGCGGGAGGCCACCGCGCGGCTGGCCGAACGGAGCACCGCCGCCGAGCAGCTGCGGGCGACCCTGGAGGGGGATCTTCAGCACTGCGGGGCCAGCCGGAGAACGCAGGAAGACCGGCTGGACCGCCGGGCACTGCAACTGTACCGCACGGCGGGCGGAGGGGGGCGCCAGGCGGCGCTCGCCGAACTCACCGTCGATGGGGCGTGTGGCCGGTGCTATACGGCGATACCGAAACAGCGACAGGCCGAGATCCGGGCGCGGCGGCACCTCGCCGTCTGCGAGGGTTGCGGGATCATCCTCTACCCGGGATCCCTCGTCTGACGCGCCCCGTCATTTGAGGCTTCGCATCATCGCGGGCGACCTGGGCGGCCGCTTCATCGACGCGCCCCGTGGACGGCGCACCCGTCCGACGGCGGAGCGGGTGCGGGAGGCCTGGTTCTCCGCGCTCGCGGGCGATGTGGAGGGGGCCCGGGTCGCCGATCTCTACGCCGGCTCCGGGGCCCTTGGCATCGAGGCGCTGTCGCGCGGTGCGGCCCACGTCCATTTTGTCGAGTCGGATCGTCGGACGGTGGCGCTGCTGCGCCGCAATGTCGCGACGCTCGATCTCGCCGACCGATCGCGGGTGGTGCGGGACGATGCCCTCGCCTGGGTCGACGGTCTCAACGAACCGGACGACGTAGCCGGGCCGGGTGCGCCTCTCGATCTGGTCTTCGCGGATCCGCCGTATGCGTCCGCCGCCGGCGCGCGACTGGTCGAGCGCTTCCGGGCCCATCCGTTCGCCTCACAGCTGTGGGTCGAGCACCGTCCGGACGCCGAATGGGCGGCGGCGGCAGACTGGAGGAGGGAATACGGTGACACCTGCGTCAGCCGGTTCCGGGCTCCGGCCGACGCGTCAACCCGAACACTCTGACGGGGAACTCGATGAACAATGCCGTCGCCGTGTATCCCGGGTCGTTCGACCCGCTGACGGTCGGACACGAGGACATCGTGCGCCGGAGTCTGGGGGTCGTCGACCGTCTGATCGTCGCCGTGGCGGAGACGGCCACGCAGGCCAAGTCGGGACTGTTCGAGATCGAGGAGCGCGTGGATCTCATCCGCGAGGTGTTTGCGGACGAACCCCGGATCGAGGCGACGTCGTTCTCCGGCCTGCTCGTGGATTTTGCGCGCTCCCGCCAGGCCCGGATCATCGTCCGCGGGCTGCGGGCCGTGAGCGACTTCGAGTACGAGTTTCAGATGGCGCTCATGAACCGCTCGCTCTGGCCCGAAGTCGAAGTGCTCTTCATGGCGCCCTCGACGCGCCACACGTTCCTGAGTTCCTCGCTGGTGCGCGAAGTCGGACGTCTGGGCGGAGACGTGACCGACTTCGTGAGTCCGGTCGTGAAGGCCCGCATGGACCGCGCCTTCGGGCGCGATGCATAGGTGACGTCGCCGCCGACCCGACCCGGCTTCATCGACCGGCTGAGGGCACGGGCCGGCGCCCTCGAGCGGCGCATCGGCTTTCCGGAGGCGGACGAAGCCCGCACCGCGCTCGCGATTCGCCGGTTGCGGGAGGAGGGGTGGGTACGCCCCGTGGAGATCCGGGCCGGCCCGGGCGGCCTCGAGGATGCCGCGCATCGCCTCGCTGCGGGGGAACTCGACGGGGTCGTGGCCGGCGCCGTGCATGCGACCGCCGACGTCATCCGGGCCGGGCTGCGGGTCGTCGGCCTGGCCGAGGGCGTGGAGACGGTCTCGGCCGCCTTCTACATGGTGTTTCCCGATCCCGGCGGGCGCGTGCTCACGCTTACGGACGCCGCGGTCGTCCCGGCGCCGACCCCGGTCCAGATGGCGGAGAGCGCCTCGGCGGCCTGCGACGCGCACCGAGCCATCGCGGGGGACGAACCGGTCGTCGCGTTTCTCTCCTACTCCACTCTCGGCTCGGCGGCGGGGCCGGCGGTCGACCATGTGCGGGAAGCGCTGGAGCTCTTCCGCCGCCGCCGCCCCGAAATCGCGGCGGACGGCGAACTGCAGGCCGACGCGGCGCTCGTACCGGACGTCGCCGCGCTGAAAGCGCCCGGGTCTCCGGTCGCCGGCCGCGCGAACCTGCTCGTCTTCCCCGGCCTCGACGCGGCGAACATCGCGTACAAACTGCTCGAGCGACTCGCCGGAGCGCGCGCCCTGGGGCCTGTCCTTCAGGGACTGCGGCGGCCGCTGAACGACCTCTCCCGCGGCGCGTCCGCCTCCGATATCGTGGATGTCGCCTGCATTACCGCCCTCATGTCACCCGGGAGCGAAGGATGACGTTTTCGATCGAAACGTTGGGAGCCAACACCCTCGTCGCCGTGGGCGGCCAGCTCACGATCAACAACCGCGGCGAATTCAAGGAGCGCGTGCTCGCGCGCCTGGCGGTTGGGGACACCGATTTCGTGATCGACTTCACCGAGGCCGACTACATCGACTCCTCCGGCCTGGGGGTGCTCGTCAGTCTCTCCAAGCACATCCGCGACGCGGGAGGGCGCCTGACGCTGGCGGGGCTGAACGACGATCTCCAGCGGCTCTTCGCCCTGACCCGACTGGACTCGCTGTTCGAGATCGCCGAGTCCCGGGCGGCCGCGCTCGGCGAGTCCTGACCGGAGCCGCGGCTCCGGAATGAAGGACGGCGCACCGGCCCGCATCCTGGTCCTCTCAAGCCGGCCGGACATTCTCCGGGCCGTCACGGACGCCGCCGCCGGGATCGATCCGCCTCCCGAAGTGAGAGGGCTCTTCGGGCGCCCCCTCAGGGTGCGCCCGACGGATCTGATCCTGGTGGACATCGCCGAGCCGCGCGCAACGATGCCGTACCTGCACCGGCGGTTCGGCGCCGCCTCGGTGCTTGTGGCGCTGATCGACGGAGCGTGGGTCGACCGTCTGGGTTCGGCGCTCGCCGAGGACTGGACCGACTACCTCTTCCATCCTCTCAACGCGGCCGAACTCGGGTTCGTGTGGCGGAAACACACCTCGCCCGCGGAAGCGCCCGATCTGAACCTCGATGTCGACGAGTCGGGGCACATACGCGTCGTTTTCCCCTCGCACGTGCGCTACCAGCGCGCCGTGGTGGAGAGGGTCGTCGTGGCGTGCCGGCACCTCGCCGATCTGGATCGCGAGACGGCGTTCAGGCTCCGGGTCACGCTCGGCGAGGCCGTGGCCAACGCGATCCTCTACGGGAGCGGAGACCGTCCCGGCGCCGTCGTGCGCGTCTCGGCGAAGGCGGACGCGGAGGGCCTCCGCGTGACGGTGTCGGACGAGGGGAGCGGATTCGATCCCGATGCCGTGCCGGACCCCGTCTCGGCCGAAGGCATCGGCCGGCCCCGGGGGCGCGGCCTCTTTCTTCTGAGGCAGCTCGCGGACGGCGTTTCGTTCAACAAGACCGGCAACAGGGTCACGCTCTCGTTCCGGGGGGCCCCGGATCCGCTCGTGAGGATCGAACCTCTCCTCAGACGGTTCGCCGATGTGACGGGTCTCAGATTTCGGCTCGACCGGCTGTTCGAGGACGGCTCGCGGGTGCTGTTCGACAGCTGGGGGGATGACGGGGAATCGGGTCGCCCGCCGGAGGTTCGCGAGACGTGGCCGCTGGGCGATGCGGGACGGCTGCGCCTGGTCCACGAGCCGGCGAGCCGCGGCGATGCCGCCGCGACGCTGCTCGCGGGCTGGATCGGCGCGGTGGCCGAGGGCGAACACTCGCGGGAGCGGCTCCTCGCGCGACGGCTGCGCCGGGAGCGGGTGCTGGCCGAGCTGGAGATCGCCCGGGACCTGCAACTGAAGCTCCTTCCGCCCCCCGAGGATTTCCGCGATCTCGGGAGGATCGCCGCCCGCTGCGATCCGGCGCTCTCTCTGGGCGGCGACTTCTACTACCTCGTCCGGCTCGCCGGCGGTTGCCTCGGGGTCATGCTCGGCGACGTGAGTTCGCACGGCCCCTCCGCCGCGCTGATCATGGCCCGCACGCTGAGCGCCGTCGTCCTGGCGACGGGCGTGGAGGCCGAACCCGCGGCCGTCCTCGATGCCATGCACGGGCAGCTCCGGGCGGCGCTCGACGCGACCGAGATGTACATGACGCTCTTCTACGGGGTCATCGATCCCGGGCGCGGGGAACTGCGCTACGCGAACGCGGGCCACCCGTACGCGTATCTCCTCGGACCGGACGGGGTCCGCCGCCTCACCGCGCTCGATCCGCCGGTCGGCGTGGCCGCGGTCCGGTCGTACCGGCAGACGAGGCTTCCGTTCGCGGGGGACACGCTGTTGGCCTTCACCGATGGCCTCGCCGAACTGAGCGACCCCCTCGAAACGCCGGATTCCCGGGTGCGGAAGCGCATCGACCGCGGCGATCTCGATCCCGAGGTCCTCGTGGCGGCGCTCTTCGCGGACAGCGATGACGAGATGAGACTGGACGACCGGACGGCCGTCGCGGCTTCCCTGTGAACTCCGGGAAGACCGGACGCCCCCGGCCGAAGCGCGCGCTCGGCCAGAACTTCCTGGTCGACCCGAACATCCAGCGCAAGATCGTGCGGGAACTCGATCCGCAGCCCGCGGACGTCGTGCTCGAGGTCGGGCCGGGGCACGGAGAACTGAGCCAGTACCTCGTCGGGCGTTGCCGTCGCCTCGTCCTCATCGAGAAGGATCGCGACCTCGCCGGCGAGCTCCGCGACCGCTGGGGGGACCGGCCGGATGTGGATGTGGTGGAAGGCGACGCACTCCGCCTCGGACTTCCGGACTTCGTGCGGGGCGCCGCCGCGGTGCGCGTGGTGTCGAACGTCCCCTACAACATCACGTCGCCGCTCGTCTTCGCCTTCCTCGAGCTTGAGCCGGCCGCCGTGCGCATCGTGCTCACGGTCCAGAGAGAAGTGGCGGAGCGGATCGTCGCGCCGCCGGGCATCAAGGCGTATGGCGCGCTCTCCGTCGGCGTGCAGGCGCTGGCGGACGCGTCGCTCGCCTTCCGGGTGGGACGCCAGGCGTTCCGTCCCGTCCCCGCGGTCGATTCGGCGGTGGTTCGCCTCGAACCGCGGCCGGACGCCGCCGACGTGGATCGCGCGGCGCTCAGGACGCTGACGCGCGCGTGCTTCAACCGCCGCCGGAAGCAACTGCAGAAGACGCTGCGCACGGCTCCGGAACTGAGGTTCGCGGAAGATGCGCAGGCGGTACTGAGGCGACTTTCGATCGATCCCGCGGTGCGGCCGGAGACGCTGGATCCCCCCACCTTCGTACGTCTGGCGGCGGCGCTTCAACCCGGGCCGGGAGGGGGCGCGCCGCGTTGAGTTGAGCACGAACCGGCCCTATCTTGGTTTGTGAAACCTTTCACAAGGGCGGGCATGAGCGGCAGAATTTCCGATTCGACGGTTCGACGCCTCTCCCTGTACCTCCGCATGTTGCGCGACCTCGAGCGAGCCGGCGCGGAGTTCGTGTCCAGTTCTCAGCTTGCCGAACCCTCGGGGGCCACCTCCGCCCAGGTCCGGAAGGACCTGAGCCACTTCGGCTCGTTCGGAAAACGCGGGCGGGGATACTCGGTCGACGGGCTCGTGCGGGCACTGGAAGAGATCCTCGGGCTCTCGCGCACCTGGAAGATCGCGCTGGTGGGCGTCGGCAAGATCGGGTCCGCGCTGCTCGGATACGGCGGGCTGGCGGCCCGCGGATTCGATGTCGTCGCCGCCTTCGATGTCGACGGGGCGAAGGTCGGGACCACGGCCTACGGACTCAGGATTCGTCCGATGACGGAGCTCCGGTCGGTCATCGCGGAGTGCGGGGCGGAGATCGGGGTCGTCGCGACCCCGACGGAGGTGGCCGCCGAGGTCGCCGCGGCACTCGAGCGCGCGGGCGTGGGCGCGATCCTCAACTTCGCGCCGATCGAACTCTCCGAAGTGAACGGCGTACCGATCCGGACGGTGGACATCGTGCTCGAACTGGAAGGCTTGAGCTACCTGATGTCCGAGGCGGGCCGGCGGACCGGGAGCGACGCGTGACGGGCGTGCACTTTGCGCCCGACGGAGTGCTGGTACGCCAGGCGCTGCGCCGGCTCGAGGACGGTCCGCGCTCGTCCGTCGAGCTCGCGGCCGAGGTGCTCGGAATGCACGGGTGTCCGCCGGCCATGGCCCGCCGGCTCGTCGGGCAGTTGCTCGACGGGATCCCCGAGGTGGCCCGTGAGGGGGAGGGCGGCGATGCGTGGCGGCTGGCCGCGGGAGGCCCACGGACCCGGAAGCCGACGGCCAGGAGGCTGCACGACCTCCGATACGCGGTCGTGGACGTCGAGACGAACGGCGGCGTCGCCGGAGGGAACGGTCGCGTGGTCGAAATCGCGATCGTGGATGTGGACCGTGGCGCCATCGGGGGGTGCTTTTCGACTCTCGTGGATGCCGGCGTGGCGATTCCGCCGTCGATCACGCGCCTCACCGGCATCCGCACGGAGATGACGCACGGCGCGCCGAGTTTCTCGCAGATCTGCGATCGGGTGCGCGGGCACCTTCGCGGCCGGGTTTTCGTCGCGCATAACGCGGCGTACGATTGGGGCTTCCTGCGCGCCGAGATGCGGCGGGCGGGGTCCGGCCTCCCGCGCGGGCCCCGCCTGTGCACGGTCCACATGGCGCGTCGACTGTTGCCGGGGCTCGAGCGCCGGGGCCTGGACTCGGTCGCCGACTACTACGGGATCGAGATCCGCGAACGTCACCGCGCGCGGGGCGACGCGGTCGCGACCGCCCGAATCCTCGTCCGCATGCTCGCGGACGCTGAGCGGCGCGGCTGGACGACGTGGCCCGCGCTCCGAAAGGCTCTCGGGCCGGTTCCGGGGCGCGGCCGCGGCAGACGGCGGGGCCCGCATCCCGAACGGCACGAACACGCGAACGACGGCATGAGCGATGGAACATGAGCGATAGCGAAAGAACCCCGGTCATCGTCTCCGCGGCGCGGCTCCCGACGGGCCGCTTCATGGGCGGACTCTCCTCCCTCGCGGCCCCGGACCTCGGCGGCCTCGCGATCTCGGCGGCGGTCGACCGGGCCGGCGTCGCCCCGGAAGAGATCGACGACGTGATCATGGGGAACGTCGTGCAGGCGGGGGTCGGACAGGCGCCCGCCCGCCAGGCCGCGATCCGCGGCGGGGTGCCCGTGACGGTCCCGGCGGTGACCGTGAACAAGGTCTGCGGCTCCGGCCTGAAGGCCGTCATGCTGGCGGCGCAGGCGATAAAGGCGGGTGACGCGCGGGTCGTCGTGGCCGGCGGGATGGAGTCGATGTCGAACGCCCCCTACCTCCTCCGGGGACACCGGGAGGGAGTGAAGTTCGGAGATCGCTCGCTCGTCGACGGCCTCATACACGACGGCCTGTGGTGCGCCTTCGGCACCTGCCACATGGGCGGCCACGCCGAGTACACGGCGCACAAGGCAGGGGTGAGTCGCGAGGATCAGGACGCCTACGCGCTCGGCAGCCATGAGAAGGCGATCCGTGCGATCGATGCCGGGGAATTCGCCGAGGAAGTCGTCCCCGTCCACATCGAGACCCGCAAGGGAACCGTGACGATCGACACGGACGAGACGCCGCGGCGCGGCACGTCGCTCGAGGCGCTCGCCAGGCTGAGACCCGCCTTCGCGGGCGATGCGCCCCCGGAGGTGACCGAACCCAGCGTCACGGCCGGAAACGCACCCGGCCTCAACGATGGGGGCGCGGCCACGGTCGTCGCGTCCGAGGCGTACGCCACCGCGCACGGTCTTCCGGTCCTCGGCCGGATCCGGGCCTATTCCGTCGGGGCGACCGCACCCCGCGATCTCTTCTTCGCGCCCGTCGCCGCCGTGCAGAAGCTCATGACGCTCGATGGGACGGTCGTCGCCGACTACGGGCTCGTGGAGATGAACGAGGCGTTCGCCGTCCAGTGTCTCGCGGATGCCCGCGAACTCGGACTGGATCTCGATCGTGTCAACGTCCGCGGAGGGGCGATCGCCCTGGGCCACCCGATCGGGGCTTCGGGCGCGAAGATCCTCACCACGCTCCTCCATGCCATGCGGGACCGAGACGTCGAGCGGGGGATGGCCACCCTGTGTCTGGGCGGGGGCAACGCGGTCGCGCTGAGCGTGGAACGCCGGTGAACGTAAAGCCTGAAGGCTGGGTCTGGGCCGGGAGGCTGGCGGCGTTCGCCGGTCTCTTCATCGCCTTCGGACTCGTGCTCGGGTTCGCGGTCGCGGTCATCGCCGGCCTTCCGGGCGCCGAGGCGATGGAGGCCATCGACTGGCGGAACGTCACGCCCGTGCTGCTCGCGGCTTGTGCGGCCACCTGGCTGCTGACTTCCGGCATCGACAGGCGCCCGCTGTCCGCCCTCGGACTGAGGCGCGGGCGTCCCGGTCTCGCTGAACTCGGTTCGGGCGCACTGGCGGGACTTGCGATCGTCGGCGCCGCCATTCTCGCCCTGGTCGCGCCGGGCTGGGTCTCCTGGTCCGCGTCCGCCGCACCTGTCCTCACGGGAGTGAAGGTCTCGGCCCTGCTGCTGGCGGCGGCGTTCACGGAGGAACTCCTCTTTCGCGGGTATCCCTTCCGCGTCCTTCACGTCCGATTCGGGCCCGTGCCCGCCGTAGTCGCGACGTCGGTGGCGTTCGGTCTCATGCACGGCGCCAACCCGGGGGTGACCCCGCTGGCGCTGGTCAACCTGACCCTGGCCGGCGTGTTGCTCGGCGTGGCGTACTGGCGTTCCGGCAGTCTGTGGTTCGTCACGGGCCTCCACTTCGGCTGGAACTGGGTGATGGCGGCGAGCGGTCTGCCCGTGAGCGGGCTCGACGTGTCGATCTCCGGCCTCGAAGCCGCCGTCACGGGTCCGGTGCTGTGGACCGGCGGCGCCTTCGGGCCCGAGGGTGCGCTGAGCATCACGTTCGTGACCGCGCTTGGAACCGTCTGGCTGTGGCGGGTCGCGGGGTCGCGAAGCCGCTCCGGTTCCCGGTTGTCGACGACGGCGGGAAGCCCCGGCGCCGAAGGGAGCTCCGATGCGCGCGGGTGACGTGTCGCGAGTCGGCGTCGTCGGCGCGGGTACGATGGGAAGCGGCATTGCCCACGTCTTCGCGCTTGCCGGCATCGAAGTCCGCCTCGTGGACGTGGACCCGGAAGCGCTCGGCCGGGCGCGTGCCTCCATCGAGCGAAATCTCGCGCGCCAGACCCGCCGGGACCTGATCTCCACCGAAGAGGCCGAGGCGGCGCTCGGCCGGATCACGGCGGAGCGGTCGCTGACGGCGCTCGAGGACGCGGAAGTCGTCGTCGAGGCCGCCAGCGAGGATCCGACGCTCAAGTTCCGGTTGTTCGAGGAGTTGTCCGCCGTCGTGGGTCCGGAGACGCTGCTGGCGTCGAACACGAGTTCGATCTCGATCACCCGCATCGCCTCGCACGCCGCGGACCCCGGGCGCGTGATCGGGATGCACTTCATGAACCCGGTGCCGGTCATGCGCCTCGTCGAGGTGATTCGGGGGCTCGAGACCTCCGACGAGGCGGCCGACCTCACGCTCGGCCTCTGCGCTCGGCTCTCGAAGACCGCGGTCCTGGCGAACGACTATCCCGGCTTCGTCGCCAACCGGATCCTGATGCCGATGATCAACGAAGCCGTGTATTGCCTCATGGAGGGCGTGGCGGAGGCCGAGGCGGTGGACACCGTGATGAAGCTCGGCATGAATCATCCCATGGGCCCGCTGGCGCTCGCCGACCTCATCGGACTGGACACGTGCCTCGCCATCATGCGCGTCCTGCACGCGGAACTCGGCGACTCCAAGTACCGCCCGTGTCCGCTGCTCGCGAAGTACGTCGCCGCCGGAAGGCTGGGCCGGAAGACGGGTCGCGGCTTCTACGACTACTCCGCGGCATGATGACCGGCCGCCGCTCCTGGTCTGCCCTCGAACTCTCGTCCGAGGCGGAGCAGATCCTCACGCTCGCCCGCCAGTTCGCCGAAGAGCGGTTGCAGCCCACGGCGGAAGCCCGGGACGCGAACGAGGACCGCTTCGATGCCGACATCCACCGCGAACTGGGCGAGCTCGGCTTCCTCGCGATGCGGGTGCCGGAGCGGTACGACGGCCTCGGGCTCGATCTCGTCACGTACCTCTACGTGCTGGAGGAACTCGCCTGGGGAGATGCGGGGGTCGCGGTCTCCGTCAGCATCCACAACTCGCTCGCCGCCGGGATCCTGCTTCGCCGCGGAAGCGAGGCACAACGGGACGAATGGCTTCCCCGGATGGCCAGCGGAGAAGTCCTCGGCGCCTTTTCCCTCTCCGAGGCCGGCGCCGGTACGGACGCCGCGGCGCTTCGCACGCAGGCCACGCCCACGGAAGGCGGCTGGATCCTCAACGGCGAGAAGATGTGGGTGACGAACGGCGCCTCCGCGGATGTGGTCCTGACCTTCGCCAGGACGGACACGGCGGAGGACCGGCGTGGGTCGCGCGGCATCAGCGCCTTCCTTCTGCCGCGCGGGACGGACGGCCTTTCGGTCGGAAGAAAAGAGAGAAAGATGGGGCAGCGGGGCTCGGAGACGATCGCTTTGTCTCTGAAGGATGTGTTTGTGCCGCAGGAACTTATGGTAGGTGAGGTAAACCGGGGCTTCAGCTACGCGCTCGAAGGCCTCGAGGCGGGCCGGCTCGGGATCGCCGCGCAGGCCCTCGGCATCGCCTCGGCCGCGATGGACGCGGCGTTCGAATACGCGGACACGCGGCGCCAGTTCGGACGGTCGCTGCGGAAGTTTCAGGGGATGGAATTCAAGCTCGGCGACATGGTGACCCGGCTTGAGGCCGCCCGGGGACTGCTCGAGCGGGCGGCCGCCGCGCACACGATCGGGGACCCGCGGGCGCGCCGCCTCTCCAGCGTGGCCAAGCTGTTTGCGAGCGAGACCGCGATGACGAACGCCCGCGAGGCCGTTCAGGTCTTCGGAGGCTACGGGTACTCGCGGGAATACCCCGTGGAACGTCTGTTCCGGGACGCGAAGGTCACCGAGATCTACGAGGGAGCCAACGAAATGCACCGCAGCCTGATCGCGCGGCAACTCTACAGAGAGAGGGGATACGTGTGAGTGCGACGGCGGAACCTGCAGCCAGCGGCGCCCTGGACCCGCGCCCGCTCCGCGAGATGGATCCCGCGGTGGCGGCCTCGATCGACCGGGAGCTCGAGAGGCAGCGTATGGGTCTGGAGCTGATCGCCAGCGAGAACTTCGTTTCCCGGGGGGTCCTCGAGGCGACCGGCTGCGTGATGACGAACAAGTACGCGGAGGGCTATCCCGGGCGCCGCTACTACGGCGGCTGCGAGTTCGTGGACGAGGTCGAGAACCTTGCCCGCGAGCGCGCGCACCGGCTGTTCGGGGCGGACCACAGCAACGTCCAGACGCACAGCGGCTCGGGTGCGAACATGACCGCGCTCCAGGCGCTCACCGAACCGGGGGCGACGCTCCTCGGGATGGACCTCTCGCACGGGGGGCACCTGACGCACGGTTCGCAGGTCAACTTCTCGGGTCTCTGGTATCGGGTCGTCCCCTACGGCGTGAGAGCCTCGGACCGGACGATCGACTACGACGCGCTCCGGGCGACCGCGCTGGACGTGCGTCCTTCCGTCATCATCGCGGGGGCCAGCGCCTACCCCCGACGGATCGACTTCGAGCGTTTCGCGGAGATCGCCGAGGAGTGCGGCGCCCGCGTCCTCGTGGACATGGCGCACATCGCGGGCCTCGTCGCGACCGGACACCACCCCTCTCCGGTGCCGCACGCGGATGTCGTGACGACGACGACGCACAAGACGCTGCGCGGGCCGCGGGGCGGGCTCATCCTGTGCCGCGAAGAACATGCGAAGGCGGTCGACAAGGCCGTGTTCCCCGGACTCCAGGGCGGTCCCCTGATGCACGTGATCGCCGCGAAGGCGGTCGCGCTCGGGGAGGCGTTGCGCCCCGAGTTCGGTGAGTACTCGGATCTCGTCGTGCGCAACGCCCGCGCGCTGGGACGGCGGCTGGCCGAACACGGCTACGATCTCGTGGGTGGAGGGACGGATACCCACCTCCTCCTCGTGGACCTGCGGACGACGGATCTCACGGGCAAGGATGCGGAGGCGCTCCTGGGTCGGGCGGGCATCACCGTCAACAAGAACACCGTGCCTTTCGAGACTCGTTCGCCCTTTGTCGCGTCCGGCATAAGGATCGGGACGGCGGCGGTGTCGACCCGCTCCATGAGCGAGAGCGAAATGGAGAGAATCGCCGATCTCATGGACCGCGCCCTGCGCTCGGAAGGCGATGATGCGACGCTCTCGGCGGTCGACGCCGAGGTCCGGGCGCTGTGCGAGGATTTCCCGCTCTACCCGGAGAATGAGGGCGTTCGCGGGGAGGGCCTAGCTTGACGCCAACTTTTTCTCCCGTCTAACTTTGCCGCTAATGTCCTTGCGGGCAGTGCGCATGACGGCCGGGAAAGGGGCCTGGGACGAGGTGAGAAGAGGTGGACACAGCGGGCGTTCTGACGGGCATCAGGAAGGGCAATCCCAGGTATACGGAAGCCGCGTACCTGTTCCTGCTCTCCGCTCTCCAGCGCCGGTTGTCCAGCCTTGAACTGCCTCGTCACATCAGCGGCGCCGAAGTCGCCGACGCGGTCCGGGAACTCGCGCTGGAGCGGTTCGGCCCTCTGGCGCGGACCGTACTCGAGCACTGGGGCGTGCACGGCACGACGGACATCGGCGAGATCGTCTTCGCGCTGGTTGAATGTGGAGTGCTGATCAAACAACCCGACGATTCGCGAGAGGACTTCGAGGGGCTCTTCAGCTTCGACGAAGCTTTTGAGGACAGCTACCCCTGGAGCGCGTAGGGGAGGAACTGGAAGGGGAGGGGGTGAACGCGTGGCCGATTCGGGGTCGTTCACGGAGTGCTTGAGTTGCACAAAGGGGGTCCTGCTCCCGCTTTCGGACTACGGACGCGACGGGGCACCGATCCGGTACAAGGCATGGGTCTGCTCGAACCCCAAATGCGGGTTCAACATCCGGATCGACAACGGTGAGATCAGCTTCGGACGTAACGTCCAGCAGTCCTACAAGTAACCTCCCCGGCGGAGTCTCCTCCGCCGCGCGGAGTCCCGCCATGCGGGTTCCCGCCTTCCCGCCATCCGACTGGTGGCGCTGCGCCGCCCGCGAGGTGTGGCTGCCCACCGCGGCCGAAATGGCGGAGATCGACCGCGTCGCCATCGAATCGGGGGCGATACCCGAACGCGCCCTGATCGAGAACGCGGGTCGGGCGTTGGCGCGCCACGTGCACGAACGGTTCCCGGCCGGCCGCGTCGCGGTCCTCGCGGGAAGCGGCCACAACGGCGCCGACGCCCTCGTGGCGGGACGGACCCTTTCCGCGTGGGGGCGATCCGTCGGGTTCGTCCGGTGCGGAAGCCGAACCCCGGATCCGGATGTCCTCGCGGGCTGGAGCCTCGCTCTCGATCCGCCCGAAGCGCTGGAGCGGGAACTCGCCGCGGCCGATGTCGTCATCGACGGCATTCTGGGGACGGGCCTGACGACGGCGCCCCGCCCGCCCCAGGCGAGGATCATCGAACGCGTGAACGCGGCCCGGGCCGCCGTGGTGTCGGCCGATGGTCCCAGCGGCGTGGACTTCACCACGGGTCGCGTGCCGGGCGCCGCGATTCGGGCCGACCTGACCGTCACTTTCGGGTGGCCGAAGACGGGCCTGCTGAGTTTCCCGGCGCGCGAGCGCACCGGCGACCTGATTTCGGTGGAAATCGGCTTTCCGCCGCCGGAGCCGCCGCCGTCCGCCCGGGCCGTGACGGCGGCATGGGTGGCCGGCCTCCTCGGAGAGCGGGCCGCCGACGGCCACAAGGGCGACGCCGGCTATCTCGCGATCGTCGGTGGAGAGCGGGGCATGGCCGGCGCCGCGGTGCTCGCCGCCCGCGCCGCGATCCGGGCCGGGGCCGGCATCGTGCGCGTCGTGAGTGCCCCGGAGAACCGGGAGATCGTGCAGGCCGGCGTGCCCGAGGCCGTATTCGTGGACTGGTCCGCGCCGGAGGCGGTGGGGTCGGCGCTGAACTGGGCCGGCGCGGTGGCGGTCGGACCGGGTCTGGGAACGGGGCCGGGGCGGGCGGAGTTGGTACGGCGCGCGCTGGAGGATGGGTCCGTACCGCTCGTGCTCGATGCGGACGCCCTGAACGTCGTTTCGGCGGAGGCGGCGGAGGCCGGGGCGCCGCCCGGTCCGCTGGCTCCGCGCCGCTCCGTCCTCCTGACGCCGCATCCGGGCGAGATGGCGCGGTTGCTCGGAACGTCCGTCGGCGAGGTACGCGGGGATGCCCGGGCCGCGGCCCGGCGGCTCGCCGATGCGACGCGCGCGACCGTGCTGCTCAAGGGCGCGCCGACCTGGGTGGCTCGGCCGGGCGGCGAACTGCGCGCGACCACGCTGGTGAGTCCGGCGTTCGCGAGCGGCGGCATGGGCGACGTGCTGACGGGGGTGTGCGGCGCCTTTCTGGCGTCCGGCCTCGGCCCCGCCGACGCGGCGTCCGCCGCCCTGACGCTCACGGCGCTCGCAATTCTGCGCGACGTGGACGAGATCGGCGGATCCGCGGCGGATGTCCCCGACGCGCTGCCGGACGCCCGCCGGGCGCTGGGCACGGTGCGATCCGGAGCCTGGCCGGGGGTCAACCTCGCCCTTCCCGCCGCGCCGGCCCCCGCGGCCGGGGACCGGATCGGATGAACGTCGCCGGTCCGGCGCTCGCGGAGGGGCCCGAGACGGCGCGCATTCGGGCCTTCCTGGACGGAGCGGGCGCGGCCGGCGGCGCCACGGACCCGGCCGTCACCGTCACGCTGCCGGTCGGGGATGACGCCGCCGCCTTTCGTCCTCCGGACGGCGCGCAGGTGGTGGTGAGCTGCGATGCGAGCGTGGAGGGGGTCCACTTTCGCCGCGAATGGATGACGTGGGAGACGATCGGGTACCGTGCGGCCGCGTCGGCGCTGAGCGACCTCGCGGCCATGGCCGCGACTCCCGTCGGCCTCGTCGTGGCGGCGGCGCTGCCCCCGGAACTGGACGTCGAGATCGCCGCGGCCCTCGGGCGAGGGGTGGGAGAGATCGCCGGCCGGGTCGGCGCGGAGGTCCTCGGCGGCGACCTGGTGGCGTCGCCGGGTCCCGCGTTTCTCGACGTCACGGTCCTCGGTTACGCCGCGGCCCCGACGACGCGGAGCGGAGCGCGTCCTGGTGATGAGCTGTGGGTGACCGGTGAACTCGGCGCGGCCGCGGCCGCGCTGCGCGATCTGGAGCGGGGACTGGAGCCGGACCCGCGGGCCCGCCGGGCCTTCGACCGCCCGCTCCCCCGCATCGACGAGATGCGGTGGCTCCGGGATCGGGTCGGGATCCACGCCGCGATCGATCTATCGGACGGAGTGATGCGGGATGCGCGCCATCTCGCGGCGGCCTCCGGAGTCGCCCTGAAAGTCGAGGCGGATCGCCTGCCGGCGGCCCCCGCCCTCGAGGGCTTTCGTCAGGCGCCGGCCGGGGAACGCCTCCTGCTCGCCGGTGGCGAGGACTACGAACTGCTCCTGGCCGTACCATCCGGAGCCATGCGGGAGGCGGAACGGGCATTCGCCGTCGCGTTCGATCTCCCGCTCACGCGCATCGGGAGCGCGCGCGAAGGGGAGGGGCTGACCGTGAGCGGGCGGTTGAATCCGGCGCTTCCCGCGGGGTTCGACCATTTCGAGGCGGGGCGTTGATCAGGACGGCGATCTTCTACGTCGCCCTCGTGCTCTCAACGATCTTCTTCGGGGCCATGGCGGCGACGGTTTCTCTCGTCGGAGGCGGCCGGGCCTGGATGGACCGGGCCAACCGGGGCTGGGCTCGCTCCGTGCTTTGGGCCGCGGGCGTGCGCGTCACGGTCCACGGCCTCGAGCACCTTCACCCGTCGGGGGTCCAGGTCATCGCCGCGAACCACCAGTCGTACTTCGACATCTGGGCGCTCATCGCCGGTCTCCCCGCGTCCGTGCGCTTCATCGCGAAGCGTGAGTTGGGGAACATTCCGATGCTCTCCGTGGGGATGCGTTCGGCGGGGCATGTGCTCATCGACCGCGACCGGCCCCGCAGCGCAAAAGAAACGCTGCGGGAGGCGGGTGGCCGGATGCGGGCCGAGCAGCTGACGCTCGTGCTGTTTCCCGAGGGCACCCGGTCGCGCGACGGCCGACTCGGCCGCTTCCGGCGCGGTGCCTTCGCCCTCGCGCTGGAGACCGGGGCGCCCCTGGTTCCCGCGGCGGTGGATGGCGGCCAGCGTGTCTATCCGCCCGGCGCGAAGCGGGTGAGGCCCGGCTCCATCACCGTGCGGCTGGGGCCGGCGATTCGGCTGGAGGAAGCGGAGCCGGCCGACCGGAGGGCGTTGATGCGCGAGACCCGCGCCGCCATCGAGGCGATGCTCCCGGGTGGAAGCCCGGACGGAGGCGCGTCCAGGTAGCCGTGGTGCCGCCCGAATACGACACCAGGGTGGTCCGCGCGACTTGTTCGGGGGACGCGGGGCCCTATCTTCGGGCACGGGTGGAGGAAGACGCGATCGCCGGGATCGCCGGGGGAGGGGACACGCCTGCATGAACCGCCCCATACATCACCGAAGCCGAAACGCGCCGTGACGGCCATCGTCCGGGTCGCGGGCCGCGAGATCGTCGATTCGCGCGGCAACCCGACGGTCGAGGCCGACGTGCACCTCGAGAGCGGCGCGACCGGCCGCGCCGCCGTCCCGAGCGGCGCATCGACGGGAGAGCACGAATCGGTCGAGCTGCGCGACCGCGACCCCGCGCGCTACGGGGGCAAGGGCGTGCGGCGCGCCGTCGCGCACGTCAACGGGGAGATCGCCGCGACGGTGCGAGGGCGGGACGCCTCGGACCAGCGCGGGCTCGACGCCGCGCTCATCGCGCTCGACGGTACGCCGAACAAGGGCCGCCTCGGGGCGAACGCGATCCTCGCCGTTTCCATGGCGGCGGCGCGCGCGGCCGCGGCTTCGGCGGGAGCGCCCCTGTTCCGGCACCTCGGCGGGGATCCGCACGTCCTCCCGGTCCCGATGCTGAATATCCTCAACGGGGGCGCGCACGCGAACAACACCGTCGACATACAGGAGTTCATGATTCTGCCCGTCGGCGCGCGCAGCTTCTCCGAGGGTCTGCGGGTTGGCGTGGAGGTGTTCCACGGGCTGCGGCGCCGACTGTCGGATGCGGGGTATTCGACCGCCGTCGGGGACGAGGGCGGGGTGGCGCCGGATCTGTCTTCGAACCGCGAGGCTCTGGACCTCATCATGGCCGCGATCGTCGACGCGGGCTACGAGCCCGGCACCGAGGTCGCGCTCGCTCTTGATTGTGCCGCATCGGAGTTCTACGACGCGAAGGCCGGAGTGTACCGGCTCGAGAGCGCTGGCGAAGCGGGGGAACTCGACGCGCGGTCCCTCGTGTCGCTCTATGAGGACTGGCTGGAGGCGTACCCCATCGTCTCGATCGAGGACGGGCTCCACGAGGACGACTGGGAGGGGTGGGCGGCCCTCACGTCCCGGCTCGGAGGCCGCGTTCAGCTCGTCGGCGACGATCTCTTCGTGACCGACGTGGATCGCCTGGCTCGCGGCATCGAGGCCGGGGTCGGGAACGCGATCCTCATCAAGCTCAACCAGATCGGGACCGTGAGCGAGACGCTGGATGCGATCCGCCTCGCCGCGGAGGCGGACTTCGGCGTCGTCATCTCGCACCGCTCGGGGGAGACGGCCGACACGTTCATCGCGGACCTCGCGGTGGCGACGAACGCCGGGCAGATCAAGACGGGAAGCGCGTGCCGTTCGGAACGCGTCGCGAAGTACAACCAGCTGCTGCGGATCGAGGAACGGCTCGGCTCGAGGGCGACCTATCCGGGATCCGCCGTGTACGGAGGCCGATGATGGCGGAGGCGGCCAACCGTCGGCTCGCGCGGGCCATCACGTTCATCGCCCTCATCGGAGCGGGTTACTACTGGATGGTGGGCGGAGAATACACGAGAGCGGGACTTGTCCGACTCGAGAGGGAGATCGAATCGCGGAGAGCGGAGAGCACGGCCCGCGCAGACGAACTCGCGGCGATCCGGGCCTGGGCCGACAGTCTCGTGTCGAACTCCTGGGCGATCGAGCGCGTGGCGCGGGAGCGGTACGGATTCGTCCGTCCCGACGAGATTCTGGTGCGGTTCGTCGAGTTGGGCGACCGGGAAGATCTTCCCCCCGCGGCGCCCCCGGCGGAGGACGTGCCGTAGCGGGTGCGGCGAAGGCCCCGCTGCGTTCGAACGGTGCCGCGTCCGGTCGGCGGCTTGCCCCGCGCGCCACGACGTGTAGGATTGCGGACCCACAAGCATGGCAGGGTAGCTCAGCCTGGTAGAGCAAGGGACTCATAAGCCCTGGGTCGGGGGTTCAAATCCCCCCCCTGCCACTCGTTATGGCGGCGCAACACGAACTCGGAGCCGGGCCCGTGCGGGCCCTCGTGCGGTTCTCCGGCGAGCTCTCGACCAAGGCGCGCCGGACGCGGTCGCGCTTCCAGAATCGGCTCGCGACCAACCTGCGCGATGCGTTCGACGCCGAAGGGATCGACGCCGCGCTCGAGTCCGGCTGGAGCCGCTTCCACGTCGAGAGCCCGGACGCGGCCTTCCTCGATCCGCTCCTGCGCACCTTCGGCGTGTCCAGTTGTTCCGTGCTGGCCGGAGAGTGCGAGGCGGATCTCGATACGATCGTCGCCACGGGCACGGCCCTCTTCGCCGAATCCGTGCGGGGCCGGAGCTACGCGGTGCGGGCGCGCCGCTCCGGTTCGCACGGCTTCTCCTCCTCCGACATCCAGCAGCGTCTCGGTGCGGCCCTCAACCCCGGCGCCACCGTGGACCTCGGCGATCCCGACGTCACCGTGTTCGTCGAGGTCCGCGACGAACGGGTTTTCTTTCACGAGGACCGGATCCGGGGACCGTCCGGCCTGCCGCTCGGAGTGCAGGGACACGCCCTGGCCCTCATCTCCGGCGGCTTCGATTCGGCCGTCGCCGCCTGGATGGCGCTGCGCCGGGGGATTCGCCTCGACTACGCCTTCTGCAACCTCGGCGGGAGCGCGTACGAGCGGATGGTCGTGGAGGTCACGAAGATCCTGGCGGATCGCTGGAGCTACGGGACGCGGCCCCGGCTGCACGTCCTCGAGTTCGGCCCGGTCGTCGAGGCGATGCGGGCCCGCGCCAAGCCCGCCTACCTGCAGGTCGTCCTCAAGCGGATGATGTATCGGGCGGCGGCGACGATCGGGGAACGGATCGGGGCCGACGCGATCGTCACCGGCGAGTCGGTCGGACAGGTCTCCTCGCAGACGCTCCGCAATCTCCGCGCGATCGAGAACGCCTCCTCGCTTCCGGTGCTGCGACCCCTGCTCGGATTCCACAAGGAGGAGATTCTGGACCGGGCGCGCGAGATCGGCACCTACGACCTCTCCGCCCGCGTGCGCGAATACTGCGACCTCGTGCCGCAGCGGCCGGTCACGGCGTCGTCGCCGGAGGCCGCCGCGGCGCAGGAGTCGGCCGTGGGCTTCGAGGAACTCGACGAGGCGGTCGCCGGCGCGGCCACGCACGATGTGCGCGCCCTGCGTCCGGAATCCATGGTCGGGGCGTCCCTCTACGTGGCCGACGTGCCCGACGGGGCGGTCATCCTCGACACCCGCGCCCGCGATGCGTTCGAGGCCTGGCACTGGCCGGGGGCGACCCTTCGCGACCTCCCGCAACTGGAGCGGGACTTCGGCGAACTCGATCGCGACGCGACCTACGTGCTCTGCTGTGCGGAGGGCGTGCGAACGGCTTACCTGGCCGAGGTCATGCAGCGAGCGGGGTACGAGGCCTACTCCTTCCTCGGCGGGGCGCCCCGCATGCGGCGCGTCGCGCGAGGCCGGTCGGGGATCGACTGATCGCGGCCCGTTTTGACACCCCCGCCCGTGCGGGGCGAGCTTGGGCGGCATGAGCGGAAACAAGCGCGGAATGACGGCGGCCCTGGAGGCCGTGCGGCAGGGTGAAGTGCCCACGCACGTCGCCGTCATCATGGACGGGAACGGCCGCTGGGCGAGACAGCGTGGCCTGCCGCGATGGGAAGGGCACCGCGCGGGCATGACGGCGGTGCGGGAGATCATCGAAGGGGCGGTGGAGGCCGGCGTGGCCCACCTCACCCTGTACGCCTTCTCGGATGAGAACTGGTTCCGGCCTTCCATGGAAGTCGAGGCGCTGATGACGCTCCTCCAGGAGTATGTGAGGAGCCAGCGCGAAGCCCTCGTCAGGCACGGAATCCGGGTCACCGTGTTCGGCGACCGCCTGCGGCTTCCGGAGGAGGCCCGGCAGGCGATCGCGGAACTCGAGGCATCGACGGAGGGGGGGGCGGCCCTGGAGGTGCACCTCGCGATCAGCTACGGATCGCGGGCGGAACTCGCGGGGGTGGCGCGAACGCTGGCGCAGCGTTGTCTGGAGGGCGAGCTGGCCCCGGAGGAGATCGACGCCGAACGCTTCGGGGCCGAACTCCTGACGAGGGACTGGCCGGATCCGGACCTTCTGATCCGCACCTCGGGGGAGCAGCGCATTTCCAACTTCCTCCTCTGGCAGCTCGCGTACGCGGAACTCTTCGTGACGGATGTCCTGTGGCCCGACTTCACCCGGGAGCACCTGTTCGCCGCGCTCGTCGACTACCGGCGCCGCGAGCGGAGGTTCGGACTGGTGAAGACGTGAGGCCGCCCGGTCCGGCATGAGCTCCAATCTTCGCAAGAGACTCGCGGTCGCGGGGGTCGGAGTCCCCCTCTGCGCGCTGCTGACCTACGCCGGCGGGGTCGTCTTCGTCGCGGGGCTGGGCGCGGCGGCCGCGCTCGGCTACCGGGAATTCGCCGCGATGATGCGAGGGACGGGGACGCGGGTCCTCGTGCTCCCGGGAGCGGTGGCCGCGTTTCTCTTCCCGTTCGCCGTCCTTGCGGGCGGTCTCGAGGGCGGCGGATCCTATGCGGCGGGCCTGATGCTCGCCTTCCCCGCGCTCGCGCTCGCGACGGTGGAGCTCTCGGAGCGGCCGATCCGGGCCGCCGCCTGCACGACGTTCGGAGTCTTCTACGTCGGAGGGCTGCTCGCGCTGGGCGTCCCCCTGCGCGAAGGCGGGCTCCTGTCGGCGTCCGGCGACGATGCGGGCGCCGGACGGATGGCCGGTACGCTGCTCTTCTTCCTTCCGGTCGTCATCACGTGGCTTGCCGACACCGCGGCGTACCTCGGCGGACGAGCGTTCGGGAAACGCCCGCTCGCGCCGCGCGTGAGTCCCAACAAGACGGTGGCGGGAGCCGTGTGCGCGCTGCTGGCGGGCATCGCCGCGGCCGTCGTCTATCCGCGATTCCTCCTCCCGGACATCTGGGTACTGAACCTGGTCTCCACGCTGGCCTTCGGGCTGGTCGTGACGGGACTGGCGATCATCGGGGATCTCGCGGAATCCGCTCTCAAGCGCGAGTGCGGCGTGAAGGACTCGTCGGGTCTGCTCCCCGGGCACGGGGGCATGCTGGACCGGCTCGATTCCATCCTGTGGGCGGTCCCGGCCGCGTTCCTCTTCCTCCTCTTCGCGTGATCAACGTCGCCGTCCTCGGCGCCACGGGATCCGTCGGCGGGGGCACGCTCGAGGTGATCCGCCGCCACCCGGCGCGGTTTCGCGCCGCCGTCCTGACGGCGAACCGCAACTGGAAGGCGCTCGACGCGCTCGCGCTCGACGAGGCCCCGGATTTCGTCGTGCTCGGGACTCCGCCCCCGGACGACTTCGCGCCGCGCTGGACCGGAGAGTGGCGCTTCGGCGCCGCGGCGCTCGCGGAGGCTGCCGGATCGTCGGGGATCGACATCGTTCTCAACGCGGTCGTCGGGTTCGCCGGACTCGACGCGACGCTGGCGGCGCTGGGGGCGGGGAAGCGGCTGGCGCTCGCCAACAAGGAGTCGCTCGTGGCGGGGGGAGACCTCGTGATGCGCGCGTTGCGCCGCGGCGGCGGCGAACTCCTGCCCGTGGACAGCGAACACTCCGGCGTCCATCAGTGCCTGGCCGGGCGTCCCGTGTCGGAGGTCGCGCGGGTCACTCTCACGGCTTCGGGTGGTCCCTTCCGCGAGTGGCCGGCGCCCCGACTCGCCACCGTGACGCGGGCCGACGCGCTGCGTCACCCCACGTGGTCGATGGGAGCCAAGATCACGATCGACTCCGCCACGCTGGCGAACAAGGCGCTCGAAGTCATCGAGGCGCACACGTTGTTCGACCTCCCCTACGAGCGCATCGAGGTCGTCGTGCACCCCACGTCGATCGTCCACTCCCTCGTCGAATTCAGGGACGGTTCCTCGCTCGCGCAGCTCGGCCGGCCCTCGATGGAGATTCCGATCCTGTGGGCTCTCGGCTACCCCGACCGGCTGGATGACGCACGCCGGGAGGCGGGGTTCGACCCCGTACGGGACGGTCCGCTGGAGTTCGAACCGGTGCGGGAAGACGATTTTCCCCTCTTTCGCGCGGGGGTCGCGGCGGGAAAGGCCGGAGGCGAGTTTCCGGTGGCCTTCAACGCGGCCAACGAGGTTGCGGTCGAGCGGTTCCTCTCCGGGGATGTCGGCTTCCGGGAACTCGCCGATGTCGTGCTTCGTACGCTGGAACGGTTCTCGTCGCGCGCCATCGAATCGGTGGAGGATGCCAGGCGCGTCGACGCCCGGGCGCGCGCCATCGCCCGCGACCCACATGGGGAGTCCAAGTCGGGAGACGCTGAGTGATCGTAACGATTCTGGTAACCATTCTTGTTCTGGGCGTGCTCATTTTCGTGCACGAACTGGGGCATTTTGCCGCTGCGAAGAGCGTCGGGATCGACGTGCCGCGGTTTTCGATCGGCCTGGGCCCGAAGATGGTGGGGTTCCGGCGCGGTGGAACGGAGTATGTCCTCTCCTGGATCCCGCTTGGCGGCTACGTCAGAATGGCGGGGATGGCGGACGAGGAAGTGACGTCGACCCTCGAGGGGGGAGGCGACCCGGTGGAGACGGCGGGGCGCAGACCGGGCCCGGGCCCTGGAGACTTCGACGGGAAGCCGCTCTGGGCCCGCGTCTTCGCGATCTCGGCCGGCGTCATCATGAACTGGCTGTTCGCGGTCGTCGCCTTCGCGGCGATCGCGATGGGGCGTGGCGTGTTCGAGCCGCGGATCGCCGAGGTCGCGCCCGGGTCGCCCGCGGCGGAGGCGGGACTTCGGAGCGAAGACCTGATCCTGCGCGTGGATGGCACGGCGGTGCACGACCCCGCGCAGGTGACGATGCGGATCGAGCGCCGCCCGGGCGAATCCATCGACATCGTCGTGGAGCGGGAAGGGGAGCGACTCACCTTCGTTGCGACGCCCGAGACGGTCGAGCAGTACTCGGACCTCACGGGAGAATCGAGGACGGTCGGGCGCATCGGGATCTCCATCGGCGCCGACGGAGGTCGAGCGGGTCCCATCGCGGCGCTGGGGCGCGGGTGGTCGGACGCAGCCTACTGGGGTGGCGCCGTCGTCCAGTTCCTCGCGGACCTGGTCACCGGACGAAGTTCGGCGCGCGAGGTCGGCGGCCCCATCCTGATCGGGGAGATTTCCGGCCGCGCCGCGCGCGCGGGATTCTGGGAACTCCTGAGTTTCATGGCGATCATCAGCATCAATCTCGCCGTCTTCAACCTGCTGCCGATTCCCGTCCTCGACGGGGGCCACCTCCTCTTCCTGGGGATCGAGGCGGTCCGGGGCCGGGCGCTCAGCGTCCAGGCGCGCGTGCGGTTCACGACGGTGGGGATGGTCTTCGTCCTCGCCCTCATGGTGTGGGCCGTGGGGAACGACGTGCTGAGGGTGCTTCTCCGCTAGCGCGCGGGCAGACCGACGGTGGGCCGCGCGCAGGGCCGGCGTCAGATCGGGAGAGAGAGCTGTTCGGCGTCGGCGCGGGCCCTCGCAAGCTCGGCCACGTCGTAGCGGGGACTGGGTTCCTCCTGAGCGGCGGCGTCCAGTAGTCCATCGTATCCCGCCGGCGCCAGGCCTTCCGCGACCCTGTCCAGGGCGAGTTCCCGGTCGTTGCACTCCTGGCTCAGGTGGGCGAGCAGGATCCCGCCCAGTCCCGGGTGCGCGAGTTCCCGCGCGAACTCGGCGGCGTGCCGGTTGGAGAGATGTCCGCGGCTGCCCCCGATCCGCTGCTTGACCCGCCAGGGATAGGAAGCGGCCCGCAGACGGTGTTCATCGTGGTTCGCTTCCATCACGAGAAAGGCGCATTCCCGGAGCGCCACGCGGACCGGCATCGTCGGTCTCCCGAGGTCCGTCGCGATCCCCACGCGCAGGCCCGTGGGCCGGTGCAGGACCGTGACGGCGACGGGTTTCGCGGCATCGTGCGCGGTGGGGGCGGCCTCGATCGAGAGGTCGCCGATCTCGAGTCCCGTGAGCGGCAGGTCCCCGCATCGCTCCTGCCCGCGCAGAAGGGGGGCGCAGGCGCGGCGTGTCGGGGGGTTCATCGCGAGTGGCCAGCCCCAGCGGCGTGCTCCGATGCCGATGCCCGCCGCGTGATCCCGGTGTTCGTGCGTGACGACGACGAGGTCGATGGCCTCGGGCTCCACGTCGAGTTCGGCGAGTCGACGGGCGAGCTGAACCCCCGAGAACCCCGCATCGACGAGCACGCGGGCGCGGTCGCCCTCCACGAGGAACGCGTTGCCGCGGCTGCCCGAGCCCAGTGAGGCGACCGTCAGGCTCACGCGCCGCGGGCCTCGTCCCAGACGTCGCCCAGCCAGTCCCGGAATTCCCGGGTCCCTTCGAGCCCCCGGCGCTCGACGACCCGGACGGCGGTGGAGAGGAAGTCGCCGCGGCGGTGCGGCTCCGGGCTCCGGCCCCCTCCCCACGAGAATGGCTCCACCCACCGGGGCGGCGACTCGGGGTCGAAAAGGCTGGAGCCGGCGCCGACGACCGTGCCGGTTTCCAGCCGAGTGCCGACGCCGGTCTTCACGTGGTCGCCGAGCAGGCAGCCGAACTTGAGGAGCCCGGTGTCCCGCCGCGCGCCCGGCGGCCCTACCCGGATCGGACCATACGTGTGTTTGAGATCGCTGTTCACCGTGGCCGCGCCGAGGTTGACCCAGCGGCCGAGGTACGCATGGCCGAGAAACCCGTCGTGCGCCTTGTTCGAATAGCCCAGGGTCGTGACGCGGTCGACCTCGCCGCGCACCCGGGAGCGGGGTCCCCCCGAAAAGCGGGAGATGTGGCCCCCGAGGAGCTGCGAGCCGGCTCCCGCGTAGAGCGGCCCGCCGAGTCGGGTGCCGGCGCGGACCCGGACTCCGGCACCGAGTTCGATCGGGCCCTCGCGCGCATCGAAGAGCACGCCGGGTTCCACGTGCGCGCCCTCGCCGAAGCGGATCGGGGCGTCCCCGAGGCGCCAGCAGCCGTCCGGAAGTTCCGGCGCCTCCGGGCCCGGCGCGGCCGCCAGGTCCGCGGCCAGCCGGTCGGATCCGGCGGACACGAGGTCCCACGGGTGTCGAAGCCAGGCGCCGGGGACCGCGCGGTCGGGCAGCCCGGGCCGGGGGCGGGGCGCGGCGAACCAGTCCGCCCGCGGCGGCTCGGCGTCGGCGCCCAGGCGGACGCCCGCCAGCCGATCGGCGACCCAGAGGTTGGCGGGCGCGCCGCTCCACCCCGCGTCGAGCGACGGGACGGCCCGGGCGTTCCAGGCGGTACAGGGCGCGAAAAGCCCGTCCGGATCCAGACAGCGCGGCGCCCCGGGCTCCGCGTACCGGCGCAGCCATGGGCGCGTCACGTGACCCGCCACGCGCGTTCGGGCGACCCGTTCCAGCCGCTCGCGCAACGTCCAGCGGCCGAAGATGAGTTCGCCGCACGGCCGGGTGAGCGCGAAAGGGGCCCAGCCGTCCGCCCGGTCGTCGTCGAACATGATCAGCGTCGTCAACGCGGCGCTTCGGAAGAGGATGACGGGTCCGGGTCGATCCGTCCCAGGCGAGCGTCGAGTCCCGCGGCCTCTTCGCGCGGCATCACGAGGAGTTCGCCGTTCGCCTCCACGATGACGAGATCCGACACTCCGATCACCGTGGCCCGGCAGGACTCGGTCCACACGACGTTGTCCGCCGCGTCGATGAGACGAGCGGAGCCGACCGAAGCGTTTCCCGCCTCGTCCACCTCCCTGGAGCGCAGGAGCGCGCTCCACACGCCGAGGTCGTCCCAGGCGAATCGGGCCTCCACGGCGGCCACGCGCTCGGCTCGCTCCATCACGCAGACGTCGATCGCGACCGGCTCGGCGCGGGCGTAGAAACCCTCCGCATCGCCGCGTTCCAGCGCCGGCCAGGCTCCCGCGAGTTCGCGCGCGCTACGTCGGGCGGCCTCGAGCAGGTCGGCGGCTCGCCATACGAAGATGCCGGAGTTCCAAAGGAAGCGTCCCGACTTCAGGTATTTTCGGGCCGTGGCGGGATCCGGCTTCTCCACGAAACGCCGCACCTCCAGTGCGCCGGAGTCGGTCTCTCGTCCGGTCTCCACGTACCCGAAGCCGGTCTCGGAACGGTCCGGCCGCACGCCGACGCAGCACAGGTACCCCTCCCGGGCCGCTTGGAGGGCCGGCCGCAGCGTCTCGGCGAGCGCCTCCGGGGGCTCGATGCGGTGGTCCGCGTGCATGGAGATCATCAGGGCGCCCGGGTGAGCCCGCTCGATTTCGGCCGCGGCCCAGACGAGGGCCGGCCCGGTTCCGCGCGCCTTCGGCTCGATGAGCGCATCGACGCCCGCCGCATCCAGGCTCGGGCGCATGAGCTTCACGAGGCGTTCGGCCGCGACGACCCGCACGCGCGCGGGGCCCACCAGCGCGACGGCACGGGCGAGCGTATCCTCGATGAGCGGGTTGGGACCGGCCAGGGGCAGGAGCTGCTTCGGACGGGCCGGGGTCGACGCGGGCCAGAACCGGCGGCCGATCCCGCCCGCGAGGACCGCGCAGTACGCGTCGAGGTGCACCGACAGAGCCTCCCTCCCGTCCTCCGAACCGCCCTCGCGTGCGCCGGGATCTTCCCGCCGCGGGCCGGCCGCGACGCGGCCAAGCTACGGACGCCGCGGGTGCCGCGCCACGTTGCCGGCCCGCTCGGCCGATCCCGCTGCGCCGGGGTGTTTTTTCTTGCCCGAGTCCCCCCCGGGCGACAGTTTTCGCGCCATGTTCCCCCGACACCGAACCTGTCCGTCCATCCGGCTCGGAGCGCTGGTCCTCGCACTCGCGGCGACGGCCTGCGACGATCCGTTCGATGCCTTCCTCGGCGATGTCCCGCTCACGCCGACGGAGGTCACGCTGTATGACTACGTGACGGGCCGCCTCGAAGATCCTCCGGCGTTCGACATCGTACTCGCGGTCCCGGCTCGCGTGGACCAGACGCTGAACTGGGATTTCCTCTTTCGGATCCGGGACGGGGCGCCGGAACTCGTCCCCTTCTCGGCGGTCGCGGACAGCGTAACGGATGCGGGTCTGCAGATCACCGGCGAACGCTTCGACGCCGTGCTCGAGGCCCCGGAGCAGGGGTACACGCTGAACGCGCCCGTCGCGGTGCAGCCGGGGGACGTGCTCATCGCGCGCAGTCGCGTCGACCCGAACAACTTTCTCGCGTGCAGCCGCTACGCGAAGCTGCAGGTGCTCTCCATCGATCCCGAAGCGGGCACGCTCGTCTTCCGCCACCTGGTGAACCCGAACTGCGGAGACATCGTCCTCGAACCGGGAACGCACGGTTCGTTGTGACGTCCCGTCCGGCCGATCCCGCCCCCCACCGACATGCTTGACCTCAGAACCCTCCGCGACGACCCCGAACTCGTCCGCGACGCCATGCGGAAACGCGGCGACGAGCACGCCGCGGGACTCGTGGAGGAGACGCTGCGGACGGACGAGGTCCGCCGCCGCCTGATCCGGGAAGTGGAAGTCCTCAAGGCCGAGCGGAACACGGCGTCGAAGGCGATCGGCGCCGCGAAGGGCAGGGGAGAGGACGCATCGGCGGAGATCGAGGCCATGCGCCACGTGGCCGCGCGGATCCGGGCCCTCGATGCGGACCTGGCGCGCACCGAGGCGGAGCTGCGCGATGGCCTCCTGCAGATCCCGAACATCCCCGACCCCCGCGTCCCGCCCGGAGAGGAAGGAGAAGGGCCGACGGTCGCGGAGTGGGGCGCCCCGCGGAAGGGCGAGGTGCCGCCGCACTGGGTGCTCGGGGCGACGCACGGCCATACGGATCCCGGCGGCGGCGCGCTGCCGGGCGGCAAGACGCCGTCCCTGGATATCGAGCGCGGTGCGAAGATCGCGGGCTCCGGCTTTCCGCTCCTCGTCGGGGGCGGCGCCCGCCTCAGCCGCGCGCTCGTTCAGTTCATGCTGGACCTGCACGTCCGCGAGCACGGATACCTGGAGGTCCTGCCCCCTCTCGTCGTCTCGCGGGATTCGATGATGGGGACCGGTCACATCCCCAAGTTCGAGGACGACGCCTACCGAACGGACCCCGACGACCTCTTCCTGGTGCCCACGGCCGAGGTGCCCCTCACGAATCTGCACCGGGGAGAGATCCTGTCCGCGGGGGACCTGCCGCTGGCCTACGTCGCGCACACGCCCTGCTTCCGGCGGGAGGCCGGCGCCGCGGGCCGCGATACGCGCGGGCTCCTGCGGGTTCACCAGTTCGACAAGGTGGAGATCGTCCGCATCTGCCGTCCCGAGGAATCGGAGGCGCAACTGGAGCTTCTGACCCGCCACGCGGAGCGGGTGCTCGAGCTCCTGGAAGTCCCCTACCGACGGGTTCTGCTCCCGCTGGGAGATCTCGGATTCGCGAACGCGATCACGTACGACCTGGAGATCTGGGCTCCCGGCGTCGAGGCGTGGCTCGAGGTGTCCAGTTGCTCGTCGTACGGGGATTTCCAGGCGCGGCGCTCCGATATCCGCTTCCGGCCCCAGGGCGGGGGGCGTCCCCTGCACGTCCACACGCTGAACGGTTCGGCGCTGGCCCTGGCCCGGCTCATCGTGGTGTTGCTCGAGACGGGCTTCCGCGAGGGCGAGGGGATCCTGCTGCCGGAGATTCTCCACCCCTATCTCGGGTTCGATCGGCTCGAGTCCTGCCCGTGATCCGGCTCTGGAACCGGCGCGGCGGCGCGCTGCTGCTCGCGGTGCTGTCCACGGGCGTCCTCGTGTGGTCCGCCATCTTCTCGCGTCAGCAGGCGGAGGAACGCCGGCTCGACGCCGCGGTCCTCGGGCAGTTGACGGCCATCAGCATCGCGGCCGCGGCGGGCAACCTCACGATCGAGGAACAGAACGAACTCTGGAACCAGGCATCGCAGCAGGTGGGCGCCCAGGTCCGGCGCCTCCGCATCCCGATCGTGATCACCGATACCCTGGGGAACCCGAGCAGCTCCGCGCACCTGCCCGACGACTTCCCGCTCGGCCCGACCGGCGACCCGGACGACCCGGACGACGAGGCGCTGCGCGAATTCGTGGTCGAACTCGACGCGCTGCGGCCGCCCTTCGAGGCGCCCGGCCTGCAGGTCCACTTCGGCGATCCCGAGTTCACGAGCCGTCTCCGCCTCGTCCCGTGGCTGCAGGCGGCGTCGCTCGTCGTCATCCTCGGCAGCGGAGGTTGGCTCCTCTTCCTCTCCTTCCGGAGTGAGCGGGAGCGCATCTGGTCCGCCATGGCCAGGGAATCGGCGCATCAGATGGGCACCCCGCTCAGTTCGCTCGTCGGCTGGCTGGAGGTCCTCGAGGACCGGCCGCGCCCCCGGGGATCGGAGGTGGGACAACCGGATCTCATCGACGAGATGGCGGCGGATGTGACACGCCTCCAGAAGGTGTCGCGCCGCTTCGAACTCATCGGCCACAAGCCGAAGCTCGAGCCCATGTCCGTGCGCGCCACGGCCATCCAGCTTCGGCAGTACTTCGAGGCGCGACTTCCCACGCTCTCCCGCACCGGCAAGATCGAGATCGCCGTGGAGATGGAGCCCGAGTCGCCCGAGGTGCTGGGCAACCCGACGCTCCTGGAGTGGGCGTTCGAAAATCTGATCAGAAACGCGATCGACGCGCTGGCTCCGGATGGCGGCCGGATCGTGATCTCCCACCTCGGCCCGAGCGGCAAGCGTTCCGTGTTCCGGGTGCTGGACACCGGACCGGGGATCCCTCCCGCGCTCCGGGACAAGATCTTCAACATCGGCGTCACGACCAAGAAGCATGGCTGGGGGGTCGGCCTGTCCCTCACGCGGCGCATCATCGAGGACATGCACGATGGCTCCATCCGCCTCGAGGACACGGGGCGGGGCGCGAGCTTCCGGATCGAGCTGCCGCGTCACCGTCCCGGGAAACGGGGGACGTGAGGGGACTCCGCCTCAACCCGGAGCAGCGGGACGCGGTGGAGCACGGCGAAGGACCGCTGCTGGTCCTCGCAGGCGCGGGTTCCGGCAAGACGCGGGTGCTCACGGCGCGGGCCGCCCGGCTCATCGAGGAGGGGCTGGAGCCCACACGCCTCCTCGCCGTCACCTTCACGAACAAGGCCGCCGGCGAGATGCGGGAACGGATCGAGGGGCTCATCGGCCGTTCCACCCGGGGCCTGTGGATCGGCACGTTCCACTCGGTCGCCGCCCGCCTCCTTCGCATCGAGGCCCCGCACACGTCCCGCTCGCGCGCCTTCACGATTTACGACGAGGATGACTCCATCCGCACGCTCAGGGATGTGATGGAGTCGGAGGGGTACGACCCCAGGCGCTGGGCCCCCCGCGCGCTGCGTGGCCGGATCTCCAGCGCGAAGAACGCGCTCCTGGGTCCCGCCGAGTACGAGTCCGAGGCTTTCGACCTGCTCGCCGAGGTCGTGGCGAAGGTCTACCCCGCGTACCAGCGCGAACTCGCACGGCGCAACGCCTACGATTTCGACGACCTCCTGTTCGAGACGGTGCGCCTGCTGGAGACGGTGGACGGCGTGCGGGACCGCTACGCCGCCCGCTTCGCCCACGTACTCGTGGACGAATACCAGGACACGAACCACGCCCAGTACCGGATGGTGAAGACGCTGGCCTCGAAACACGGGAACCTCTGCGTCGTGGGGGACGACGATCAGGCGGTGTACGGATGGCGCGGAGCGGACATCCGGAACATCCTCGACTTCGAGGCCGACTTCCACGGCGCGCACGTCGTGCGGCTGGAGCGGAACTATCGCTCGACGGGGTCGATTCTCGAGGTCGCGAACGCGGTCATCTCACGGAACCTCGCAAGGAAACCGAAGCGGCTGCACACCGAGCGGGAGGCCGGCGATCCGATCGAGGTCGTCCGTTGCGATGACGAGCGGGCGGAGGCGGCGTGGGTGTCGTCGCGGATCGAGGCGGGCCGCGACACCCGGGGCCTGAACGAGTTCGCGGTGCTGTACCGGACGAACGCCCAGTCGCGGGCCTTCGAGGAGGCGTTCCGGCGCTCCGGGATCCCGTACCGGATCGTGGGAGGTGTCCCCTTCTACGAACGTCGCGAGGTAAAGGATGTCATCGCCTACCTGCGCCTTCTCGTGAACCCGGCGGACGACGCCGCGTTCATGCGCGCCGTGGGGTGGCCGAGGCGCGGGGTCGGAGCGAAGAGCCTGGAGCGGCTGGAGGCACTCGCCCGCGCGGGCGCCGTCGCGGGCGCGGCCGTGGAGCCCCTCGCGGCGGTCGCGGCGCGGGCGCGGCACGAAGACGGCATCCCGAGGGCGGCGGCGCGCGGCCTGAGGCGGTTCACGGACGGGCTCGCCGACGTACGGGCTTCGCTTCCGGCCTGCGGCGCCCGGGAAGCGCTCGAGGCCTGCGTCGCGACCTTCGGTCTGGCCACGGCGCTGGCGGAGGAGGAGGACGGCGCGGACCGCCTGGAGAACGTGAGCGAACTGTTCGCGGCGGCGGAGGCGTTCGAGCGCGACGACGTGGAGGACCCCGACGACGAAGCCACGGATCTGGAGTTGTTCCTGCAGTCCGTGTCCCTGCGTTCCGACCTCGATGAGGCGGACTTCGACGGTGAAGCGGTGACGATGATCACGCTGCACAATGCGAAGGGACTCGAGTTCCCGGTGGTCTTTCTGGGCGGGCTGGAGGAGGGCCTGTTTCCTCTCTCGAGGGCGGTGGAGGCGCCGGGCGGGCTGGAAGAGGAGCGGCGCCTCTTCTACGTGGGGGTCACGAGGGCGATGGACCGGCTGAGCCTGACGTATGCCGACCACCGCTGGCGGGCGGGGATGGCGAGCCGCTCGGCCCCGTCGAGCTTCATCGATGAACTCCCGGAGGAACACGTGCTTCCGCGGCTCGCGGCGCCGCGCCGGGGGCGATGGCGTGCCCGGGACGCCCTCGGGGCCGGCCGCCGACCGGCGGGCGGAAGCGAGCCGGGAGGTCGCTCCTTCGCCTGGCAGAGGAGCCCGGACCGCGGATCGGGCCGCGCCGCCGCCGCCGGTGCGGATGGAGGGTCGGGACCTCCGGGAGAGCTCGAGTACGACTACGAAGACTCGCAGGTGCCGCTCTCGCTCACCCCGGGCGTACGCGTGGTGCATCCGCGCTTCGGGGCCGGCGAGGTGCTGCAGGTGTACGGCTTCGGGAGGGAGGCCAAGGCCGATATCGCGTTCGAGACGGTCGGCCGGAAGAAAGTCGTCGTCGCGTACGCGGGGCTGCGCCCGGCCTAGCAGCCGGGCCCGTCCGCCCCGGTCACTCTCCGCCGCGGTCCCCGAGCGCCCGGACCACGCGCTTCGCGGTCGAGACGTTGTCCTTGCCGCGCCGGAGTCCGCGCAGCAGGGAGGCCGTCGTCAGGAACGTCTCCTCGGCCTCCTCCTGGACGACGGCCAGCAGCGCCGCGACCTCCACCACCCGCTCCTCGACCAGGTCCACCATGCGGCCGGTGGATTCGCTCGCGCTCTTCAGTGCCTGTCCCACGCCGTCCGCGTCGTCCCGGAGTCGGCCCGCGATGCGCCGGGCCTGGTCGCTCGCCTGTTCGACGTTGTGCAGCACCGGCTTGAGGCGGTCGCTGAGGTCGGTGACCGTACCCGAGATCTGTCCCAGCGGCTCGCGGGTTTCGCGCAACAGGCGAATCGCGTGCAGGAGGACGATGAGAATCGCCAGCGCGACGACGAGCCAAACCGCCATCCCGGCCACGACCGCGATCTCGTATGTGGTCACTGCGGCTCCCCCGTAAGTGAGTCGGACTGACTGGCAGTCCGCGGCAAAACCCCACTGCGTTCGAGCGGCGCTGCATTTCGCCTGAACCTAGGCCGCCCTCTGTCCGCCGGCTACTTTGGCGCGCGGTGCCGGCAAGGCGGAGGCGGGAACGGGGGGAGGAGGCGCGATGTACTATCGGATCGAGGGTGGGAACGAGCTGAGCGGCGTGTTCACGCCCGTCGGAAACAAGAACGCCGCCCTCCCGATCCTCGCCGCCACGCTCCTCACGCGCGAGCCGGTGCGCATCGAGAACGTCCCGCGCATCACCGACGTGGAGACGCTGCTCGACCTTCTCCGCAGTCTCGGCGTCGAGGGTGACTGGACGGCGCCGGGCGTTCTCGAACTCGATGCCGCCGGCGTGAATCGGCGGGCGATCCCCGATGCGGACCTGGCCGGCCGGATCCGCGGATCGGTGCTGCTCGCGGGCCCCATGCTCGCCCGCATTGGGTCGTGCCAGCTCCCGCACCCCGGAGGGGACTTCATCGGGCGCCGCCGCCTCGACACCCACATGCTTGCGCTGCAGGCGCTCGGCGCGACGGTCGATGTCGGAGACCGCTACGTCCTGCGCGCGCCCGGTCTCCGCGGCGCTTCCGTGTTCCTCGACGAGCCGTCCGTGACGGGGACGGAGAACGCCGTGCTCGCGGCAGCGACGGCGACGGGCACGACGGAACTTCGCAACGCCGCCACGGAACCCCACGTGCAGGACCTGTGCCGCTTTCTCGTCACGCTCGGCGCCCGCATCGACGGCATCGGGACTTCGCGGCTCGTCATCGACGGCGTGGAGACCCTGGGTGGCGGAACCTTCCGGATCGGGCCGGATCACATTGAGATCGGAAGCGTGATCGGGTTGGCGGCGGCGACGGGCTCAACCCTTCGAATCGCCGGAGTGGATCCGACCCACTTCGACCCCCTCCGCGTGGGATTCCGACGGCTCGGCCTCGAATTCGCGTGGCGCGATGACCACCTCCTCGTGCACGGCGCGGGAGAGCTGGAGATCCAGCCCGACCTCGGCGGTCAGATTCCGAAGATCGACGACGGGCCCTGGCCGGCGTTCCCCGCGGATCTGATCAGCATCGCGCTGGTGGCCGCGACCCAGTGCAGAGGCACCGTCCTCATCCACGAGAAGATGTTCGAGTCGCGGATGTTCTTCGTCGACAAGGTGATCGCCATGGGCGCCCGCATCGTCCTCTGCGATCCGCACCGGGCGGTCGTCGTCGGACCTTCGCCGCTGCGCGGGGCGACGCTCGAGAGCCCCGACATCCGGGCCGGCATGGCGCTGCTCATCGCGGCGCTGGCCGCGGAAGGCGGGAGTCGCGTGCACAACATCGGGCAGATCGAACGCGGCTACGAGCGCATCCACGAACGCCTCGCGTCGTTGGGGGCCCGCATCGAACGGGTGGCGCCGGAACGCGCATGACGGAGGTCGCGGAGATTCCCGGGGACGGCATGCTGCGGCTGTCGCGGTGGGAGGCGCTCGATCCGAACATCGTGTGCGGGATCACGACGGCCGAGCGCGGGGACCTCGCGGTCGCGGAGGCTTCTCCGGAGCACGTGGCCTCGGTCTACGAGGACCTGGCCCGCGAACTCGGCTTCCGCCGGGTCTCGGTGCCGACTCAGGTCCACGGTACGGATCTCCGGGAGATCGGCGCCTCGACCGTCTCCGACTCGGGGGCCTGCACGGTCCACCGGGCGGGTCGCGTGGACGGCCAGCTCGCGGAGGGGTCCGGCTGGCTCCTGGCCGCGACGGCCGCCGATTGCGTGCCCGTCTATCTGTGGTCGCGCGAACGCGGACGCATCGGGCTGATCCACGCGGGATGGCGGGGGGCCGCGGCGGGCATCCTTCCGCGCGCGATCGCCCGGCTCGTTCGCGGCTTCGACCGCGGCTCCTCCGGCGCCGCCGGGGATCTCCGTGTCCATCTGGGGCCGGCGATCTGCGGGGACTGCTACGAGGTCGACACCCCCGTGCTCTCGGCCTTCGGCCTCGGCGGCACGCGCGCGCAACTCGACTTGAGGCGCATCCTCGCCGCCCAGGCCGCGGCGGCCGGCGTCGCACCCGGCGCGCTTACGATCTCCCGTTTCTGCACGTCGTGCGGCCCCGGCGACCTTCATTCACACCGCGCGAGCGGCGGTACGGCGGGACGGATGGCCGCCTTCCTGGGGCTGCGGAGCGACTGAACCGGCGACGCCGGCGAGCAGCGCCGGCTGTTGCAGCGGGTCGGGCCCCGCCGTATGTTCCGGGTCGCATGTTCACATACGTCCGTGCGGGCCGGCGGGCGATGGCGTTACTCGAAGTGGGGAAGCTGTACGGGCCCCACTTTTTTTTGCAGTAGGGCGAACCGGATTCGCCGAAAGGGTCGGTCATGCTGGACTCGGCGGACATCGAACGCGCGGTCGAAGCCCTCGGCTTCGAGGTCGTGCAAATGGAGCGGGGCGGAGGCCGTCAGCGGCCGTTGCTGCGGCTCCGGATCGATCGGCCCGGTTTGTCGAACCCGCGGTCGGGCGTGACCGTCGACGACTGCGTCGCGGTGACGAGGGAACTGCGTGGCGCACTTGAAGATGGGGCCGACGAGGACTGGGTGCTCGAAGTGTCGTCGCCGGGAGTGGAACGGCCGCTGGTCAAGCCCGTGGACTACGACCGCTTTGCCGGGTCGCGGATTCGCGTCCGGGGCTACGGTCCGCTGGCCGACCGAGGCCGAAAACTGGAAGGCACGCTGCTCGGGATGGTGAAGGGACGTCCCGGGACGTTCGCGCTGGAGATCGAAGGGGATCGCGTGGAGATCCCGCTGGAGCTCGTGGCCTCCGCCCGCCTGGTCTACGACTGGGACGCGGCCGGAGGTGTGGGTGGGAGATAGAGAGGGGCAATGAGCGATCAGATCCCGATCGTTGAAGCGTTCCGCATGATGGCGGCCAACAAGTCGCTGACGGAGCTGGAGCTGCATGATCTCATCCGCGAAGGCATCCACGCGGCGCTCGCCCGTCGTTTCGGCGGTCCGGTCGATGCGGAAATCGACGTCACCGATGGAGGGGACATCTCGATCGTCGTCCTCAAGGAAGTCGTCGAGGAGGTCGAGGATCCGGCACGGGAAGTGACGCTGGAGCAGGCTCGCTGGGATGATCCCGACTTCCAGGTCGGCGACCTCATGGAGATCCCCGTCGATTTCAGGGATTTCGGACGCAGCGCGGTGATGGCCGCCAAGCAGAGGATCATTCAGCGCATCCGCGAGGGAGAACGCGACCGGATCCGCATGGAGTTCAACGATCGGGTAGGGGACCTCGTTTCGGGCGAGGTGCAGGCGAGCGAGCGCGGCAAACTCGTCGTGATGCTGAACCGGTCGCGGGAAGCCGAGGCGATCATCCCGTGGCGGGAACAGAACCCGCGGGAACGCTTCCGGCAGGGCGAACCGATCCGTGCCGTGCTGAAGCTGCTGGAGGAGACGCCGCGCGGTCCGCGACTCATCCTGTCGCGGGCGGACCCCCAGTTCGTCGCTTCGCTGTTCGCGCTCGAGGTGCCGGAGATCTACCAGAATATCGTGGACATCAAGGAGATCGTTCGTGAGGCGGGCGGGCGCACGAAGGTGGCCGTCGCGTCCCGGGATGAGTCCGTCGACCCGGTCGGGGCCTGCGTGGGCCTGAAGGGGTCGCGCGTCCAGGCCGTCGTGTCGGAGTTGAGCGGGGAGCGGATCGACATCGTCCCGTGGCACCCGGACCCCGAGATCTTCGCCCGCCGCGCCCTGGCTCCGGCCCGGGTCGCCAAGGTGATCTCGGATCAGGAGCGACACGTCATTACGGCGATCGTGGATGAGGATCAGCTGTCGCTGGCGATCGGACGAAACGGACAGAACGTGCGGTTGGCGTCGCAACTCATTGGTTGGCAGATCGACCTGTATTCCAGCCGTGACTGGATGGAGCGCGGCGGAGAGGCCAGCCTGTTCGGAGGCGATGACGAGTACGAGATGTCCGACTTCCCGCTCTCCGAGCTCGAGGGGATCGCCCCCGCGACGCTTGCGGCGCTCGAGGCGGCCGGGATCGGCAGCTTTTATGGACTCCTCGACATGGACCGGAGCGATTTCCTCCAGGTTCCGGGGATCGGGCCGGACGAGGCGGATACGCTGGAAGCGCTCATCGACGAATTGACCGTCGTGGACGAGGCGCAGACGGAGGGCGCCGCGGCCGCGAAGGCGGCTGCCGAGGCGCCCTCGGACGCAGCGGCCGTGGATGTGCCGCCGGAGCCGGAACCCGTGGATGTGCCGCCGGAGCCGGAACCCGCGGAGGCGGCCGATGCGCTGAGCACGGCGGCCTCGGGCGAGGGGACCGCCTGAAGCGCGGCGGCGGGACGTTGAGCTTGCTGGGGATCGCGACGCGCGCGGGACGGGTCGCGCTCGGAACCCGGGCCGTGGACATCGCGGCGCGCAGGGGAAGGCTCGCCCTGCTCGTGGTCGCGGGCGACGCATCGCGGCATGCGGTGGGCCGCCTCACGCCACAGGCGCGGCGGGCGTCGCGGGTAACGGTGGCGAGTCGCCGGGCGCTCGGACGGGCGCTCGGACGGAACGATGTAGCCGTCGTCGGCGTCACGGATTCGGCGCTGGCGCAGCGGATTCTCGAAGGGGAGCGCACGCCTTCGCGGCGTGACGAAAGCTCCGGGTCGCAGGGAGATCCGGAAGGGCAGGTGCCTGGACAATGAAGCGTGTCTTCGAGGTCGCAGAGGAACTGAGACTCGACACGAGTCACCTCATCCAGTTGCTGCGGGAGATGGAGGTGCCCGTGCGGAGCCACATGTCGAGCGTGGACTCGGCGAGCGTGGCACGTCTGCACGCGCGGCTCGAACGCGAACGGAGGGGTGAGGCGGTCACCGGCACCGCGGCCCCCGTGCGGCGACGCCGTCGCCGGCGGAGGGCGGCTCCGGCGTCGCTCACTGCCGCGACGCCGGAAGTCGACGTCGAAGAAGGGGTTGGCCCCGCCCCCGAGGCGACGGAAGAGGCCACGACGGCGGCCGCGGAGGCGCCCGAAGTCGAATCTCCGGCCGAGGCCGAGGCCGAGCCCGAAACCGGGACCGAGGCCCCGCAGGCGGAGACCGAATTCGAGTCTGAAGCCGAAGTCGCCCCGGAGCCCGCCGAGGTGGACGAGGTTCCCGCCGCCGAGGAAGCCGAGCCGACGGAGTCGGAAGCGAGTGTCGAGGTTGCGGAGGCGGAAGTCGCCGAGCCGGAAGTCACCGAGCCGGAAGCGGAATCCGCGGAGCCGGCGGAGGAGGCGGAGACGCCGTCCGCGCCGCCGCGCTCCGCACGTCGGCCGAAGCCGGTCCGCCGTGACATGCCGTCGCCCGCCGCCCCGACGGCGCCCGCGGGCCCCAGGGCCTCGGCGGGCCCCGGCGGCAAGGTGCGAATCTCGGCCGAAGGCTACACGGTCGATGGCCGCAAGAAGTCTCGCGGCGGAGACGGAAAAAAGCGGCGGCGCGTGGATCGGAACGCGGTCCAGCAGAATTTCCGCAAGACGCTGGCCGCGATGGGGCAGTCCTCGCCGCGGAAGCGGCGTCGGGAAACGCAGCAACAGCAGCGCGAAGCGGAGCGCGAGCAGCGCGAGCTCGAACAGCGCACGGAGAAGGCGACGGTTCGGGTCAACGAGTTCCTCACCGTGTCGGAGCTCGCCGACCTGATCGAGGTCCCGCCGCAAGCCATCATCACCTCGGCGTTCAAGAACCTCGGTCTCATGGTGACGATCAATCAGCGACTCGACTTCGGCCAGATCGAACTCATCTGCGAGGAGGCGGGCTTCACGGCGATCCGCGAGGAGGGGTTCGAGGCGGACCTCGCGAGCGCCGACGAGGACCTGCCCGAGGACGAGAGCCAGTTGGTGCCCCGTCCGCCCATCGTGACTGTGATGGGCCATGTCGACCATGGAAAGACCTCGCTGCTCGACCGTATCCGGAGTACGAACGTGATCGCGGGAGAGGCGGGGGGCATCACGCAGCACATCGGCGCCTATCACGTGGTTCTCTCGGAGGGCAGGACGATCACCTTCCTCGACACGCCCGGCCACGAGGCGTTCACGGCCATGCGCGCGCGCGGCGCGGAAGTGACGGACATCGTGATCCTCGTCGTGGCGGCGGACGACTCCGTGATGCCGCAGACGATCGAGGCGATCAGCCACGCCCGGAACGCGTCGGTGCCCATCGTCGTCGCGGTGAACAAGGTCGACCTCCCATCGGCGGATGTGAATCGGGTCAAGAGGGAGCTCCTCGCGCGCGAGGTGGTCCTCGAGGACTTCGGCGGCGAGATCCTCGGTGCGGACGTTTCGGCGAAGACGGGCGAAGGGTTGGACGATCTTCTCGAGAAGGTCCTTCTCCAGGCGGAGATTCTCGAGCTGAAGGCGAACCCGGAGCGAGAGGCCCGGGGGACGGTCGTCGAGGCGCAGTTGGACCGCGGCATGGGTCCGGTCGCGACGGTGCTCGTGGAGCGGGGGACGCTGGAAGTCGGCGTCGATTTCGTCTGCGGACTTCACGGCGGACGCGTCCGCGCGCTCATCGATGAGCGCGGCCGGAAGGTCACGAGCGCCGGTCCGGGGATCCCCGTGCGGGTGCTCGGGATCGAGGGCGTCCCCCAGGCGGGCGACTCGCTCGTCGTCCTCTCCGCGGCGCGGGTCCGCGAGATCGTCTCGCGGCGCCAGCAACTGGAGCGGGAGAAGGATATCCGCCGCCGGGCGACCGGCACGCGGCTCGAGGATGTCTTCGCCGCGGTCAAGGCGGGCGAGGGCGCGCGTCTGAACGTCGTCATCAAGGGCGATACGGACGGCTCGGTCCAGGCGCTCTCCGACAGCCTGGAGCGGCTGTCGACCGACGAGGTCTCGGTCGAGGTCATCCACCGGGCCGTGGGCGGCATCAACGAGTCCGACATTCTTCTGGCCTCGACGTCGGAGGCGATCATCGTCGGCTTCCACGTCCGACCCGACGCCGGGGCGGCGGCCGCCGCGGAACGCGAGTCGATCGAGATCCGGATCTACAACGTGATCTACGAAGCGGTCGAGGAGATCCGTCTCGCGCTCGAAGGTCTGCTCGCGCCCGAGCAGCGTGAGGTCACGGTCGGCATGGCCGAGATCCGCGAGCTCTTCCGCGTCCCGAAGGCCGGGACGATCGCGGGCTGCTACGTCCAGACCGGGACCATGCGGCGCAACCTCCCGATCCGCCTCCTGCGCGACCAGATCCAGATCTACCAGGGCCGGATCGACAGCCTCAGGCGGTTCAAGGAGGATGTGCGCCAGGTGAGAGATGGGTACGAGTGCGGCATCTCCATCGAGAACTACAACGATATCAAGGTCGGCGATGTGATCGAGTGCTACGAGGTGGTGGAGGTCGCGCGCACCCTCTCCGGAGCACCGGCGGGCTGATCTTCCGCGGGGCATCATGGCCGTCATCGGGGTGGGCCGCTGGGTGTTTCACCTCCCGGGCTGCCGGTCGCTCAAGGCAAAGCGTTCGGTCGTCCGCGGCCTGCGCGAGCGCACGATCGTGAAGTTCCGGGTTTCCGCCGCCGAGACCGGCCTCCGCGACCGGGCCTCGATGGCCGAGATCACGGCCTGCGTCGCATCGGGCGAACGCCGGCATGCCGAATCGGTGCTCGGACGCGTCGACCTCTTCCTGAGATCGGACCCGAGGGCGCACGTCATCGAGTCGGAGACCGAGTTCCTGTGAAGGCCGGCGGACCGGCGCGGGGGAGCGGGTGACCCATCGTCACCGGAGCGAACGACTGGGCGAGCTCTTCCGGCGCGAACTCACGCGCCTCCTGCTCGGATCGCTCAAGGACCCGCGGCTCGACGGAGTGACGGTGACCGACGTGCGGGCGACCCGCGATCTCTCCTTCGCCACCGTCTACATTCGCTCCGACGGGGATGTGTCGGAGGGAGTCGAGGGGCTGGAACACGCGGTGGGGTTCATACGACGTGAACTCGGCCGGTCGCTCCGGCTGCGGAAGATCCCGGAGTTCCGCTTCCTGCCGGATGAAACGCCCGAGCACGCGAGCCGGATCGAGGAACTGCTGCGCCGGGCTCGCGAGGACGCGGGGCCGCGTGACGACTGAAGCCGGTCTGCTCCTCGTCGACAAGCCGGCCGGAGCGACGTCGCACGACATCGTCCTTCGGATACGGCGAAAGCTGGGGGTGCGCCGGATCGGCCACACGGGCACGCTCGACCCCTTCGCGACGGGGCTCCTGCTGTCGCTCGTCGGGTCGTTCACCCGGCTCGCCGACCTCTACCACGGACTCCCGAAATCCTACGATGCGACGCTGGCGCTGGGGCGGGAGACCGACACGGACGACCTCACGGGGAAGACCGTATCGGAGGATGCCGGTTGGCGGGAGCTGGACGGCGAGGCGATCCGGGCCTCCTTCGCGGCCCGCGAGGGCGTCGGACGCCAGGTGCCCTCCTCCTACTCGGCGCGCCGCACCGGCGGCGAGCGCGCCTATGCGCTGGCCCGCCGCGGGGAGCGCCCCGAACTGCGGGCACGCGAGGTGACCATCCACGAGATCGCGGTCACGGACATCGATCTCCCTCGGGTCCGCTTCCGCGCGAGCGTCTCCACCGGCACCTACGTACGTGCGCTGGCCCGCGACATCGGGCGGGACCTCGGACCCGGGGCGCACCTTACGGCGCTGCGCCGCAGCGCGATCGGCCCGTTCGGGGTAGACGAGGCAACCGCTCCCGACGCGGTGGCGGAAGCCGTGGCCGAGGCGTCCACCGCCTGGCGCCCCGGGATGGCCGCGCTGCCGTGGGTGTGGCGGCGCGAACTGAACGATGGAGAGCGGGACGAGATCCGGTACGGAAGGCCGGTCGAGCGCGGAGACGTGCTGCCGCCGTCCGGGAGCGCGCCCGATTCGCGGGGGGGCTCCACGAACCCGGTCGCGCTGTACGCCGCCGATGACCTCTTCGCCATTGCCGAGGAGCGCGATGGCCGCCTCTACCCGAAGAAGGTGTTTGCCGCGTGAGCGGGCTCCCCCCGCACGTCCGGGGCACCGTCGTCACCATGGGGACCTTCGATGGAGTCCACCTCGGGCACCAGGCGATCCTGCGCGACGTCGGGCGCCGGGCGCGCGCCCGGCACGGCCATGCCGTGCTCCTCACCTTCGACCCTCACCCCCTGAGCGTCGTGCGCCCCGAAGCTGCCCCCGCCCTCCTCACGCTGCCGGACGAGAAGAAGGAGATCCTCGCCCAACTCGGGCTCGACTACGCCGCGTTCGTCTCCTTCACGCTCGAGTTCTCCCGTTACTCCCCCGAGCAGTTCGTGGAGCACCTCATCGTCCCGTGCTTCCGCCCCGCGGAGGTCGTGATCGGGTACGACCACGGGTTCGGGCGCGGACGCGCCGGGGACGTCTCCGTGCTCGAGCGGCTGGGCGGCATCCACGGGTTCGAGGTCTCGGTCGTCGGAGGCGTCGAAGCGGATGGATCGCCCATCTCCTCCACCCGGGTTCGGCGGGCGGTGGCGTCGGGCGACATGGAGGGCGCCGTGGCGGGCCTCGGTCGCCCGTACTCGTTTCGCGGGACCGTGATCCGGGGGCTGGGACGGGGCAGAACGCTCGGTTTTCCGACCGCCAACCTCACGCCGCCGCCTCCCGAGAAACTCCTTCCGGCGGAAGGCATCTACGCGGTGCGCGCCACGCTGGGCTCCGAGCGGGTCGATGGGCTGCTGCACCTCGGCCCCAGGCCGACCTTTGCGGACGCTCCGCCGGCCATCGAACTCTTTCTCATCGATTTCGAGCGTAACATCTACGGGGAGCGTGTGATCGTCGATGTCCTCCACCGGCTGCGCGAGGTGCGGGCGTACGAGTCGGGAGACGATCTCGCCGTGCAGATGCGCCGGGACCTCGCGGACGGTCTCGAATACTTCAGGGAAGCGGGCGGATGATCGGCAAGCTGAAGGTACGGACGAGGTATCCGTGGTTCATTGCCATGGTCGTCTGTGCGGGAGTCCCGCGACCGTCCGTTGCCCAGTCGGCTCTGCCGATTGCGGACGAGGTGGGCGACTGCACGGTTCAACTCCGGGAAGTGCTGCGCCTCGGCGACTCCGGCGACCCCGGAACGATCGGGAGCCGCCCGGAGATCACGCGGACCGCCGCCGGTCACTACGTGGTGGCGAGTGTAGAGAACCGAGGACAACTGCTCGTATTCGACTCGGACGGCGCGTTCCTGGAGGTCCGTGGAGGGAACGGAGACGGGCCCGGCGAGTATCGCGTCCCGGGGCGCATGCGTCCCGGCTCCGATGGCAGCCTTCGGATCCTCGACCTCGTCAACCGCCGCATCACGCATCTTTCGCCGGATGGGGAACTGCTTGAAACGACGGATATCCGAAGCCTCCACGGGCTCGATTTCGTGACCCTCGCCGCCGGGGAGCGCCATGCCGTCTCGGGGTTCGGCCAGATCGACGATCGACTGAGTGCGACGACGGAAATCGTCGGCCGCGACGGAGTCCGGCTTGCAAGCCTCGGGGCCGCGCCCGTCGCGTCGTGGGTCGTCAACTTCTTCCGCGCCCCCGTCGCCCTGGACGGGCGGGGCAGGGTGTGGACGACCCGGGCCGGCGGATACGGGTTCGCGGCGTGGGATCCGGACGGCGGGAGCGAGCCGCTCGCGCGCCTGGCCGGAGAGCCGGACTGGTTCGACCCGGGACCGCCGCAGCCGGGGGCACCCGTCTCGGCGCCGGCCCCGTCCATCGTCATCAGTCTTCGCGTCGACCGGGGCCTGTTGTGGGCGGGCACCTGGGTCGCCGACGAGAACCGGGAGGCGGGCGCCGCGGCGCCGTCCCCGCTCGAACTCGACCGGCTGCTCGACACCGTTCTGGATGTGATCGATCCCGCCAGCGGAGCCCTCATCGCGCGCACCCGGCGCGACGAGGCGTTGCGGGGGACCGGGGACGACGCCCTCCTGTTCGGCGTGCGGGAGGACGGCGGGATCGCCCGCGCCGTCATCTTCGAGCCCGTCCTCACCGGCCCCGACTGCCCGGCGGCGATCGGGCTTCTCGGCGCACACGCCCGGCGCGTGAGTGCCGGAGCTTACCTTTACAGAGACGCGTGCCGATTCTAGTTTTGTGGACTGTGTATGAAACGGCACGGCGAGGCTTCGCCATTCTGCCGGTCGCTCCGCGGGCTGAAGCGGGGCGGCGGATCGAGGGATAATAGAGAGACGTGGAAAAAACAGAGAAGCAGGGAATCATAGAGAAGTTCTCGCGGCGCGAGAACGACCAGGGGTCGGCTCCGGTGCAGATCGCACTGCTCACGGCTCGCATCGAAGAGTTGACCGGGCATTTCCGGGATCATCCCAAGGATCATCACAGTCGACGCGGACTGCTGAAGATGGTTGGCCGCCGACGTCGACTGCTGAACTACCTCCGCCGGACGGATCTCGACCGCTACCGAACGGTCATCGAGGAGCTCGGGCTACGCCGTTGAGGCGCCGCCCGGCTGACCAGCTACCGCCTCCGCCGGCCCGCATCGTCGGGCCCCCCGTTTTCCTTCCCTCGTACCGACTTTACCGACGCCGAATCCCCCCAACCGGGGCGCTGAATCGAAGAAGCCGATGCAAGGTCGAAAAGAAATCAATGAGCGTCCGGCCCGGTGAGAGGTCGGCGCGGCGCCCGGAATCCCGCGGCGCCACACCAGCAGAAAGAAGAGAAGAAGAGAATGACACACCGAATTGAAACCGAATTCCACGGACGGCCCCTGATCCTCGAGACGGGCAGAATGGCCCGGCAGGCCGATGGCGCCGTCTATGTGCAGTACGGGGAGACCGCAGTGCTCGTTACCGCCACGGCGGACCGCAAGCCCACGCATCTCCCCTTCTTTCCTCTCACGGTCGAGTACCGTGAGAAGACCTACGCCGCCGGCAAGTTCCCCGGCGGGTTCATCAAGCGGGAAACCCGGCCCGGCGAGAAGGAGACGATCTCGGCGCGGCAGATCGACCGGCCCCTCCGGCCGCTCTTCCCGGCGGACTACCGGAACGACACCCAGGTCGTCTGTTTCATCATCTCCGCGGACCAGGAGAACGACGCGGACGTCATCGGCATGCTCGGGGCGTCGACGGCCCTCCTCCTGTCCCCGATCCCGTGGGACGGGCCCATCGCCGGCGTCCGGGTCGCCCGCCGCGAAGGCGAGTGGCTCGTCAACCCGACCTTCGATGACCTCGAGATGTGCGACCTGGAGATCGTCGTCGCCGGCTCCGAGGATTCGATCGTGATGGTCGAGGGCGCGTGTCTGGAAGCCACCGAAGACGAGTTCCTCGAGGCGATGCGCGTGGGACAGGCTGCGATCGTCGAACTCATCGGGCTCCAGCGGGAACTGGTTCGGATGGCGGGAGCCGCGGAGACGTTCGAGTACGAGCCCGTCGGGCCCGACCCGGAAGTCGTGGCGAAGGTCACGGACCAGGCGGCCGGGCGCGTGGGAGACGCATTGCGGATCGCGGACAAGGAGGAGCGCGGACGCGCCCTGTCCGCCCTTCGCGAAGAGGTGACCGCGCGACTCGAGGCGGATCACCCCGATTGCGGCGGTGATGTCGGCGCGGCGCTGCGAAAGCTCGAGAAGGAGACGATGCGCCGGCGCATCCTCGAGGACGGAGAGCGGATCGACGGCCGCGGCATGGACGACGTTCGCGACATCACGTGCGATGTCGGCCTCCTGCCGCGAACGCACGGTTCGGCGCTCTTCACCCGGGGGCAGACGCAGGCGCTGGCCGTGACCACGCTCGGGACGGTCAGGGACGAGCAGCGAATCGACTCGGTGGACGTGCGCGAAGAGACCTCGAAGTCCTTCATGCTCCACTACAACTTCCCCGGTTTTTCGACGGGCGAAGTGCGGATGTTCCGGGGTACGAGCCGCCGCGAGACGGGACACGGAATGCTGGCCGAGCGCGCGCTTCAGGCGCTCCTGCCGGCGTACGAGGACTTCCCGTACACGATCCGCGTCGTCTCCGATATCCTGGAATCGAACGGGTCGAGCTCGATGGCTTCGGTCTGCGGCGGATCGCTCTCCCTGATGGATGCCGGAGTGCCGATGCGGGCCCCGTGCGCGGGGATCGCGATGGGGCTCATCAAGGAGGGCGACCAGGTCGAGATCCTCACCGACATCCTCGGCGTGGAGGACGCCCTCGGCGACATGGACTTCAAGGTCGCCGGGACCGAGCGCGGGATCACGGCCGTCCAGATGGACATCAAGGCCGACGGACTCTCCGTCGACACGCTGCGCGAGGCCCTGGCCCGGGCGCGCGATGCCCGGCTGCGGATCCTCGCCGCGATGAACGAGACGCTTGAAGCGGCCCGCGAGGAAATGTCGCCGCACGCGCCTCGGATCGTCACCCTGCAGATCAACCCCCAGAAGATCGGCGAGGTCATCGGGCCGAAGGGCAAGACGATCCGGATGATCCAGGAGGAGACGGGCACCGAGGTCAACATCGACGACTCCGGCACGGTCACCATCGCGGCACCTTCGGGCGCGGGGGCGCAGCATGCGCGCGAGATGGTGGAAGGCATCGTTCAGGAGCCGGAAGTCGGGCGGATCTACCGCGGCGTCGTGAAGAACACGACGGACTTCGGGGCCTTCGTCGAGATCATCCCCGGGGTGGAGGGCCTGTGTCACATCTCGGAACTCGAGGAAGGCCGCACCGCCAAGACGGAGGATGTGGTGAGCCCGGGCGACGAGGTGAAGGTGAAGCTGCTCGCCGTGGATGACCGCGGCCGTCTCAAGCTCTCGCGGCGCGCGGCCCTCGCCCCCGCCGAGTAGGCCTGATCACGTCGTGTTCCGGCCCGCCTGCGCGCGGGCCGGCCCGGGATCTGCGGCCGGCACTCGGAATGGCAGGCCGGCTCGACCGGGAGGTGTACCGAACGTGCCTCCCGGATGGCCCCATCGTGCTCAGCGAGCGCATGGACTCCGTGCGCTCCGTCGCCATCGGCCTCTGGGTGCGGCAGGGCCGCGTTCATGAGGATGCCGAGCACGGCGGCGCATCCCATCTGCTCGAGCACATGGTCTTCAAGGGGACGCACCGGCGCTCCGCGCGCGATCTCGCCTGGGAACTGGAGCGGCTCGGCGGCGCCCTGGACGCGTATACGACCCACGAGTTCACCGCGTTCCAGGCGCGGATACCGGCGGGGGCGCTCGGCGTCGCCCTCGACGTGCTGTGCGATCTCGCCTTCTTTCCGCGGCTCTCCGGACAGGACCTGGAGGTGGAACGAGAGGTCGTTCTGGAAGAGATCGCGGCCGCGGCGGAAGTTCCGGAGGACATCGTCTTCGAGGAGCACGCGCGCGCGCTCTACGGCGGGCATCCGTACGGCGAACCGATCCTCGGCACCCGTGCGTCGGTGCGGGCGCTTTCCGTGTCCGCGCTGGCGAAAGTGCACGATCGCGCGTACCGGCCGGGAAACGTGGTCGTGGCGGCGGCGGGAGCGGTGGAGCACGAGGACCTCGTGGAGGGGCTGGCGCGCTGGCTCCCCCGCCGGGCCGCCGCCCCCGCCCCCGCGGACCCGCCGGCCCCGGTCGGCGAGTCGGGCTTCCGGCGCATGCGACGGGAAGGCGGTCGGCAGACGCACATCGTGACGGGAGGACTCTCCGTTCCGTACCGCGACCCCCTTCGCTACGCCCTCCACGTCACGGCGACCGCCCTCGGGGGTGGAATGAGTTCGCGGCTCTTCCAGCGAATCCGGGAAACGCGCGGTCTCGCCTACGCCGTGTACAGCTTCCACGGGTTTCACGCGCAGGCGGGCCACGTCGGCGCCTACGTCGGGACCCGGCCCGAGACCGCGGAGGAGGCGCGCGAGGCGGTGGAGGAGGAACTCGCCCTTCTGGCGCGGGAGGGATTGACGCGCCAGGAACTGGACGACACCCGCAGTCAGTTGAAGGGACAGTTCCTCATCTCGCTCGAATCGCCCGCAAGCCGAATGAACCGGCTTGCCGGCATCGCCCTCTACGGCCACGAGTATCGCACTCTGGACGAGGTGGCGAGGAGTATCGATGCGGTCGACCGCGAGCGGTGCCTCGAAGCCGCCGCATACTTCGCACCCGAACGGCTCGCGACCCTCGAGCTGGCGCCCGGCCACGCGCCGGGGCGCACCGCAACAGACGCGACCTGAGCGTCCCCCGGGAGGGAACCCAATGATCGTTGGCGTACCGAAGGAGATAAAGGCGGACGAGAGTCGCGTGGCCCTCGTTCCAGCCGGCGCCACCGCGCTCGTCGCGGCCGGGCACACCGTGTGCGTCGAACGCGACGCGGGCCTGCGCAGCGGCTTTCCGGATGACATGTACGTCGCCGCGGGGGCCGAGATGCTGGATTCGGCGGACGAGGTATGGGGCCGGGCCGAGCTCATCGTCAAGGTCAAGGAGCCCATCGAACCCGAATACGCCCGGATGCGGCGCGACCAGGTCATCTTCACGTACTTCCACTTCGCGGCCGACGAACGCCTCACCCACCGTACGCTGGAAAGCGGTTGCGTCGCGATCGCCTACGAGACGGTCCAGCTTCCGACGGGCGAACTCCCGCTTCTCACGCCGATGTCCGAAGTGGCGGGTCGGATGGCGATCCAGCAGGCCGCGAAGAACCTGGAGCGCGTAGCGGGCGGGTATGGGATCCTGCTCGGCGGCGTGCCGGGGGTGCTCCCGGCCGAGGTCGTCATCCTCGGGGGAGGGGTCGTCGGCGCGAACGCGGCGACGATCGCGGCGGGTTTCGGTGCCCACGTGACGGTCCTGGACGTCAATCTCCCGCGTCTCCGATACCTCGCGGAGGTCATGCCCGCCAACGTGGACACGCTCTACTCGAACCGGCACTCGATCCTTGAGCAGATCGAACGCGCGGACGTCGTGATCGGCGCCGTGCTCGTCCCCGGCGGGAAGGCGCCGAAGCTCGTGCGGCACGACGACCTGCGGCGGATGAAGGACGGTTCCGTGATCGTCGACGTGGCCGTGGATCAGGGCGGCTGCGTGGAGTCCGCGCGCCCGACCACGCACAACGACCCCACCTACACCGTCCACGGCGTCATCCACTATTGCGTGGCGAACATGCCGGGGGCCGTCCCGCGGACGTCCACGCTGGCCCTGACGAACGCGACGTTCCCCTACGTCCTGCGCCTGGCGAATCGAGGGTGGAAGGTCGCGTGCGACGAGGATCCGGATCTCGCCCTGGGGGTCAACATCGCGGAGGGTCAGGTCACGTACGAGGCCGTCGCGCAGGCGTTCGATCTCGGACACGCGCCCCTCGAGGCGCTCTCCGCGTGAGTCCGGGCGGCCGGGAGTGGGCGGCCCCGGGAGGCGACTTTCCTGTGTCCGAAAGTGCGTTTACATTTCGGCGTCCTTCACCCGGATTGGCAGTTTCCGGTACGATTCGCCGCCCTGGAGGTGTCCCTCCCGTGTCCTTCAGCCCACCGATCCCGCGCCGGCCCGGAAGGGCGGCCTGCTAGATGGGAAAGTGGTCGCTGCGCGGTAACTTCCTGCCGATCAGCAAGATCGGAGTGGACCTGGGGACCGCGAACACCCTCGTACACGTCGAAGGCGAGGGCATCGTCCTCAACGAACCGTCCGTCGTCGCGGTCCGAAAGGAAACCGGCCGCATCGAAGGGATCGGCCTCGCCGCCAAGCGCATGCTCGGCCGCACGCCAAGCGGGATCGAAGCGGTTCGGCCGCTGAAGGACGGGGTCATCGCCGACGTGGACATCACCGAGATGATGATCCGCTACTTCCTCAAGGAAGTGATGACCACGCGGCTCTTCAAGATCCGGCCGCTCGTCGTGGTCGGCGTGCCGTCCGGGATCACGGAACTCGAGCGCCGGGCCGTCCGGTCCAGCGCGCACGCCGCCGGCGCCAAGGAAGTCTACATGGTGGCGGAACCGATGGCGGCCGCCGTCGGCGTCGGACTTCCTGTGGAGACGCCGACCGGCAACATGATCATCGACGTCGGGGGCGGGACGAGCGAGATCGCGGTGATCGCGCTTTCGGGGTCGGTCGCGGACACGTCGATCCGCGTCGGAGGCGACGAACTGGACTCCACGATCGTCTCCTTCCTCCGCAAGAACTACAACCTCCTCATCGGCGAGCCGACGGCGGAAGCCGTCAAGATCCAGATCGGATCGGCGTACCCCACGGACGACGACAAGGAGATGCTGGTCAAGGGGCGGGACCTCGTCTCCGGCATTCCGAAGACCGTGCGGGTCCATTCGGCCGAGGTCCGCGAGTGCCTTCAGGAGCCGATCCAGCAGATCGTGGCCGCGGTCCGGAGGGCGCTCGAGATCACGCCGCCGGAACTTGCCTCCGATATCGTGGACCGGGGTGTCGTGATGACGGGGGGCGGCGCCCTCGTGCGAGGGCTGGATACGCTGCTCGGCGAAGAAACGGGGCTCCCGATCCACGTCGATGCGGAACCGCTTACCTGCGTCGTTCGGGGCTGCGGGAAGATCCTCGAGGAATTCGGACGGTATCGTGGAGTGCTCACGAGTTGACGCCGAGTCCCTGCTGAATCGCCGCCCGTGAGTGTTCAGGGCGTCCGGCCGCCGCGTCGCGGGCCGCTCGATGTCATCGTCTTCTCTCTCGCCCTCATCCTCAGCGGCATCGCCGCGGGTCTGTCCAGCGCACATCAGAGCCAGGTGGAGTCCGCGGTCCGCGCCACCGCGCTCTACCCGTTCCTGCTGCTCCACCGCCTCGCCGCCGAGCGCGGCCAGGTCGAGAGCCGTGTCGAGGGCCTGCTGGCGGAACGGGACTCGCTCACGGAACTCCTGCTGCGCTACCGGGACCGCCCGGCGCCGGTCGGGGAAGCGCCGCGCGGGCGGGATCTCGCGGCACTCCCCGCGGGCTCGGCCGCGCCGGCGGTCGTCTACCCGGGACGCCCCCAGGTCGGCAATCCGGATCTGTTCGTGTTGTCGGGACCCGACTTTCGGGGTCGTGAGTTTCCGGTCGGCGTCTTCACCGGCATCGGCCTGGTCGGGGTCGTGAGAGCGCCTCACGGACGGGGGGGAAGGGGCGAATTCTGGAGCCATCCCGACTTTCGGGTCAGCGTTCTGGCCGAAGGGGAAGGCGTGTCGGGGTTCGTGCGGCCGCTGCGCGCGGACGGAGGGCAACCGGTGCTCCTCCTCGAGGGCGCGCCCTTCCAGGCGGACATTCCGGTGGGGACTCTGCTGGTCACGACCGGGATCGCCGGTGTCTATCCGCCGGGCGTGCCGGTGGGGCGCATCCGCGAACCCGACGAGCCGGAGGCGGGCTGGATGAAGCGCTACGTCGTTGAGCCATCCGTGCGTCCGGAGGAAGTCAGGGACGTGTTCGTGTGGAATCGGCCGCCGCTGCCGGAAGACGTCGAAGCGGACACGGCGTCCGCTCCGGTGGAGCTCGATCCTGAGCCGCCGGACACGGCTTCGGCCCGTCGATGAGTCCGGCGGGGAAGTGGTTCGTCGCCGCGCTTCTGCTGGTCCTGCACTTCGCCCTTCATCCGCTCTGGAGCCGGTGGCCGATCGCGCCCGACCTCCTGGCGGGCGGGTTGATTCTGAGCTCGCTGCGGCTCCGCTGGGGACGGGCCGCCGGCTTCGGGTGCGTGATCGGCCTCATGGAAGCGTCGATCTCGCTGGGACCGATGGGCCTCACGATGTTACTCTTCTCACTGACGGGGGCGCTCGTCGGATGGGTGCGGCGCCTGATCTATTCTGATTCGGATTACGCGACGCCGGTCTTCGTCTTTTTCGGGACGTGGCTGCTGCGGTTTGCGGTCACGATCTTCGTCGTCGGAGATACGTCGGCAGGCACCCTGCTCGTCCACGGCGCCGGATCGGCCGCGCTGACCACGGCGGTCTGCTGGGCCGCGACAAGGCTGGTTGCGGCCGTCACGAGGTGAAGGGGATGACGTGAAGGGGGACAACGAACTCCGCTCGATTCGGAGACAGCGAAGCCGCTGGGCGGCGGGCGCGATCTTCTTCTGCCTCTCGATCGTCGCCGCCGGGTTCATCAATCTCCAGATCTTCAGCACCGAGTTGTACACGCTCCTTTCGAGCGAGAACCGGCTGCGGACGATCACCGTGCCGGCCCCGCGCGGGACCATCTACGACCGGTATGGTCGGGCCATCGCGGACAACGTGCCGGGGTACGACGTGTCGATGCTTCCCGGGCCCCGTGATTCCATCTCGGCCGGACTCGATCGCCTCGCGGAGCGGCTGGACCTGTCGCCCGAGCGGCGCGCCGCGCTGCTGTCGCGCAACCGGGAACGTCCCGGCGAGGCTCTGGTCGTGCGCGAGAACGCGAACTTCGAGCAGGTCGCGTTCATCGAGGAACGTCGGCCCCGGTTTCGGCGCGTCGTCGTGGATCAGAGGCCGCGCCGGCGCTACCCAACGGGGCCCGCCGTCGCGCACATGATCGGATACGTGGGGGAGATCAGCCCGGAGGAACTGACTCGGCCCGAGTATGCGGGCTACGAGTCCGGCCAGTCGATCGGGAAGACGGGGCTGGAGCAGCAGTACGAGCACAGGCTGGCCGGGCGGAACGGGATCCGTTACACGGAAGTGAACGCCCTGGGTACGGTCGTGCGGGATCTGGGGGTCGCGCAGGCGCAGGCTCCGGTGCCCGGAGAGGACCTGCACCTCGGCATCGATCTCGACCTGCAGGTGTACGCGGATTCGGTGTTTCCGGAAGGAATGCGGGGCGGCGTCGTGGCGCTGGACCCGCGCACCGGAGAGGTGCTCCTCCTCTACAGCCACCCCACGTTCGACCCCAACGCGTTCATCGGCGGCATCCCCCTGGATCTCTGGGACTCTCTTCGCGAACACCCGGACCAGCCGATGCTGGACCGGGTATCCAACGCTTTCTACCCGCCGGGGTCCACGTGGAAGCTCGTCATGTCCTCCATCGGGATGAAGACGGCGGACCTCACGATCGATACGTACCACCCGTCCGCGTGCACCGGCGGACTCACGTACCACACCCGCTACTTCCGCTGCTGGCTGCCGAGCGGACACGGCCGCCTGAACCTTTCCGAGGCGATCAAGCACTCGTGCAATGTCTGGTTCTACCAGGCGGGGCAGCGGATCGGTCTCGACCCGCTCCTCGCGGGGGTCGGAGAGCTCGGCTTCGGGCGCCCGACGGGGATCGACCTCCCGAACGAGAGGCCGGGCCTCTTCCCCGACTCCCGAGAGTGGTACGACGAGCGGTTGGGGCCCGGAGGGTGGACCGAAGCCGTCGTGTGGAACCTCGCGATCGGGCAGGGCGAAAATGCGCAGACCCTGCTGGCGATGGCCCAGTTCTACGCGGCGCTGGCGACGGGAAGGGCGCCCGTCAAGCCTCACCTCGTGCGCGATGAGATGCTCGCGCAGCAGCGCGTGGACTGGACGTTCGATCTCCCCGATTTCCAGCGGCGCCAACTCGTCGACGCGCTGGCGCGCGTCGTGAACGAGCCCGGGGGCACCGCGTACGGCAGCCGCCTGGCCCGCTGGACGCTGGCCGGCAAGACGGGCACGGCCCAGAACCCGCACGGCGAGCCCCATTCCTGGTTCGTCGGGTTCGCGCCCGCCTACGATCCCCGCATCGTGGTCGCGGCGATCGTGGAGCACGGGCATCCGGACGGGGCCCCGTCGCTGGCGGTGCCGCTCGCGTCCGGCATCGTGGACCGCCACCTCGAGACGCTCGGCTTGCCGCCGGAGGCAACGCCCGGCGTCCGTCCGCTGCAGACGGCTCCGGCCCCGGCGGGCGGATGATCGACCGCCTGCGCGTCCCCGGCGTGGGAGACCCGGTGCTTCTCGCGCTGGTCCTGTCCATGACCGGGTTCGGGATCGCGATGATCTACTCGGCCGGACAGGTCGACGTGCAGTCGCTGGCCGCCGGGATCTGGGTCCGCCAGCTCTACTGGTTCGGCGTGGCGGTCGTCGCGCTGGCCGTGACCTCCCGCTTCTCGCTGCGTTTCCTCGAATGGCTTGCGCCGTGGGCCTACGGGATCACGGTGCTGCTCCTCGTCCTCGTGTTCTTCATCGGGACGGGTCCGAACGGGAGCTGGATCGAGCTCGGTCCGGGACGACTGCAGCCGGCGGAAGTCGCGAAGCTGGGGACGATCCTCATGCTGGCGCGCGTGATGGGAGGGGCACGGGGACCGTACGAGCGGCTGCTGGAGTTCTGGAAGCCCGGCGTCATCACGCTCGTCCCGTTCGTCCTCGTGCTGCTGCAGCCGGACCTCGGGAGCGCCATGATCTTCGGGGCGCTCTTCCTTGCCGCACTGTTCTGGAGCGGCGTGCCGTTGCCCAAGATCTTTCTGCTCGCGTCGCCGGGCCTCAGTCTCCTGCTCGGCTTCAACTGGATCGCATGGGGCCTCGGGTTCCTCGTCGTCGCGGCCTGCCTGTACGTGCACCGCCTCTTCATCCTGGAAGCGGTGGGCGTGCTCCTCGCAAACGTCTTCGCGGGCGCGCTCACGCTTCGCCTGTGGGATTCTCTCGCCGACTACCAGCGGAACCGGCTCCTCGTCTTCCTGGATCCGGAGATCGATCCCCTCGGTGCCGGCTGGCATCTCATCCAGTCGAAGGTCGCCATCGGCTCCGGCGGACTCATCGGCGCCGGCTTCGCCAACGGCCCGCAGAAGAGGCTCGCCTTCCTCCCGGAGCAGCACACGGACTTCATCTTTTCCGTCGTCGGGGAGGAGTTCGGCTTCATCGGCGTGATGCTCTTCCTTGTGCTCTTCGCCTTCCTCCTCTGGCGCGTCCTGCGGGTGGCCTCCTCGATGGATGACGGGTTCGGAAGCCTGATCGCCTTCTGCCTGTTCGCGGTCCTCCTGACCCACATCGTGGTGAACCTCGGGATGGCGGTCGGCATGATGCCGGTGACCGGGCTGCCCTTGCCGCTCCTCAGCTACGGGGGGAGCTTCCTGCTCGTGCTCTACGCGGGGTTCGGGATCGTGCAGCGCGTGGCCTGGGAGGCCTGAGTGTCCTGGTTCAGCAAACCGAAGCGCAAGCTGGTCTCGCAGAAGCGCGAGCTTCCGGGCGACGTGTGGGACCGGTGCGCCGGGTGCGGCGAGATCCTCTACAGCGGACGGCTGGAGGAGAACCTCCACGTCTGCCCGAACTGCGGCCATCACTTTCGCATCACCGCGGAGTCCTACGAGGCGATGCTGCTCGACGGCGGAGGCCTCGCCGAGCTCCACGACGAGCACCTGCGCTCCGCCGATCCGCTCGGCTTCGTCGATTCCCGCAGCTATGCCGAGCGCATCGCGCAGGCGGAGCAGCGAGGCGGCGACCAGGATGCGATCCGAACCGGGCGCGGTGAGATCGGGGGCCGGGAGGTCCACCTCGGGACGATGGACTTCCGCTTCATCGGCGGCTCGATGGGGTCGGTGGTGGGCGAGAAGATCCGCCGTCTCGCCGACCGCTCCCTCGAGCGGCGGGTGCCGCTCATCATCATCTCCGCTTCCGGCGGCGCGCGGATGCAGGAAGGGATCCTCTCCCTCATGCAGATGGGGAAGACGGCGGCCGCGCTCGAGCAACTCGCGGGCGCCGGCATCCCCTACGTGAGCGTCCTCACGAACCCGACCACGGGCGGAGTGACGGCGTCGTACGCGATGCTGGGGGATGTGATTCTCGCGGAACCCGGCGCCCTGATCGGTTTTGCCGGCCCGCGCGTGATCAAGGAAACGATCCGGCAGGACCTTCCGGAGGGATTCCAGACCGCGGAGTTCCTGGAGGAGCACGGCATGATCGACCGCATCGTCCCGCGTCCGGAGATGCGCGGCGCCCTCGCGAGCCTCCTGGATCACATGTGCTGACCGAGGGCGGAGACGCCCTCGCGGCCCTGCTCGACCCCCGCCCGGTCACCACGATCCGCTGGGGCCTCGACAGGATCGAAGCGCTCCTGGCGGAACTGGGCCGGCCGGAGCGATCCTTCGACGCCCTTCACATTGCGGGCACGAACGGCAAGGGTTCGACGGCGCGCTTCGCGGCGTCGATGCTGGAAGACGGCGGCACCTGCACGGGCCTCTATACCTCGCCGCACCTCGAGGACGTTCGGGAACGGTTTCTGATCGACGGCGCCTGGGTGGAGGAGGCGGCGCTTCAGGCCGCCGCCGCCCGGGTCATCGGTTGCGACGCGGCCGCGGCGTGCACGTACTTCGAGCTGGCCACCGCGCTTGCCTTCACCTGCTTCGCGGAGTGCGGCGTGGAGATGGCGGTCGTCGAAACCGGTCTCGGCGGCCGCCTCGACGCGACGAACGTGCTTCGTCCCGTCGGCACGGCGATCACCCCGATCAGCCTCGACCACACGGAATGGCTCGGCGGGTCTCCCGAGGCGATCGCGAGGGAGAAGGGGGGGATCTTCAAGCCGGGCGCGCCGGCCTGTCTGGGCCGCATCGACCCGGGTCCGCGCGCGGCGCTGGAGCAGATCGCGCGCGACGTCGGCTCGCCGGTCGCGCGCCTCGGTCAGGATGCGGAGGTGTCGGAGGTCGTGGTGCGAACCGATCCCGTGGGGACGCGCTTCCGATACGTTTCGACGCCACGTCCCGACGGCGTTCGCCTCGCCACGGGCCTCCCGGGCCGGCACCAGGCGGACAACGCGGCCCTCGCCCTCCTGCTGCTGGACTGCTCCGGCTATCCGCCGGAGGAAAGCTCCGCGCGCCGCGGGATCGCGCGGGCGCGCCTCGCCGGCCGCTTCGAGGTCCGGCCTCCGGGCGCCGGGCGTCCGGGCCGCGTGTTCGATATCGCGCACAATCCGGCCGCCATGGGCGTACTCTGCGAGACGCTGGCGGAGCTGTCCCTGCCGCGGCCAATCGTCGCCGTGGCCGGCATGCTGGCCGACAAGGACTGGAAGGGAACGCTGGCCCGACTCGCGCTTGACAGCGACACTATGATTCTGACTCGATCCGACGTCCCCGCGGAGAGACGGTGGGACCCGTCCCGGGCGAGGGAGTGGCTGTCGCGTGAACGGGGCGTTGAATCGATCGTGTGCCGGAACGTGGCCGAGGCGGTCTCGCGCGGGCTGACGCTCGCCAGCGCCGGAACGCTGCTGGTCACGGGATCCGCAACTACCGTGGGCGAGGCCCGGGCACTGCCGGAACTCGCCCGCGTACGGACAGGAGACGGATAAGAGATGCTGTACGATCCCAGGCTGGTACAACCGATGCGAGACGAACTCACCCGCCTCGGCGTGCGTGAGCTTCGGACCTCCGATGACGTGGACGACGCCCTCGGGGCCGGCGGAGAGACGCTGGTGGTGGTGAACTCCGTGTGCGGCTGCGCGGCGCGCAACGCGCGACCCGCCGTGGCGATGGCCATGAGCCACGGAAAGCAGCCCGACCGCGTCGTCACGGTCTTCGCGGGGCAGGACGTGGAAGCGACGGCGCGCGCGCGGCAGTATTTCACCGGCGTGCGGCCCTCTTCGCCGTCCCTGGCGCTGCTCTCGAACGGGGAACTGCAGTTCATGCTCGAGCGGCACCAGATCGAGGGCCGCGAGGCGCGCGATATCGCGGCCGACCTCACGAAGGCGTACGACCAATACTGCGCGACGAGCTAGCGACGCGGGTTTCCTGCGGCGGGCCGCCGACGCTCTTCGGCCCGCCGACACTCCTCGGACCGCCGGCGCTGCCAGGGCCGTGAGTTCCGGGGAAATCCGCGGCCTGACCGGTTTTCGAGATTTCTTTCCCGAGGAACTCGCGCTTCGCCGACACATCTTCTCGGCCTGGCGGAGGGTCGGCGCCCGCTACGGATTCATGGAGTATGACGGACCGCCGCTGGAGGCGCTCGAACTCTACACGCGGAAGTCGGGCGAAGAGATCGTAGGCCAGCTGTACGAGTTCGAGGACAAGGGGGGGCGGGCGGTGGCGCTGCGGCCCGAGATGACGCCCACCTTCGCCCGCATGATCGCGACCCGCGCCGCCGGACTGGCAAAGCCGGTCCGCTGGTTCTCGATCCCGCAGCTCTTCCGCTACGAACGGCCGCAACGCGGCCGGCTCCGCGAGCACTTCCAGCTCAACATGGACATCGTCGGCGAGACGGACCCGCTCTCCGATGCGGAGATCGTCAGCGCCGGCATCGACGCGCTGCGCGAACTCGGCCTGGGGGCCGCGGACATCGTGGTCCGCATTTCCGACCGGCGCCTCATCGGCGCGCTCCTCGATGCGCACGGAATCTCCGCCGAGGACCATGTCCCCGTGTTCGGCGCCCTCGACCGGCTCGAGAAGGAAGGGGAGGACGGGGTCCGCGGGCGGCTCGGGGAGAAAGGCGTGGAGAGGGAGGCGGCGACGCGTCTGCTGGCGGCCATCCGGCTCCCGCTCGAGGAACTGGCGGCGGCGCACGGAGGAGACGAAGCGATCGCCGAGGCGGCCGACCGGCTGTCCACCGTGTTCGCGCACCTCGGCGCGGCGGGCTTCGCCGACTTCGTGAGATTCGACGGGGGCCTGGTCCGCGGACTCGCCTACTACACGGGGACCGTGTTCGAGATTTGGGACCGCCGCGACGAACTGCGGGCGATCTGCGGGGGCGGCCGCTACGATGACCTGTTGAAGGCGCTGGGAGGCGTGGATCTTCCGGCCCTCGGCTTCGGCATGGGGGATGTGGTCCTCACGGAACTGCTCAGGGACCGGGACCTCGTGCCCGTCGGGACCCGTCGCGTGGACGACTACATCGTATGCGTTTCCGATGCGGAGCGTCCGTTGGCGCTCGGCATCGCCCGCGCGCTGCGCGACCGGGGACGGCGGGTGCTCTACGACCTCCGCCCGCGCGGGGTCGGACGCCAGTTCAAGGCCGCCCACCAGGCGGGCGCCGGTCGCGCCGTCGTACTCGGGCCGCGGGAAGCGGAGCGGGGCGTCGCGGTACTCCGCGACATGGCCTCCGGCGAGGAACGGGAAGTCGCGATCGAGACCCTGACCGGGCCGCCCCCCGGCGAAGCGAAAGGAGAGGAAGTGCGGTGAGTCGCGTTCTCATCCTCGATTTCGGGTCCCAGTTCACCCAGCTCATCGCCCGGCGCATTCGCGAGGAGGGCGTGTACTGCGAGGTGCACCCGCCGACGCGGAGCCCCGCGTGGGTCCGCCGCTACGATCCGGCGGCCATCGTCCTCTCGGGGGGGCCGGCGAGCGTATACGACGAAGGCGTCCCCACGGCGCATCCCGAGACCCTCTCCATGGGCGTCCCGATTCTCGGAATCTGTTACGGAATGCAGCTCGTCGCGGATCTCGTCGGGGGCGAGGTGCAGCAGGCCGAGCGCCGGGAGTACGGACGGGCCGAACTCAGGGTCCGGTCGACGGACCCGCTCTTTCACGGGTTCGCCGATGGCGAGCCCACCCAGGTCTGGATGAGCCACGGCGACTCCCTCCACGCGTTGCCCCCGGGCTTCGAGGTCTCGGCGACGACCGAGAATTCCATCGCCGCGATCCGGTCCGAGGAACGGCGGATCTGGGGCGTGCAGTTCCACCCCGAAGTCGCCCATACGACCCGCGGCGGAGAGATGCTGCGGAACTTCCTGTTCGAGATCGCCGGCTGCGAGATGAGCTGGAACGCCGCGAACATCATCGATCACCAGCTCGCCGCGGTTCGCGAGACGGTGGGGGACGGACAGGTGATCTGCGGACTGTCCGGCGGGGTGGACAGCTCCGTCGCCGCCGCGCTCGTACAGCGGGCGGTGGGAGACCGGCTCACCTGCATCTTCGTCGACACGGGTCTCCTGCGGAAAGGCGAGCGCGACGCCGTTGAGGCGGTGTTCGGCGAACGCATGGGGATGCGGCTGGAGGTCGTCGACGCCGCGGATCTCTTCGTCGACCGCCTTGCCGGGGTTGTGGAGCCCGAGGAGAAGCGGGTCATCATCGGCCACACGTTCATCGACGTGTTCGAGGAGGCGGCGGGCCGGCACGGCGACGCGCGTTTCCTCGTGCAGGGAACGCTTTACCCCGACGTGATCGAATCCGTCTCCGTGTGGGGACCGTCGGTGAAGATCAAGTCCCACCACAACGTGGGCGGACTCCGCCCGGATCACCCCTTCGAACTCATCGAGCCCCTCCGCGAACTCTTCAAGGACGAGGTGCGCGCCGTGGGTCGCGAGCTCGGCCTGTCGGAGGAGATCGTGGGGCGCCACCCGTTTCCCGGGCCGGGCCTGGGGATCCGCATCCTGGGCGATGTGACGCGGGAGAAACTCGCCACGCTGCGGGAGGTGGACGCGATCTACCTCGAGGGCATTCGCGACGCGGGGCTCTACGACGAGATATGGCAGGCGTTCGCCATCCTGCTGCCCGTTCAATCGGTCGGCGTGATGGGCGATGCGCGGACGTACGAGAACGTCGTCGCGCTGCGCGCCGTGACCTCTCTGGACGGGATGACGGCCGACTGGTTCCAGTTCCCGCACGATGTGCTGGGCCGGATCTCGAACCGCATCATCAACGAGGTGAAGGGGGTGAACCGGGTGACGTACGACGTGTCCTCCAAGCCGCCCGCCACCATCGAGTGGGAGTAGCCGCAGTGGCGAGATCCCGCGGCGCGAGCGGGGACGGGGCGGGGCGGCGTGCCGGGTGCCGCGAGATCGGGGCGTGGGCGGACGATCTTCTGCGCGTCGCCGAGATCGAGGACTATCCGTTCGCCCTCAACGGCCTGCAGGTCGATGGCCGCCGACCCGTGGTCCGCATCGGCGCCGCCACCGACGCATGCCTGGCCACGATCGACCTCGCCGCCGAGGCCGGGTGCGATCTCCTGATGGTCCACCACGGGCTGTTCTGGGGCGGGGCGCGTCCTCTTGTCGGACCGTCGTACGAGCGATTTCGCCGGCTCTTCGAGAGCGGGATGGGGCTGTACTCGGCGCACCTTCCGCTCGACGCGCACCCGCGGATCGGAAACAACGTCCTGCTCGCCGCCGAACTCCGCGTCGCGGCTGTCGAACCGTTCGGCTCCTTCAAGGGGAATGACGGGATCGGCGTCATCGGCGCGGTCGACACGTCTCGCGGCGAACTCGCGGCCCGGGCGGAAGTCGTGTGCGGACGAACTCCCATCGTGATCGCCGGCGGCCCGGAACGCGTGTCACGCCTCGCCATCGTCACGGGCGGCGCGGGGTCGATGATCGAGGCCGCCGCCATGGCGGGCGCCGATACCTTCCTCACGGGGGAGGGGAACCATCACACGTACCACGAGGCGATGGAACTCGGGATCAACGTGATCTACGCCGGCCACTACGGAACGGAGACGCTGGGTGTCCGGGCGCTGGCGAAGCGCGCGGCGGAGCATTTCGGGGCGGAGCACACCTTCTTCGACGTCCCCACCGGTCTCTGATCCGGCCGGCGCGTCCAGCTCGCCTCGGGACGCCGGAAGGCGCTAGAAGACCGAGACCTTGAGGTCCGTCAGGTAGCGATCCGGCCGCTCGCGGATATCCCGAAGGAGGAGGGCGAGTTCCTCGCCGGAGGCGCGCAGCGTCCCCAGCGTCTCCAGCAGTTCGTCGTGGACCGCGTCTTCGCGCAGGAGCTTTCCGAGCGTTCCTTCGCCGCCTTCCAGCCCCCGCGTGATCTCGGCGAGGGACCGGCCGGCGGCCGAGAAATCCGTGCTGGCGTCGGCGAGCCGCGTCGAGAGCGTGTCGAGGTTGGCCAGCGTGCGATGGACTTCCTCGGACCCGGTCATCCCCGCGAGCCGGTTCGACAGGGTGTCCATGTTGGCGAGCAGGCTCCCGATCGACGCCCGCTCCGTCTCGAGGATTCCGGCGAGTTCCCGCATCGCGAGCGTGAAGGCCTCGGACCCGGAGGCGACGTTCTCGGCCAGGCCGCCGCCGAGCAGCGATTCCAGCTCGCCGATCAGGGAGCCCACTTCGTCCCCGAGGGTCGAGGCCAGCGATGTGAGGTCGGACCGGCGGTCGAGCGAGAGCGTGTCGCCCTCCGCCAGCGTCCGGGCACTGGTTCCCGGCGTGAGTTCGACGAGCTGCTGGCCCAGGAACCCATCCGGCTGGATCGTGCCCCGTGTGTCCGCCGGCAGCTGGACGCGCGTGGAGAGCGTCATCGTGAGGACGACGCGCTCCGCCTCGAGCGCGACTTCGTCCACGGTGCCGACCTCCACCCCGCGCAGCAGGACGGGCGACGCGGTCGCGATCCGGTTCGCGTTCGCGGCGATCCCCCACACGCGGATGGTGGGGCCTCGAAACGGCGAACCCGAGATCCAGAACAGGCCCGCGACGATGACGGCCGCGGCAAGGATGACGAAGGCGCCGACGCGGACCTCGGCGCCGTGGTCGCGCAGCCCCGGATCCCTCACGCGGGGCCCCGTGCCGGCGCCGCGTCGAGAAACTCGCGCACCGCCCGGTTGTCCGTTTCGCGCAGTTGCCGCGGCGTACCCTCCGCCGCGACGACCCCGTCCGAGAGGAGGGCGATCCGGTCGGCCAGGAAGAAGGCGGACTCCACGTCGTGGGTCACGACGATGCTCGTCGCATCGACTTCCTCGCTCACGCGGGCGATCAGGCGGTTGATCCGGGTCGCGTTGACGGGATCGAGTCCCGTCGTGGGCTCGTCGTACAGGACGTAGCGGCGCTTGCCGATGATGGCGCGCGCGATGGCGACCCGCCGCTGCATGCCTCCGGAGAGTTCGGCCGGCAGGAGCGTCAGGACTTCCGGCTCGAGGTTCACGTGATCGAGCGCCGTCCGGACCAGTTCCTCGCATTTGGGCGCTCGGCCGCGGCAGAAACCGGGCGGGAGGCCCATCAGCAGGTTCCCGCGTACGGTCATGGAATCGAAGAGGGCGGAATTCTGGAACACGTAGGCGGTCCTGGTGCGAACGGCGGCCATCTCGGCCCGGTCGGCCGAAGGTACCGAGATCCCGTCGACGAGGATGTCTCCGGCGTCCGGATCGAAGAGGCCGACGATGTGTTTGAGGAGGACGCTCTTACCCGTCCCTGACGGACCCATGATGGCGAGGGTTTCGCCTTCCCGCACGTCGAGGTCGACGCCGCTCAGGACCGGACGTCCCCCCAGCCACTTGTGCACGCCGATGATCCTGATCATGTGAGCGTCTTGTACACCGGCCCGAGCACCGTGTCGAGGACCATGATCGAGACGATGATCGCGACGACCGCCCTCGTCGCCGTGCGGCCGACGCCCGCCGCCCCGCCGCTCGCGCGCAGCCCCACGTGGCTCGAGATGAAGGTGATCGCGAATCCGTACGCGACCGCCTTCACGAGCGAGAAGATCAGCGCGCCGTGGTGATAGTACCCCTTGGCCCCATCCACGTACTCGGCCGTGCTCAACCCGAGGATGCCGACCGATGTCACGTAGCCGCTGAAGACTCCCATCGCGTTGGCGAGCATGACGAGCGGGATCAGAATGATGGTTCCCGCCACGACCCGCGGGACCACGAGTTCCACCACGGGATCCCGGCCCATCGTCAGAAGCGCGTCGATCTGGTTCGTCACCTTCATCGTGCCGAGTTCAGCTCCGATGGCCGCTCCGACGCGCCCCGCGAGGACGACCGCGGTCAGCACGGGTCCGAGTTCCGTGAGCATGCCGCCCACCACGCCGCCCGCGACGATCTCCCTCGGCAGTCCCGGGGAGAGCTGGTACATCGTCTGCTGGGCCATGACCGCACCCGAGAGGGCGCCCATCAGCAGGACCAGCGGGAGGCTGTCGAGACCGATGAACTTCGCGTGGTGGACCGTCTCCAGCGCGTAGCGGCGCGGATAGGCGAGCGCGCGGAGCGTCGCGAGGCCGAGCATGCCCACCCGGCCGGCGTGGAGCGCCGCGACCCGGGCGGAGCGGCCCGGTGCGGCGAGGAGGTTCGGCGCCTTCAACGGCTTTCGTGCCTTTCCGCGTCCGGTGTCTCCCCCTGGGATTCCGGCCGCGGAACGCCGTCGAGCACCTCCACCTCCAGTCGAATCGCCTCCCACAGCCGGTGCATGCGTCCGGGGTCGTCCCCGAGCCCGACGACGAATTCCTCGAGCTGCTGCCCGGTCACGCCATGCTCATCGAGCGCCGCGGCCCGCACCGAGTCGCCCTCCGCCGTATCCGCGTACTTCGCCCGCGCCCAGCTGAGCCTGGCCATGACCTGGACGTACGTGTCCTCGTCCAGGCTGCCGCCGGACCCGCCGCAGCCGACGACCGCGAGGCCCGCGACGAGCAGGAGCGGCTTCACGATGGCTCCGTCGCGGCGCGCGTGCTTCATTCGGACGTCCGCAGCGAGGCGCGGTAGAGCCAGACAATGAACCCGACGACGACCGCGGCGCCGATCCAGCGCGCGGCCGGATCGAAGCTCTCCGGCACGAGGCTCAGCACATCCGTGCTCTGCGAGAGGGCGAACGGGATCGCGAGGAAAATCCCGACGAGCGCCTCTCCGGTGATGAGTCCGGAGGAGAAGAGGAGCCCGCGGTGGTTCGCCTGCCGGACGGCCCCTTCGCCGCCCCCGCCTCGCAGCACGGTCCGACCCACCAGCCACGCCACGAGCCCTCCGACGAAGATCGGGACTTCGAGTTCGATGGGCAGGTAGATCCCGACCGCGACGGCGAGGACGGGCACGCGCAGGCTGGAGCCGCGCGCCTTGAGAGTCTGGTCCAGGGCGATCACGCCCGCGGCGATGAGCGCCCCGATCCCGATCATCCCCCACGGGAGATTGCGCGAAAAGACGCCATCGGCGACGGAGGCCATGAGCGTCGCCTGCGGCGCCTGCAGCATCTCGTCCGGGTCCATCCCCTCGCGCGGCAGGACGCCGCCGAGCCCGTACGCCTCGAACAGGAGGCCGAGGATCGGCGCGATGACGAGCGCGGCCGCGGTGACGCCGACGAGCTGCATGATCTGCTGCTGCCGCGGCGTGGCGCCGACGATCCGGCCCGCCTTCAGGTCCTGCATGTTGTCCCCCGCGATCGCGGCGGCGCAGGCGACGACGGCCCCCACCAGAATGGCGGTCGCGGCCGCCGAGAGCGCCTGGGGCGCGGAGACCGTGAAGTCGACCTGCAGTCCCAGCAGGAGATAGAGGATGAGGGAGATCGTGAGGATCGTCGCGATCGTTACGCCCGAGATCGGGTTGTTCGAGGAGCCCACGAGACCGGCCATGTAGCCCGCGACGGAGGCGAAGAGGAACCCGGCCAGGAGGGCGAAGACGGTCCCCAGCGCGAGCACGAGCCAGTACAGTCCGGGCGTGATGGACAGCGCGCCGCGGTCGATGACGAGCACGAACACCGCGAGGATCGGCACCGCGAGCGCCACCGTCCCGACCCCGACGAAGTTGATCGGCATGTCCCGCTCGGTGCGGAGGATTTCCGGACCGCCGTCGGCCGCGCGCGCCGCGCGCAGCGCCGCGATGGAGGAGCGCACGCCATCCCGAACGTGGCCCAGGAGCGAAACGAGGGCCCACACCCCGCCCACGACCATGGCGCCTACGCCCATGAAGCGAATCTGCGCGCTCCAGATCGCGGCGGCCGCGTCGTACCCGCTCGCATCCCCCGTGATGCCGGCCACGACCTGCGGATCGGTGATCGCCATGTAGATGGGGATCCCCGCGAGCCAGGAGATCGCGCCGCCCGCGAGCACGAGGCTGCCGACGCGGGGTCCGACGATGTATCCGACGCCGAGCAGGGCGGGGGAGAGGTCGCTCCCGATCCCGAATACGGAGCGGCCCAGAGTGAAGCCATGTTCTATCGAGGAGCCCGCGACCTTGAGTCCGGTCTGCGACAGCTTCAGCAGGGCGGCCGCGAGGCCCCCGACCGCGATCAGCTTCGCGCCGGAGCCGCCGGTGGCCCCGGCCTTCAGTACCTCCGCCGTCGCCACGCCCTCCGGGAAGCGCAGATCCGCCTCGACGATGAGGGCTCGCCGCAGCGGTATGGTGAAGAGGACGCCCAGAATCCCGCCGCAGAGCGCGATTCCCATCGTGGGCAGGAAGGGGAACCCGGCCCAGTGGCGGAGGAGGATGAGGGCGGGCAGGGTGAAGATCACGCCGGCCGCCAGCGACTCGCCCGCGGATGCGGCCGTCTGGACGATGTTGTTTTCGAGGATATTGTGCTCGCGGAACATCCTGAGGATCGCCATGGAGATCACGGCGGCCGGGATCGACGCGGACACGGTGAGGCCCACCTTGAGGCCCAGATAGGCGTTTGCCCCCGAGAGGACGGCGGAGAGGAGGATGCCGAGGACGATCGCCTTGCCGGTGATTTCGGGCAGCGATTGCGACGCTGGAATGTACGGCTTGTGCGCGCGCGATTCCGATGCGCCGGCTGCTGGGTCCGACATGGGCATCCCTCCAGATTGTCCCGGGACCGACACGGGAGACGATCGAATCCTCATGGGGCGGGGTCGACCGACGGAACGCTAGTAACGGGTCCGGCAGGGGTCAACACGGCGGCTCCTGCCGAAGTGACACCAGATCGGCGTCCCGAACGGGGCGGTTCACCGCCCGATCGGCGGTCATCCCGCCGTTCCGGCGCACCGGGGTCCCCAACCCGGCGGTCGGGAGGGCACGGGGATTGCTCATGAAACGTGGAGGCCGCACTCCGATGGCGGCGGCTCAACGCGAAGACCCACGGAAGGACTCCGAGGCAGAGAACGGACGATGATCCCGAACGACAGACTCACGCTCAAGGCCCGCGAAGCCCTGAACGACGCGATGCTTGCGGCGCGCCGGTCGGACAACCCCGCCGTCGAGGACGTGCATCTCCTCGCGGCGCTGCTCGCGCAGGAGGGCGGCGTGATCGTTCCGGTTCTCCAGACGGTGGACGTCGATCTTCCCGACCTGGAGACGCGGCTCGAGCGGGCCATAGGCCGCCTGCCGCGGCAGAGCGGAGCCGCTCCGGCCCCGAGCCGCGAACTCGACCGCGTCCTCGACGCGGCGGATGCGCTCGCCGGGGAGATGGGCGACTCGTATGTGACGACCGAGCACTTCCTCCTGGCCCTCGCCGGCGAGAAGGCCTCGACGACGGGCCCGCTGCTCCGGAATGCGGGCGCGGGTCCGGAATCGGCACGCCGGGCCGTGGAGGAGGTCCGGGGGCCGCATCGCGTGACGGATCAGGATCCGGAAGGGAAGTACCGCGCCCTCGAGCGGTACGGCGTCGACCTGACGGCCGAGGCCCGCGCCGGAAAGCTCGACCCCGTCATCGGCCGGGATGCGGAGATCCGCCGCGTCATGCAGGTCCTCTCGCGGCGGAGGAAGAACAATCCCGTCCTCATCGGAGAGCCCGGCGTGGGCAAGACGGCGATCGCGGAAGGGCTCGCGCAGCGCATCGTCGCGGGAGACATCCCCGAGTCGCTGCGGAACAAGCAGCTCGTGCAACTCGACATCGGCGCGATGCTGGCCGGCGCCAAGTACCGGGGCGAGTTCGAGGAGCGCCTGAAGGCGACGCTGAAGGAGATCACGGAATCCGGCGGCCGTTACGTGATCTTCCTCGACGAACTCCACACCGTGGTCGGAGCGGGGGCGGCGGAGGGCGCGGTGGATGCCGGGAACATGCTCAAGCCCGCCCTCGCCCGCGGGCAGCTTCGCATGGTGGGCGCGACGACGCTCGACGAATACCGGATGCATATCGAGAAGGACCCGGCATTGGAGCGGCGGTTCCAGCCGGTGCTCGTCGGCGAACCCGGCGTGGACGAGACCGTGGCCATCCTGCGCGGGCTCAAGGAGCGCTACGAGGTGCACCACGGCGTACGGATCACGGATCCGGCGCTCGTGAGCGCCGTGCGCCTGTCCGACCGCTACATCGGGGACCGCTTCCTGCCCGACAAGGCGATCGACCTCGTGGACGAGGCGGCGTCCCGGCTCCGCATCGAGATCGACTCCATGCCTGAGGAGATCGACGAACTGGACCGTCGCGTCACGCAACTGGAGATCGAGCGCGAGGCGCTGCGCGAAGAGGACGACGCGCGGAGCCGGGGACGGCTCGCGGAGCTGGAGGGCGAACTCGCCGCGGCGCGCGAGTCGCTCGCGGGCCTGAACGCACGCTGGATCCGCGAGAAGGACACCATCGAGACGGTCCAGGGCTTCAAGCGCGAGATCGAGGAACTCGGCGTGGAGGCGCAGCAGGCGCAGCGCCGCGTGGACCACCAGCGCGCCGCCGAAATCCTGCACGGGGAGTTGCCGAAGCTGCGCACCGAACTCCTCGCTGCGGAAGCGAAGCTGAAGGAGATCCAGGACGAGGGTTCGTTCCTGAACGAGGAAGTCGGGCCCGGCGAGATCGCCGAGGTCGTGGCGAGCTGGACCGGGATCCCGGTGGCCCGGATGCTCGAGGACGAGAAGGACCGCCTCGCCACGCTCGAGGAACACCTGCACCGGCGCGTGGTGAACCAGTCGCACGCCATCACGGCCGTGTCGGATGCCGTGCGCCGGAGTCGCGCGGGACTTCAGGATCCGAACCGTCCCATCGGGAGTTTCATGTTCCTCGGCCCCACGGGCGTCGGGAAGACGGAGACGGCGAGGGCGCTGGCGGAATTCCTCTTCGACGAGGAGTCCGCCATGGTCCGGATCGACATGTCCGAGTACATGGAGCGGCACGCGGTGGCGCGTCTCATCGGCGCGCCTCCCGGGTACGTCGGCTACGAGGAGGGGGGGCAGCTCACCGAGGCCGTGCGGCGGCGGCCCTACACCGTGGTGCTCTTCGACGAGATCGAGAAGGCGCACCCGGAAGTCTTCAACGTCCTGCTCCAGATCCTCGATGACGGGCGGCTGACGGATGGCCGCGGGCGCACGGTGGACTTCCGAAACGCCGTGCTCATCATGACGAGCAACATCGGGAGCGCCAGGATCCTCGCCCGTTCCGAAGCCGGCGAGTCCTGGGCCGGGACGGAGGCGGAGGTCGAAAACGCCCTGCGCGGCCACTTCAAGCCGGAGTTCCTCAACCGGGTGGATGAGATCCTCGTGTTCCAGCCGCTGAGCCGGGAGCACCTCGAATCGATCGCCGGGATCCAGGTGGATCGGGTGGCCCGAATGCTGGCGGAACGGGAGATCCGGATCGAGGTCGACGGAGCCGCCAGGCGTCGAATCGCGGAGGTGGGGTACGACCCCGCGTTCGGGGCGCGCCCGCTCAAGCGCGCGATCCAGCGGCTTATCGCGAACCCGCTCGCCATGGCCTTCCTGGAAGGGCGCTTCCGGGAGGGCGACGCGCTGCGCGTGGAACTCGATGAAGACGGGGACGGTCTGCGCTTCGTCCCGTTGGGGGCATCCGATTCAAGGGAGGGGAAGGAATGAGGACGAGTGATCGAGCGGGCGCGGGGGGCCGCATCGCGGTCATGATCATGGCCGCGGCGGGTTTCGCGCTTGCCGGCTGTGCATCGCGCGGAGGCGCCGGGGCGGAATACGGCACGAACCTGTACGGAGCGGAGTCCGCGGAGGCGGCGATCGGGCGGTTTCTGGACGCCGCGAAACAGCGCGACTACGCGGCCATGGCCCGGCTGTTCGGAACGGACGACGGCCCGGCGGAACTTCGCTGGGGGCGGATCGAGACGGAGCAGAGGATGTTCGTGCTTGCGGGCTTGCTCGCGCCGAGCGGCTACCGACTCCGCCCGAATCCGGTCGCCGGGGCCGGCGGCGCCTCGCGCTGGATGGTCGACCTGACGGGGACGCGAAACGGGGCCGTGAGCGTCCCGTTCTTCATCGTTTCGGATGGGAGCCGCTGGTTCGTGGAGCGCATCGGGACGGAGGGACTCCGGACTCCGTGATCCCGGCGGGCCGTTCGTGATAGCGCCGGAGTCGCCGCGGATCGGCGCCCGCGAGGAAGGCCGCACGCAGGGCCCAGTGCCTGACGACCGTCCGAAGGAAACCGGTTTCCCAGCGCCGACTCGAGGTACGCGCCGCGAGGGGAAGAAGGCGGAAACGAGCGACTCGCCGAACGGCCCGGACGAAGGTCACGTCCTCGAAGAGGGGAAGATCCCTGAAGCCGCCGCAGGCCTCGTAGGCGTCGCGCGTCGCGAAGAGGGCCTGATCGCCCGTGGCGGTGTGGAGTCGGCGAGTCCGCCAGTTCACGCCCCATTCGAGCAGGCGATAGCGCCAGCCGCGCGCGTCCGGGTCGAGGGCGAACCGGAAACAGCCCGCCTCCGCGCCCGCGCGGACGGCGGCGCGAATGGCCGTCCCGGCGCCATCGGGAAGCCACGTGTCCGCGTGCAGGAAGACGAGAACCTCTCCGGTCGCGGCCCGGGCCCCGGCGGCGAGCTGGGCGCCGCGATTGGGGCGCGTCGACAGGACGCGGCCATGGTCCGCCGCGATCCCCGCCGTACGATCCCGGCTTCCTCCGTCGACCACGACGACTTCCGCTTCCGGGCCGAGAGCGGACTTTGCGCGCCGGAGCGTCTCATCGAGGCGCGTTTCCTCGTCGAGCGTCGGCACGATGACGGAGAACTCCGGTCCGGGATGCGCCGGCCGCCGCGGCGATCCGGCGGGGGATTCCGGCTCCCGTGTCACCCGCGCTCGGGATCCTCCCGCATCTCCAGGAGAACGCCCTTCACCGAGCGCGGATGCAGAAACGCGATGCGGGCGCCGCCGGCGCCGCGGCGGATCCGGGGCGGGATGGCTTCCGCACCGGCCGCTTCGGCCGCCGCGAGGGCATCCTCGAGATCGTCGACGCAGACGCACACGTGGTGAATGCCGGGACCGCGCCGGTCGAGGAAGCGGGCGATGGGCGACTCGGGGGTCAGGGGAGCGAGCAGCTCGATCCGTCCGGAGCCCTCGCCGAAGAAGGTGGCGCGAATGCCCTCCGAGGGAACGGTTTCCTCGCCGGACGGCGGCCGGCCGAGGATGGCGGACCACTGCCGCACGGCGTCCGGCAGCGAGTTGACCGCGATTCCCACGTGGTCGATTATGGGCGCGCCCGGAATACGGTTGCCTTGGTTCACTGCGGCCGGAGACCCTCTCGTGGTTGGACTTCGCCTGCGCACGCGCGCGGGAACGTATTGCCGGACCCGGCGCCGGAGCCAGTGAGGAGAAGCGTTCGTCCCGGCCGGTCGCGCCGGGCGTTACAGGAACAGGAGATTCGAATGGCTGATGCTGCGAATGGAGGACCCCTCGAGATCACGGATGCGAATTTCGCGGACGAGATCGAGGGGGCGGACGGTCTGGCAATGGTGGATTTCTGGGCGGAATGGTGTGGCCCGTGCCGGCTCGTCGGGCCGATCGTCGACGAACTCGCGCAGGAGTATTCGGGGCGCGTCACCGTCGGGAAACTCGACGTGGATGCGAACCCGCAAACCGCATTTCGCTTCAACGTGCGCTCGATCCCGAGCATCCTCTTCTTCAGGGATGGCGAGGTCGTGGACACCCTCGTGGGGGCGCACCCCAGAGACTCTCTCGAGAAGAAGATCCTCGAACACGCCTGAACGGCCTGCCTGGGAGCGGTGCCGCCACGGGTCACGCCGACTCCGCGCCCCCCGGCCCCGGTGGCTCCGGGGGGCGCGGGCGCGTCTGGCGGGTGAACGGAAGACGAGGACGTGTCGTGACGGGAACGCTGTACGTGGTCGGCACGCCGATCGGCAATCTGGAGGACATGCCGGAGCGCGCGGTTGGGGTTCTGCGTTCGGTCGATGTGTGCTACGCGGAAGACACGCGGCGCACGGGCACGCTGCTCGGGCGGCTGGATGCGAACGTCCCCCTGCGGTCGCTGCACAAGCACAACGAGCGCGCGCGGGTGGATGAGTTGCTCGCCGCGCTCGGCGCGGGGCGCTCCGTGGCGCTCGTGTCCGACGCGGGTACGCCGACCGTCTCCGACCCGGGCTGCCGGGCGGTGGCCGCCGCGCGCGAGGCAGGGCACGAGGTGCTTGCCGTCCCGGGTCCCTCCGCGGTGCTGGCCGCGCTCTCGGTGTCCGGCTTCCCGGCCGAGCGGTTTCGCTTTCTCGGATTCGTTCCCCGGCGGGGCGGCGAACGCTCCGCCTGGATCGACGACCTCCGCGCATGCACGGACACCGCGGTCGCGTTCGAGGCGCCCGGGCGGTTGGTCGCGCTCCTCGATGAGTTGACGGAAGCGGGCCTGGGCGAGCGGGCGGCCGTGGTCTGCCGCGAACTGACGAAACTGCACGAGGAAACCACGGCCGGGTCCGTGCGCGCGCTGGCGTCCGCGTTCGCGGCGCGCGAGGTCCGGGGCGAGGTGACGGTCGTCTTCGAGGGCGGTGCGGCAGGCAACGAAGCGCCCGATCTGGCGGTCCTGATGGAGGAGGCGCGACATTGGTCGCGCGATGGCCTGCGGCGGCGCGAGATTGCCGACCGCCTGGCCGCGGAGTTCGGTCTGAGCCGGAACGAGGCCTATCGCGTGAGCTTGCAGGTTCAAGAGGCGCCCTCGGAATGAGTGACGGATTCGGCTTCGAACGGCTGGCCGCCGCCTGTGCGGCGGCCCGGGCGCGCGCGGCGGGGACGGCGGCGGCTTCGGCCATTATGCTGGGTGGAGCGCTGGTCCTCGTCCTTTCCCTGCTCCCGGTTTCCGCCCGCGAAGGCCGCGGGTCGCTGGTTCCGCTCGCGCTTGCCCTCGTCCTGTGGGCCGGCCTCGCCGGGCTGGCGTGGATCGCCCGCCGCGTCTGGCGGGCGCTGCATCCGCATGCCGTGGCGGGGGAGGCGGACGCCGCGGCGGGGCTGGGGGCCGGCGATGTCCGCTCCGCGATCGAACTCGAACGGGCGGAGGCCGCGGCGGGGGCGGGATTGGCGGCGCTCCACCGCGCGCGTGTCTCCGAGGCGCTGGGGAACGCCGCCTCGCGCGGACTCCTGCCGGTTACCGGCTCGGGATGGAAGCGGCGGATTCGCCGTTCGGGCGTCGCCGTGGCCCTCATGCTGCTCGCGATCTCGGTCGCCGCGCTGCTGAGGCCGCAGCCCACGTTTTCCGCCGCCGCGGCGCTGGGTGCGCCGTGGCGCACCGCCTTTCCGGCGCCGCTCCCGCCCCTCGGCCTGACCGGCGCGGCGGGCGTACCGCGGGGAGACGCGGCGGTCGTGTCCATCTCGGCCACGGGACGCGAACGGGTCGACCTGGTGTGGCGCGCCGCGGGCCGGGCGCCGGAGCGGACCCTGCTCGACGTCTCGGCGGCCGGTTCGGCGCAGGGCCGCACCGGGCCGATCATCTCTCCCACGGCGGTGTGGGTCGAAGATGGGGAGGGTTTTACGAGCGACACCCTCCGCGTCCGCCCCCTGGAGCCCCTCCTGGTCCAGGATCTCCAGCTCACCGTCGAGTTCCCGGCCTATCTGGGGCGCGGATCCGAGCGCTACCGCGGCCGGATACCGCCGCTGGTGGCGCCGGAGGGTACGAGGTTGCGGCTGAGCGGAGAGACGAACCTCCCCCTCGATGGCGGGGCTCTCGCGTGGCAGCCCGGCGACGGTGAGACCGGCGAGGCGGCATCTCCGATCCCGCTCGAGATCGCGGGCTCGCAGTTCGCCGTTACGTGGATTCCCGAGCGGACGGGCTCCTGGGCGTGGGAACTGCGGGCGGAATCGTCGCTCGGCGCGCCCATACTCCCCGACCCGATCCGGGTGCTCGTCGTCCCCGATCTTCAGCCGCGCGTCCACCTCCTCTACCCGGCTCCGGACACGACGCTGGGCTACGAGCGTGTGATGCCGGTCATCGTGGACATCGAAGACGACATCGGTCTCCGCCGAGCCTTCGTTCGTAGCTGGCGCTCGGGCTTGGGCCGCGAGAACGCGGAGCGGCGGGAGGCGCTTTCCCCCGATCCGGGCGGGGCGGAGCGGGCGGTCTTCCGGCACCTGCTGGACCGCAGCGCGGAGTCCTTCCTCCCCGGCGACACGCTGTTCTACCGCTTCGAGGCCTTCGACGGGCATCCGGCCAGGGGTCCCGCGCTCTCCGACGTTTTTCTGCTTCGCGTCCCGACGTTTACGGAGATCCGGGATCGGCGCGCGGAGCAGACCGACGCCCTCTCCGAAGACGCGCAGGCCCTGGAAGAGAGGCTGGAGGCGCTGGCCGAGGCGGCGGCCGACGCGGCGCGGCAGACGGACGCGGAAGGGGACGACAGCGAGGACGTTCGGTTCGAGGCCACCGAAGAGGCGCGGAGCGTGCTCGACGAAGGGCAGCGCGCCGAGGAGGAACTCGCGGGGATCGAGGAACAGATCGAAGCCCTGCAGGAGGAACTCGAAGCCTCGCCGCTCTCCGACCCCGCGCTGCAGGAGCAGTTGGAGCGGCTGGCCGAACGCTACAGGGAACTGACCGAGAGCGGACTCGAGGAGCAGATCGAGGCGCTCGCGGAGGCACTGCGGGAGCTCGATCCGGAAGCGGTTCGGGAAGCGCTCGAGCAGCTCTCCGAGGACTACGAGAGTCTGCGGGAGCAGGTGGACCAGACGCTCGGCATGCTCGAGCAGGCCGCGCTCGAACAGGCGATGAGGTCGGCGCAGGCCAACGCGGATGAACTGGCGCGGGAACAGAGGGAGGTCGCCGGGGAGGAGGACGCCGAGGCGTTCCGGGAAGGTCAGGAGTCGCTCGTCGAACAGGCCGAGGCGCTGGCGGAGCGCCTGGCGGAACTGGAGGCGGAACTCGCGGCGGCGGACCGCGAGGCGGCTGCGGATTCGGCCCGGGCCGCCGGAGAGCGCACGCAGGAGGCTCTGGGGAAGATGGCGGACGCGCAGACCGGAGCCGAGTCGTCGCCGTCCGGGGAAGCGGGGGAGGTCGGCGAAACGGAGCGGCAGGCGGCGGAGGAAGCCGCGGAGGCGCTCGAACAGGCGGCGGGCGCCCTCGGCTCGGCGCAGCAGGAGATGAGCGGAGAGCAAGGGGAGGCCGCCGTCGAGTCGCTGGCTCGCGCGCGCGGCGAGGCGCTCGCGCTCGCGGAAGAGGAGGGCCGCCTTTCGGAGGCGACCCGGGGCGAGAACGCGGCGGATCCGACATCCTGGCGTGCGCGGCAGGGGGCCGTGCGCCAGGGGCTCGAGAATCTGGTCGAGAGACTCTCGGAGGCCGGTAACGAAGCGGCCATGCTCGACCAGCGTACGGGGGCGGCGGCGGGCGAAGCGGCGGAGCGCATGGACCAGTTGCTCGACCGGCTCGCGGGGGATGGGGCGCGGCGTCTCCCGTCCCGGGCGGAGGTCGAGGGCATCCAGGAGTCGCTGAACTCGCTGGCCCGTCACCTGCTGGCGAGCGAGGAGGCGGCGCGGGCCGCCGGAGAGCAGTCCGCCGGCCAGGACGCGGCGGATCAGATGAATCAGCTCGCGCAGCAGCAGCAGGCGGTAACGCAAGAGACGAGTTCGCTCCTCATGCCCGGTCCGCGGCCGTCGGGAGAGGAGCGGCGGCGCGAGGAAATCGCGCGGCGGCAGGAGGAGGTCGCCGAAGAACTCGGAGAGCTGGAAGACCCGGAGGGAGATCTCCTGGGACGTCCCGAGGAAATGGCGGAGGAGGCCGCCGAACTCGCACGGCAGCTGGAGTTGGAGGGGCCCACCCAGGAGACGCTCGAACGACAGCGGCAGCTCTTCCGGCGCATGCTCGATGCGGGACGCTCGCTGGAGGACGAGGATCTCGATCCAAACGAACGGGAATCGCGCGAGGCCACGGCCCCGCCGGGGACTCCGCCGCCGATCGATCCGGAGTTGCTGCGGGGACGCCGCTACCCGGCGCCGTCGGAGGTGTTGCTCCGGGAACTTCCGCTCTTCTATCGATCGCTGATCTTCGAGTACTTCGACCGGCTGAACCGGGTGCCTCCGGCGGGCGCCGGGGCCCGGCGGGAGCCCTGACGTGGGCCGTCCCCGGTTCCGATTCCCGGCGGGAGGGACCCGCCGAGCCACGCGGATCGTCGCGCTCCTCGCGGCGGTTTGCGGCGCCCAGTTGACGATGGGCGCCGACGTGGCCGGTCAGGCATCCGCGGCCTCGGAGCAGCGCACGGTGGCGCGCGCGGAGCGCCTCCGCGCGAGCGGCCGCGCCGCGGAAGCCGCATCCGCCCTGCGCGAGCACCTGGTGCGGGCGCCCGCGTCGCCGGGCGCGCTCGCGCTGCTCGGCGAACTGGCGCTGGAATCGGGTGAGGCGGCCGCCTTCGTGCCCTATGCCGAAGCCGCCGTCGCCGCGGCCCCGGACGAGGAGGTCGCCCGGCTGTGGTGGGTGCGGGGCCTGACCGGTGCGGGGCGGCTTGATTCGGCCCTCGCCGTGAGCGACCGCTGGCTGAAGGAGGCACCCGGACTTTCCGCGGCGCGGCTGGCCCGCGCCGATGCCCAGGTCGCGGCGGGGGACTCCGCGGAGGCGGTGCGCACCCTCGGCGACGCGGCGGACCCCGACGGGGAGCTCCTCACGCGCTTCGCCGACCTCCTTCTCGCCGTCGGTGACCGCGATCGCCTGGCCGCGGCCTGGGTCGGGCTTCTCGCCCTCACGCCGCCGGCGACGGACGAAGTGGAAACGGGCCTTCGCACCGCCGAGGCCGACGGCTCCGGCGTCCGTGCGGCCTCTTTCGAGCGGCTGCGCGCACTTCTGGCCGGCCGGCGGGACGGGGCAGCCCGGGCAGGGGCCATCGTCGCGCTGCGGCTGGGACGCGGGGAGGCCGCCCGGACATTGGCGGAGGCCGCGCCGCCGCCGGACGATCCCGAAGCGGCCGCATTCCTGCGGGAGTACGTGCGCGAAGCGGAGGCGGCGGCGCTGCCCGGGGAGGTCGCATGGTCCGCGCGGCGGCTCGCCGGACTGAGCGCTCGGCCGGCGGACCGTCTGCGCTGGCTCGCGCTCTCGGGCGAACAGGCGCTGGCGGCGGGAGATACCGCGTCGGCGCGTCGGGTGTTCGAGGATCTGATTCGGGAGAGCACTCCGGGCGACGGTCCCCACCAACTGGCGTCGCGCCGCCTGTTCGAACTCCTCGCGGCCCACCCCGCTTCGCTCGCCGAGGCGGCCTCGGTGCTCGACCGGTACGTGAGACAGTATCCGGACTCCGCCGCGGTCGAGGCCGGGTTGCGGGGGGACCTCGCCCTCGGCCACGCCCGAGCGGGCGACCTCGGCGCGGCGGAGGCGCTGGTGACCGACGCGCGGAGCCGGATTCGCATCGCCGCGTCGGGTCGGCTCGACGCCGCGGCGGCCCGGCTGGCGCTGTACGCGGGCCGGCCCGATTCCGCGCGGGAGCGGGCGAGCCGGAGCGTGCGCGAGGTGGAGATCGGGGCGGCGGAACGGACGCGCCGCCTCCGGCTGCTGACGCTGGTGCAGGCGGCGGACACGGCGGAGATCCGCATCGCGGGCGCCGCCGCGCTCGAGCTCCTCACGGCTCCGGAGGCGTTCGATCCCGGTCCGGCACTCCGCGACCTGGCCGGCCGTCCGGCGTCGAGCGGCCGTTCCGTCGTGCTGGGCTTCCTCGCGGACGCGGCCGCCGAAGCCGGCCGGGCCCGCATCGCCGACGCCCTGCGGCGCCGGATCGTCCTCCAGTACCCGGGAAGCCCCGAGGCCCCGGCCGCTCTGCTGGATCTCGCCCGCGCGTCCGGTCCCGCCGATGCCGCTTCGTGGCTGGAACAACTGATCGTGGGGTATCCGCGGAGCGCCCTGGCGCCGGTCGCGCGCCGCATGCTCGCCGAACTCGACGGAGGAGGCCGATGAAGGCCGAGACGAAACGACGCGGCGTTCGGCGCCGCCTCACGCGCCGCCTTCTGCTGGCGGTGCTTGCCTCGCTGGCGGGCGCATCGGGGCTGGATGCTCAGCTTCTCGTCCCCATGGACCGCGAACAGGAGAACCACCTCAAGGCCTACGGATATGCGTTCGGCATCCTCTCCGAGGGTCAGTCCGCGGAGTGGCTCCTGAATTACCGGGCGGGGTCCTTTCTCGTGTCGGACGTACCGTCCAACCGTCGGCGAGCCGCGCTGATGGGCGTGACCGTGGAGACGCTCGACGGTTCCGACGTGGCGAGGATCCGCCGCGAGATCGAGACGCGGAACATGGAAACCGTGCCGCTGGAGAAGGCGCCCACGATTGCGGTCTACACGCCGCCCAACAGCTCCCCGTGGGACGATGCCGTGACGATGGCGCTCGAATACGCCGAGATCCCCTATGAGCGGATCTGGGACCGGGAAGTGCTTTCCGAGGAACTCGAGAACTTCGACTGGCTGCACCTCCACCACGAGGATTTCACGGGGCAGTATTCGAAGTTCTATCTGACCTACGCTTCGGCGGCCTGGCTCCAGGAGGAAGTCGCCCGCAACGAGGCGATCGCCCGCGAACTCGGGTACCCGAACGTCCCGGCCCTGAAGAAGGCCGTCGCGGCCCGGCTCCGGAGCTACATCGAGGGCGGCGGTTTCCTGTTCGCGATGTGCACCGCGACGGAAACTCTGGAGCTGGCCCTCGCCGCGGCGGACACCGACATCGCGGCGTCGTTCGCGGATGGCTCGCCCCCCGACGCCGCGGCGAGCGACAAGCTCCACTGGTCGGAGGCACTCGCCTTCCGCGATGCCGTGCTCGTGACGGACCCCACGCTCAGCGCTTTCAGCGACATCGACGGGCACCAGGTGAACACGCCGTGGAGGGTCGACCTCGGCAGCTTCTCGCTGTTCGAGTTCAGCGCCAAGTTCGATCCCGTTCCCGCGATGCTCACCCAGAACCATCGGCGCGTGCTGCCGGACTTCTACGGCCTCACGACGACGTTCCGGAAGGAACGCCTTCAGCCCGGGGTCACCGTGCTTGCGGAGGAGGATGCGCGCGGACGCGTGAAGTACCTCCACGGGAGCTTCGGCGAGGGCACCTTCACGTACCTCGGGGGACACGACCCGGAAGACCCCCGCCACCTGATCGGCGACGCCCCGACGGATCTGGACCTCCATCGACACTCCGCCGGTTATCGGCTGATCCTCAACAACGTCCTCTTCCCGGCCGCGAAGAAGAAGAAGCTGATCACATGAGGGCTCCGCCCCGGGCGGCCGGCCGGTCCGCCGGCCACGACGCGAGACCCGTCAGGCGCGGGACTTCGGCCGGCAGGTAGATTCGGTGTCCCGTACCGGATACGCGGGCTTCGCCGAGCGGAGACGCGAACGCGAGCGCTTCCAGCGCCGGACGTTGGCGATGGGCCTGCTCGCCTCGGTGCTCCTCCATGTCCTCCTCCTGGTCGCGGCGGGCGGCGTCCGGGTCGAGTCGCTCCCCTTCACGCTCCCCTCCGTCGAGACCGTGCCCGCGCCCGACGCCCTCGTCGTGGTCGAGATTGCGCCCTCCCTGCCGGAGGATCTGCCCGAGGATCCCCGCCCGGAGCCGCTTCCGCCGCCCGAGGAGGAGCCCCCGGAACTCGAGCCCGAGCCGGAGGAGGAAGAGGAGGAAGAAGAGGAAGCGGGGGAAGAAGAAGCGGAGGAGGCGGGAGATCCGATCCCGGGAGCCCCGGGCCTGATCGTGGCGGGCCAGCCGACGCCGCCCGAGGGACCGCGGGGCCGGACCAACGCCTCGCGGCTCCGGCTCCGGTTCAGCGACGCGCGGCTGTGGTTCGACCCGCAGTCTCCCCGTCTCATCGGGGAGAGGCTGGTCCAGTTCGCCCGGGCGGACAGCGCCGTGAGGGCGATCCTGCGCGACTGGCTCGACAGCCTCCAGCTCGAAGAAGATGTGCGGCAACGCGCGCGCGACTGGACGTTCGAGCGCGACGGGAAACGGTGGGGGTTCTCCGAGCAGGGGATCCACCTGGGCGACGTCACCATCCCCATCCCGATCGGGTTCGCTCCAACGGGGCCCCAGAGGCGGGCGTACGAACAGGCGATCCGCGACCTGACGGCCATCCAGATCCAGAACCTTCGGGATGACGTGGAGGCCGCGGCGGCGGAGGCGCGGGCCCGCATGCGCGAGCGCTCCGAGGAGGAGGCCCGCCGCCGGCGCGGTGACACCCTCCGCGTTCGCGGGCCGCCGTAGTGTAGTGTCGCCACGCCGTGCGGTTCCGAACCCGCGGCGGCTCCGTTAGACTGAGCCGCAGCCGGACGCCGGGGGCTCTCCCCGTCGCACCGACGTTTCTCCCGACACCGCGAAACCGCCAGTCAGGAGCCGCCCCTTGGGTGACGCTCAACCATCCACCGAGCTTTCCTCCCGTTACGATCCCGCCGGGCTCGAACAGCCGATGTACGAGCGCTGGGTCGACGCGGGCCTGTTTCACGTTCCGGCCGCCGGGGTCGAACGGCCGTGGGTGATCGTGATCCCCCCGCCCAACGTCACCGCCGCGCTGCACATGGGGCACGGGCTCAACAACACTCTGCAGGACGTCCTCATCCGTCGGCGGCGGATGCAGGGGTACGACGCCCTGTGGGTGCCGGGCACGGATCACGCCGGCATCGCCACGCAGAACGTCGTCGAGCGGCAGTTGCGCGGCGATGGGCTCACCCGCTTCGATCTCGGACGGGACGCGTTCGTCGAGCGCGTCTGGGAATGGGTCGACGAGTACGGGGGACGGATCATCGACCAGCTGCGCACCATCGGGTGTTCCTGCGACTGGGAGCGGACCCGGTTCACGCTCGACGAGGGACTCTCCAACGCGGTGCGCGAGGTGTTCGTCCGTCTCTACGAGAAGGACCTCATCTATCGCGGCCGTTACATCATCAACTGGTGTCCCCGCTGCCGCACCGCGCTCTCGAACGAGGAAGCGGAGCACCGCGACCTGGATGGCAAGCTCTACCGCCTCAGGTACCCTCTGGCGGACGGCGGTCATGTGGAGGTCGCGACGACGCGGCCGGAGACGATGCTCGGCGACACGGGGCTCGCGGTGTCTCCGGATGACGCGCGATACACGGACCTCGTCGGCCGGGAGGCCGAACTGCCGCTGGTCGGACGGCGCCTCCCGATCGTGGCGGACGAGCACGTGGATCCGGAGTTCGGGTCGGGCGTGGTGAAGGTCACGCCCGCACACGACCCGAACGATTTCGAGATCGGGGGGCGCCACGGATTCGAAGCGCTCGATGTGATGACGGATCGGGGGGCGATGAACGACGCCGTCCCGGAGGCCTATCGCGGCCTCGACCGCTTCGAGGCGCGCCGCCGGGTCGTCGCGGACCTCGAAGCGGGTGGCTGGCTGGTGGGGGTGGAGGACCATACCCACGCCGTCGGTCGCTGCTATCGCTGCGACACCGTCGTCGAGCCGCGCCTGAGCCTCCAGTGGTTCGTGCGCATGAAGCCCCTCGCGGAGCCGGGGCTGGCGGCGTACGAGAGCGGGGAACTCCGCTTCCACCCCGCGCGATTCGGTCGCGTGTACCGCAACTGGATGGAGAACATCCGCGACTGGTGCATCAGCCGGCAGCTGTGGTGGGGACACCGGATCCCGGTCTGGTATTGCGACGTCGCCGACTGCGGCGAGCTGGTCGTCTCCACCGAGGACCCGGACGACTGCCCCGCCTGCGGAGGCGAACTGCGCCAGGACGAGGATGTGCTGGATACCTGGTTCAGTTCGTGGCTGTGGCCCTTCTCGACGCTGGGCTGGCCGGAACGCACCGGGGACCTCCGGTCGTTCTATCCCACGGCGACGCTCGTCACGGCGCCCGAGATCCTCTTCTTCTGGGTGGCCCGCATGATCATGGCGGGCTTCGAGTTCATGGGAGAGCTGCCGTTCACGGATGTCCTGTTGAACGGAACGGTCCGGGACCACCTCGGACGCCGCATGTCGAAATCTCTCGGGAACGGCATCGACCCACTGGAAGTTGTTGAATTGTATGGTGCTGATGCCATGCGTTTCACGCTTGTTCGAGGGTCTCCGCTCGGAACGGACATCCAGCTGGACAACGAGAACCTGGAGGCCGCGTTCCGCCCGGGGCGCAACTTCGCGAACAAGATGTGGAACGCGGCACGGTTCGCCCTGCCGCACGCGCGCCGGGACGGAGCCGGGGACGTGCCCGAACCGACGGCGCTCGCGGATCGGTGGATCCGGAGCCGGCTCACGCGGGTAGCGCACGAGATGGACGCCGCATACGAGAGCTATCGTCTCCACGAGGCGGCCGAGGCCGGGCATTCGTTCGTGTGGGGAGATTTCTGCGACTGGTACCTGGAACTGGCGAAGCACCGGCTGACCGCGGGCGGCGGGTCGGCTCGGGAGGTCGGACGTACGCTGACGGTCGTGATGCGCGGCTGGCTGTCGCTCCTCCATCCGATCGTGCCCTTCGTCACGGAGGCGATCGCGGCGAGGTTGCCCGACGCGGACGCCGCGGGATCGCTCGTCACGGGACCGTGGCCGGACTTTCCCCACGACTGGATCGATCCCGATGCGGAAGCGGGAATCGAGGCGCTCCGGGAGTTCGTCGGGGCCGTTCGGACGCTGCGAGGGGAATATGGCGTGGCGCCGGGAACCCGTGTCAGGGTCCGCGTGGCGGGTGCTTCGCCGGCCCTGCTGTCGGCTCTGGCCGAGGAGGAAGGCAGCATCGCGCGCCTGGCCGGGCTGTCGGGGATCGAACGGGTCGCGGAGGGTGCGGGCGCGGCGTCCACGGACGGCGCCGGGGCGCACGCCGTGCTCCGCTCGGGCGGAGAACTCTTCCTCCCGCTGGAAGGGGTCATCGACCTGGAGGCGGAACGCCGGCGCGTCCGCGCGGAACTGGAACGCACGGCGGACCTGCTCGCGCGGAGCCGCGGCAAGCTCGGCAACGCGGGTTTCCTCGGTAACGCACCCGAGGAGGTCATCGCGCGGGAGCGGGAGAAAGTGACGTCGCTGGGAGAACAGCGGACGCGCCTCGAGGAGAAACTCCGATCGCTGCGGGCGGGGGTCTGACGCGCGCCGGGCCCGGAACTTCCGGGCGGGGGCCGGGTGCCCGCGAGCGGCTGGTCGCCCTCGTCGGCGATGGGCGGCTGCTCTCGGCGGCGATGGCCGTCCTCATCATGCTGGGGTGCGCGAGGGAGATGCCTCCGCCGGGTGCGCGGCCCGACGAAGTCCCGCCCTCCATCGTCCGCATCCGTCCCGCGCCGGATTCGACGGTCGTCGACTTCGACGGCGCCCTCGAAATCCGTTTCAGCGAGCCCGTGCGGATACCGAACGGTCTTGCCAGGGAGATGTTCGTCAGCCCGATGGAAACGTACGAGGCACAGACGGGATTCGCCGACCTGCGTCTCCGGCCGGAGGACGGGTGGCGGGACAGCGTCGCCTACTGCTTCACGATTCCGACGGATGGGATCAACGACCTCCTGCGCAACGGGATGGAAGAACCGGTCGAGTTCTGCTTCTCCACGGGAGGGGAGATCCCGGACACCAGCGTCGAGGGAGAAATCATCGACGCACTCACGGGGCAGCCGCTGGAGGAGGCGCGGGTCATCTTCTGGGCCGGAACGGATTCCATCCCGTACGGCGCGATCTCGGACAGCGTCGGAAGGTTCACGGCGCGCGGGTTGCCATCGGGCGAGTATCAGGCCTTCGGGTTCGTCGACCGCAATCGCAACATGATTCCCGATCGCGAGCTGGAGTCCTACGACAGCGCGTCGGTGGCGGCATCGCCGGAGACGCCGACGGAATTAAGGTTTGTCGTCGTGGCGCCGGATACCACGCCGCCGCTGCTGGCTCGCGCGCTTGTCGTGGGAAACGAGACCGTGCAGCTCGAATTCGATGACTACCTCCTCAATCCTCAACCGGAGGCGCCCGGCATCGCGATTCGGGACTCGGCGACGAACGAAACGCTGGAGATCGTGGGCAGCCTCATCGGCTCGGCCGACGAGGTGACGTTCCCGCTCGACTCCGCGGCGCTGGCGGATTCCGTCGCGGCGGCGGACTCTGCGGCCGTAGCCGATTCGGCGGCGGTCGGCGACTCCGCGGCGGTCGAAGCGCCGAGCCCGGATTCCGCCGGTGCCGCGGTCTCCGACTCGACCGGGGAAGAGGATCCCGTGCTTCCGTCGAGGTTCATCACCGTACGGCTCGCGGCGGCGCTCGACTCCGGGACATACCGGGTTTCGGTCACGGGCGTGGTGAACCTGCGCCGTCTCGCGGGAGGCGGCGATACGACCTTTGTGGCCGAGCCGGAACCCCCGTCCGGCGACTCGGCCGCCGCGGCGGACACGGCTGCGGTGGACTCGGCGGCTGCGGTGGCGGACTCGACGGCTGTCGAGGGCGATTCCGTCGCGGTGGAGCAGGATTCGGTGCCGCCGGCACCCGAGACTCTCGACCTCCCGGGAGTCCCGCCGGACACGGCCGGGGCGCCGCCGGACACGGTCGGAGCGCCACCGGACACCGTCGCGGTGCCGCCGGACACGGTCGGAGCGCCGCCGGACACGGCCCGAAGGCGCACATGACGGATCCGCGCCGCCGGCTCCCCTCCATGGACGCGCTTCTCAAGGCGTCCCAGGTCCCCGCCTGGATCGACCGCTATGGCCGCGAAACGGTGAAGGACTCGCTCCGCCGGGCCCTGGACCGCATTCGAGCGGAGGCCGGCCCGGAGGCGTCCGGTCCGGTCGATGTCCTTCGGGCCGCATCACGCGACCTGGAGGCCAGATCCCGGCCCTCCCTGCGGCGGGCGCTGAACGGAACCGGCGTCGTGCTCCACACGAACCTCGGCCGAGCACCGCTCGCCGACGAGGCGGGTCGCGCCCAGGCGGAGGCCGGCGGATACGGGAACGTGGAACTCTCCCTCGCGACGGGCCGGCGCGGCTCGCGATACGACCACTGCGGCGAAGTCGTCTGCGAACTGACGGGTGCGGGCGCGGCGATCATCGCGAACAACAATGCGGCGGCCGTGGCGCTGGTCGTGAACGAGCTGGCGCGGGGCCGCGAGGTGCTCGTGTCGCGCGGAGAACTGGTCGAAATCGGAGGTACGTTCAGGATCCCCGATGTCGTGAAACGGAGCGGCGGCCGGTTGAGGGAGGTCGGCACGACGAACCGGACGAGCGTGTCCGACTACGCCGCCGCCATCGACGAATCGACCGGACTCATCCTGCGGGTCCACCCCTCCAACTACCGGGTCGAAGGCTTTGCGGCCCGCCCTCCTCTCGCGGCGTTGGTGTCCCTCGCGCGGGAGCGGGGCATCCCTCTGGCACACGACCTCGGCTCCGGGTTGCTCGATGCGGAGCTCCTGCCGGGATTCCCGGAGGGGCCGACCGCCCGCGGGTCGCTGGCCGCGGGCGTCGACCTCGCGACCTGGAGCGGCGATAAGCTCCTCGGGGGTCCGCAGGCCGGAATCATCGCGGGCGACGCGGCGTTGATCGGGCGGTTGCGCCGGAATCCCCTGCTGCGGGCGTTCCGGGTGGACAAGACCACGCTCGCCGCCCTCGAAGCCACGCTGATGCTGTACCGCGATCCGGACCTCGCCGTCCGGCGCGTACCGGCCCTGCGGATGCTGCGCGAGCCGGCGGAGGCCGTCGAAGCCCGCGCGGCCGCCGCGCGCCCCGATCCTCCGCGGCGAAGCGGCGCGGGCGTGGACGTGGTCCGGACCGAGGCCATGGTCGGAGGGGGTGCCTTTCCCGGGTTCGCGATTCCTTCGGCGGGCTGGGCCGTGACGGGGATCGATGTCGAGCGGCTGGCGGCGGAGTGCCGCGCCGGCCCGGTCCCGCTCATCGGCCGCATCGAGCGTGCGGCGTTCATCGTGGACGTGCGGACGCTGCCGGGCGAGGAAGCGGCCCGCGCCGCGGAAGTCCTCGCCTCGGCGCTCGACCGCCTCGCCGATGCCTGACGCCGTTCGGATCGCGGTCCTCGCGTCGGGGGGTGGTTCCAACTTCCAGGCGCTCGTCGACCGCTTCCAGCCCGCGGACGTTCCCGATCGCGAGATCGTCGGCGTGATCGCCAGCCGCGAGGGAGCGGGCGTCCTGGAGCGGGCGCGCCGGGCAGGCGTGGCATCGGCGGTCTCACCGCCGTCAGCGACGGGTGACGAGATGGAGATGTTCCTCCGCCGCACGCTTGACGAATGGCGAAGCGACCTCGTGGTCCTGGCCGGCTACATGAAGTTGGTGCCCGAGACCGTCGTGCGGGCCTGGTGGGGGCGGATTCTGAACATCCATCCCGCGCTGCTGCCTTCGTTCGGAGGCCGGGGCATGTACGGCGCCCGCGTGCACCGGGCGGTCATCGAGGCCGGCGTCCGCGTCACCGGAGCGACCGTCCACTTCGTCGACGAGGCGTACGACCGGGGACCGATCCTGTGCCAGTGGCCGGTACCCGTGCTCGCGGGCGATACTCCGGAGTCCGTCGCGGCCCGCGTGCTGACGGTGGAGCACCGGATCCTGCCCGCGGCCGTTGAAGCGCTGGCGTCTGGGGCGGTGCGGCTGGACGCGGACCGTCGGGTCCGCTGGGTTCGCGAGTGGTTCGATACAGAGACGTTCACCAACCGGGAAGGATGAGTGGGGATGCCGACTGCGCTCGTGAGCGTTTCGGACAAGACGGGGATCGAGGAATTCTGTGCGGGCCTGATCGCCAGGGGCTGGGAGATCGCGTCGACGGGAGGGACGATGCGGGCCCTGCGGGAGGCGGGGCTGGAGGTCCGCGGCGTGAGCGACCTGACCGGCCATCCGGAGATGCTCGACGGCCGGGTGAAGACGCTCCACCCGAGGGTGCACGGGGGGATCCTGGCGCGGCGCGAGGTGGCGGACGACCTGGATCAACTCGCCGCGCACGGGATGGTTCCCATCGATCTCGTGGCGGTGAACCTGTACCCCTTCCGCGAGACCGTGGCCGGCGGCGACGTCACGCTTCGGGAAGCGCTGGAGCAGATCGACATCGGCGGTCCGACGATGCTCCGGGCATCGGCGAAGAACCATCCGTCCGTCTGGTCGGTCTGCGATCCGGCCGACTACGGGCGCGTGCTCGAGGCCATCGATGCCGCGGACGCGCCGGAAACGGCGGAGCTGAGGCGGGAGCTGGCGGTGAAGGTGTTCGGGCACACCGCGGCCTACGATGCGGCGATCACGCGCTACCTGACCCGGCCGGACGGTGCGGAGGGTTCGCCCGACCTCCCGGCGGGGGAGACCGTCATCCCGCTCATCCGCGTGCAGCCGCTCCGGTACGGGGAGAACCCGGACCAGCAGGCCGCCTTCTTCCGCGACGGATCCGGTCCGCCGCGGGGGATTCCCGCGCTCACCCAACTCCACGGCCGGGAACTCTCGTTCAACAATATTCTCGACGTGGACGGGGCCCTCACGGCGATCGCGCCCTTCGTGTCCGGGGAACGCGCCGCCTGCGCGATCCTCAAGCACTCGACGCCGTGCGGTCTCGCCGTCGGCGCATCCCCCCTGGAGGCGTACGAGAAGGCGCTCGCGTGCGATCCCGTTTCGGCGTTCGGCTCGGTCATCGCCTTCACGGACCCGCTCACGGAGCCCGTCGCGGAAGCCCTCTCGCGGAACTTCGTGGAGTGCGTCGTAGCGCCGGGCTACTCGGAGGATGCGCTCGGTCTCCTGCGGGCGAAGAAGAACATCCGGATTCTGAAGCCCGAGGCGGGCGCCGCGCTGGATGCGGGCGGCCATCTGCGGGAGGGGGTCGAAGTGCGCGGCGTGCGCGGCGGGGTTCTGATGCAGGCGGCCCCGCGACCGGCACGTGACGTGAATCCGGAGGCGCGCGTCCCCACGGCGCGGGCCCCGAGCGACGCGGAATGGGACGATCTCTCGTTCGCCTGGTCCGCGGTGCAGAGCGTGAAGTCGAACGCGATCCTGCTCGCGCGCGATGGGGCGTCGATCGGGATCGGCGCGGGGCAGATGAGCCGCGTCGACTCGGTGGAGATCTCGATCCGCAAGGCCCGGGCACAGGGGTTCGACGTGGCGGGCGCCGTCCTCGGGTCGGACGCGTTCTTCCCCTTCCGCGACGGCGTCGATGCGGCGGCGGCCGCCGGGGTGACGGCGATCGCGCAGCCGGGCGGATCGAAGCGCGATGCGGAGGTCATCGAGGCCGCGAACGAGCACGGCATGGCGATGGTCTTCACCGGACGGCGGCTCTTCCGGCACTAGCGTCCGCCGTGCGGGCAGCGCCCGCGGCGGGGGAAGGGTTGCGAAACACGCGGCGCCGGAGCGGTTATACTGGAGCATGTAACGCGGCAGGTGAGGCCGCCGGCGAAGGCCGGAGGCCGAACGTAAGGGAGAGTCCAATGGCGAACATCCATATTCCGCCCGGATGGCGGCTCAGGGAGAGCGAAGCGACGCCGGAGTCGGTGTACCTCGACCGGCGGCAGTTCGTGGCCCGCATGGGCGGGGGCGCGGTCCTTGCCGCCGCCTCGCTCGCATGCCGGCCGGGCGGGGCGGCGGAAGCCCAGCAGCGCGGCCCCCTCGACAACATCCCGGACACCCCGACCGCGGATCTCTATCCCGTGGCCGTGAACGATCCGCGCTTCACGCCGGGCGACCGCCACAAGGAAGTTTCGCCCGAGGAGATCGTGGCCACGTACAACAACTTCTACGAGTTCGGCACGGACAAGGACGGGGTGTGGCGCAACGTCGGCCCGTTCGAGGCCCGCCCGTGGGAACTGGAGGTCACGGGCCTCGTCGAGAACCCGGGCGTCTACGATCTCGTGGAACTGGAACGCGCCTTCCCGCTCGAGGAACGGATCTACCGGCACCGCTGCGTGGAGCGGTGGTCCGTCGTCGTGCCCTGGATCGGCTTCCCGCTCGCCCGGCTGCTGGAGCGCGTACAGCCGCGGAACGATGCCCGCTACGTCGGCTTCGTGACCTTCGACCGTCCCGAGCAGGCCTTCGGCCAGAAGACGCAGAGCTGGTACAAGTGGCCCTACTACGAAGGGCTTCGCATGGACGAGGCGATGAACGAACTCTCGTTCGTCGTGACGGGCATGTACGGCCATCCGCTGCAGAAGCAGAACGGCGCGCCGGTCCGCATCCATGTGCCCTGGAAGTACGGGTACAAGAGCCCGAAGAGCATCGTCCGCATCGATGTCACCGACGAGATGCCGATGACCTTCTGGAACGACCTGCAGCCGTCCGAGTACGGCTTCTATTCGAACGTGGACCCGGACGTGCCGCACCCCCGCTGGTCCCAGGCCCAGGAGGAAATCGTCGGCACCGGACAACGGGTTCCGACGCTCCCGTTCAACGGATACGGCGAGTGGGTGGCGGAGCTCTACGGCGGCCGAGTGACGCCGGTCGGAGACGTGCCGCACGCCCGCTGACCCTCCGGCGGGCGGCGCTCCTTGACCCGCCCGCCGTCCTCGGATAGTGTCCCGCGGGCTCCGTCGAGGCGGAGTCGGCCCTGTATTCGAGACTTTCCCCGAAACGCATATAGATAAGCCCTTGAGACGACGCGCGATCGCAGCGCTCGTGCTTTTTCTGGGGGTTCTGATCAGCCAGGGTTGCGGCGGAGAATATCCGCAATCCGCACTGCACCCCAGTTCAGATTCCGCCACGATTCTCGACCGGCTCTTCGACCAGATCTTCTGGTGGGCGGTCGGCGTGTTCGTCGTGGTGGAGGGCATCCTCGTCTACGTCTTCGTGCGCTTTCGCGAGCGCCCGGGCGACACGCGGCCGAAGCAGGTCCATGGCCACCTCCTCCTCGAAGTGGGCTGGACGCTGGCACCGGCGCTCATCCTCGTGGCCATCGCGATTCCGACCATCCGCGCCATCTTCATCATCGACCGGTCGACGCCGGATCCGGAGGCGCTCGTCGTCGAGGTCATCGGCAAGCAGTGGTGGTGGGAATTCCGCTATCCGGAACTCGGGATCGTGACGGCGAACGAGGCGCACGTCCCGCTGGGCCGCACCGTTGACCTCAGGCTCCGCTCCGCCGACGTCCTGCATTCGTTCTGGATTCCGCGCCTGGCCGGAAAGCGGGACCTCGTCCCGGGGATCGAGAACCAGCTCTGGTTCCGGCCGGATTCGGTCGGCGTGTACCACGGGCAGTGCGCGGAGTTCTGCGGCACGGCGCACGCGCTCATGGGAATGCGCCTGATCGTCGACGAACCCGACGACTTCGAGCGCTGGGTCCGGGCGAACGCGGCGCCCGCGTCGACCCCCGGCGACGCGGAGGCGCGGGCGGGGCAGGGCGTGTTCATGGCGAACGCGTGCGTGAGCTGTCACGCGGTGAGGGGGACGCAGGCGACCGGACAGTTCGGACCCGATCTCACGCACTTCGGGAGCCGGCTCACGATCGCTTCGGGCGTGTTGGAGAACACCCCCGCGAACCTGGCGCGCTGGCTGGACTCCACCCAGCACGTGAAGCCCGGGAACCTGATGCCCGAGGTGGAACTGAGCGACGCGCAGGTTCGGCAACTCGTCGCCTACCTCGGGTCGCTCCGCTAGCGCCATGGCCATGACCGGCGGGTATTCCACGGGGATCCGGAGCTGGCTGACGACGGTCGATCACAAGCGGATCGCGATCATGTACTTCGTGGTCGGGTTCGTCTTCCTCCTCATCGCGGGCGTCGAGGGACAGCTCATCCGGCTCCAGCTCGCCGCCCCGGAGCGCAGCTTCCTCGATCCGGACCTGTACAACCAGCTGTTCACGATGCACGGCACGACGATGGTGTTCTTCGCCGGCATGCCCCTCGTCGTCGCCTTCTTCAACTTCGTCGTGCCCCTGCAGATCGGGGCGCGCGACGTCGCCTTCCCGCGCCTGAACGCGTTCTCCTTCTGGGTCTTCCTCTTCGGCGGCCTCTTCCTGTACTCGAGCGTCCCCCTCCGGGTGATGCCGGACGGAGGCTGGTTCGCGTACATGCCGCTGACGAACCCCGAGTATTCGCCGGGTCCGGGCATCGACTTTTACGTCCTCGCCCTCCTGATTTCCGGCGTGGGGTCGATCGCGGGCGGGCTGAACTTCCTCGTCACGATCCTCAACATGAGGGCGCCGGGGATGACGTTCATGCGGATGCCGCTCTTCACCTGGATGGCGCTCATCGTCTCCGCGCTCATCCTGCTCGCCTTCCCGCCCTTCACGGTCGGCCTGATCTTCATGCTCTTCGACCGCAGTTTCGGAACGCACTTCTTCGATGCGGCGGCGGGCGCGGACCCCGTCCTCTGGCAGCACCTGTTCTGGGTCTTCGGGCACCCCGAGGTCTACATCCTCATCCTGCCGGCCTTCGGCATCGTGTCCGACGTGATCCCGACGTTCTCGCGGAAGATCCTGTTCGGGTATCCCGTCGTCGTGTTCTCGGGCGTCCTCATCGCCTTCCTCGGGTTCGGCGTCTGGGTCCACCACATGTTCTCGGTCGGACTCGGGCCGGTGGTGAACGCGGTCTTCGGCGGGGCGACGATGCTCATCGCGATCCCCACCGGGATCAAGATCTTCAACTGGATCGCGACGATGTGGGGAGGTCGTTTACGCTTCCGAACGGCGATGCTCTTCGCGGCCGGGCTCGTGGCGACGTTCACGATCGGCGGGCTGAGCGGCGTCATGCACAGTTCGCCGCCGGCCGACCTGCAGCAGACGGACACGTACTTCGTGGTGGCGCACTTCCACTACGTGCTCATCGGCGGGACCGTGTTCGGCCTCTTCTGCGGCTTCTACTACTGGTTCCCGAAGGCGACGGGGCGGATGCTGCACGAGGGCCTCGGGAAGGCCCACTTCTGGCTCTCCTTCCTCGCGCTGAACGTGACCTTCTTCCCGATGCACTTCTCCGGGCTGCTGGGGATGCCCAGGCGGACCTATACGTACCCGGAGGGTCTGGGTCTGGATGCGTTCAACCTGATCTCGACCATCGGGGCCTTCATCTTCACCCTCTCCTTCGTGCCGCTGGTCTGGAACCTGTGGCGCACGTGGCGGCGCGGGGAGGCGGCGGGACACAACCCGTGGGACGCGTCGACGCTCGAGTGGACGATGGCCTCCCCGCCGCCGCACTACAACTTCGCCGAGATCCCGGTCGTCGACCGGCGGGACCCGCTCTGGCATCCCTACATCGAGCCGGAATCGCGCGGGGAGGGGGATGAGCCCGGGGGCGCCATGCCGCGGCGGCAGCCGGAGGAGCCGCCGGCGCCCGTCGTGATGCCGAATCCGTCGTACTGGCCGCTCGTGCTCGCCGTGGGGATGCTCCTCATGACGATCGGCGGGCTCGGGTCGCTGGGGCTGACGCTCTTCGGCCTGCTCGTGACGGCGGTGGGGCTCTTCGCGTGGGCCTTCGAGCCCGCGTTCGGCGACGAGGCGCACTGATGGAGGGGCCGACCTCGACGGGCATCCCGAACCGCAAGCTCGCGATGTGGACCTTCATCGGGTCCGAATGCATGCTCTTCGGCACCCTGATCGCCACGTACATGATCTATCGCGGCCGGAACCTGGTGCCGCCCTATCCGCACGATCTGCTGAACATCCCGTTCATCACCGTCACGACCTTCGTGCTCCTGATGAGCAGCCTCATGATGGTGCTCGCGCTCGCGGCGGTGCAGAGGAACGATCTGCGGGCGACGAAGCTGTGGCTCGGCCTGACGGCGCTGTTCGGCCTCATCTTCCTCGGCGGCCAGTACTACGAGTTCAGCCACTTCGTCCACGAGGGGCTGCCGCTGTCGCGGAACCTGTTCTCATCGACCTTCTTCGTCCTCACCGGGACGCACGGCGCCCACGTCGCCGGAGGCGTGATCTGGCTGAGCACGCTCCTCGTGAGGACGGTGCAGGGGAAGCTCGACGCCCGCCATGCGGAGACGGTGGAGATCGCCGGACTCTACTGGCACTTCGTGGACATCGTGTGGATTATCCTCTTCACCCTCATCTACCTGCTGGTGTGAGGCACACGTGAGCCATTCCGCCGAATCGCACCCGAGCACGCGCCTCTACGTCGCCGTCGCGGTGATCCTCGCCGCACTGACGGCGCTCGAGGTGATGGTGTTCTACATCGAGGCGCTCGCTCCGGTCCTCATCCCGATCCTGCTCGTGATGATGGCGGCGAAGTTCGCGCTCGTCGCGATGTTCTTCATGCACCTGAAGTCCGATGGCCCCGTCCTCAACGCGATCTTCGCCTGGGGGGCGTTCATTGCCACGGCCATCGTGGTCGCACTGATGGCGATCTACGGCAAGTTCGGCGCCTGACCACCGGACCTGGCGTCGGGGCAGCGGCCGGTATCAGCCTGACGGGGTCGCGGAGAGTGCGTAGAGGAAGAGGTTCACGCCCATCCTGATCGCGGACTCCCGCACCTCGGGCGCGTCCCCGTGCACGCCCTCGTCCTCCCAGCCGTCCCCCAGGTCGGACTCGAAGCTGTAGTAGACCGCGAGGCGGCCATCGAGGAAGATGCCGAACCCCTGGGCGGGATTCCCGTCGTGCTCGTGAATCTTGGGCAGGCCGTCCGGCATCTCGTAGAAGATCCGGTAGATGCTGTGTTCGAGCGGCACCTCGGCGAGCGGCAGGTCCGGGAAGAGGCGGGCGATCTCCCGGCGAAAGGACTCGTCCAGGCCGTAGTTGTCATCCACGTGCAGGAAGCCGCCCCCGTACAGGTAGGCCCGCAGGCGTTCGATCTCGAGCGCGGTGAAGGACATGTTGCCGTGTCCCGTCGCGTACAGGAACGGATGGTCGGCGAGGTCGGGATCCGCGGCGCCCACTTCCGCGGGCCGGTCGGCCACCGGGATCCCGGTCCGGAGCCGGACCTGCTCGAGGAGGTTGTCTAGGCTCGAGGGATTCGCGTACCAGTCGCCCCCCCCGTCGTAGCGCAGGCGCGCGATCGTCGGCGGTTCCATCCGCTCCGACCCGCCGGGCGGCTGGCCGGCGAGGCTCGGACAGGACCCGAGCGCGGCCAGCGCGGCGGCGGCGACCGTGACGAACCCGAGGACCATCTGCGGCGTGCGGTCGCCGCGCCGCTGCGTGGCCCGGCAGTGCGGACAGATTCGCGTCGCGTCCGGCACGTTGCACTTGCAGCGTCGGCAGGGCTTCATTTGCCTGCGTTCATCGTGGCGCCTCGGTGGCGTGGAGCGGCGCGCTCGCCGCACCGTGTCTCACCCGTCTTCCCGCCGATCCGGCCACGGGCGCGGGTCGACGATGGGTACGTAGCTTATCGGTTCGCGCACCCCGTGGCGAAGGCTTAGGATGTGCGCGCGACGGGCCGCTTTCCGGCCTGCCGGACCACGAGGACCTGGACGATGCGTCGATACTCGGCCTACGACCCCCCTGAGTACGTCTCCTGGCAGCCGGACCCCGAACTCCTGGAGGAGTACAGGTCGCGCATCCGGGCGGACGACGCCCGCGCGCGGGAAATCGCCGCGTTGCCTCCCGACGCGCACATCGCGCTGTACCGCGGACTCCTCCGCTTCCGCCTCGGCGACATCGCCCTCACGAGGTGGGTGAAACAGGGCGTGATCTCGAAGGCGTGGCTCGGGACCGGCGAGGAAGCCGTGACCGTGGGGGCCGTGAACGCGCTCGACCGTCGCGGTTCCGACGGAGACATCGTGGGGCCGATGATCCGCAATCAGGGCGCGAACCACGAGATGGGCATGCCGATGGCCGAGGTGTTTCGCACCTACCTCGGCACGGCGGACGCCCCCGCGGGGGGGCGGGATCTGCACCTCGGAGACCTGCGCTACGGCGTCTGTCCGCCCATCAGCATGGTCGCGACGCTGTCGACGGTCATGAACGGGTTCGCCCTCGCTTTCCGGATCCGCGGAGAACCGCGGGTGGCGCTGACCTGGGTCGGGGACGGTGCGACGAAACACGGAGAGGCGCACGAGGCGTTCGCCTTCGCCGCATCGCTCAGGCTGCCGATCGTCTTCATCATCCAGAACAACCAGGTGGCGCTGGGGACGCGGCTGGACCAGCACCACGTGCCGTCCGACTTCTCGGACTGGGGCGCGGCGTACGGGATTCCCTCCGAATCTGTGGACGGGAACCATGTACTCGAGGTCTATGCGGCCACGCGGGTGGCGGCCGAACGCTGCCGGCGGGGGCAGGGCCCGCAACTCATCGAGGCGCGCACGTTCCGCATGGGAGGGCACGCGACGCACGACGTGCGCGAGGCCCGGGCCACCTTTTCGCGCGAGTTGTTTCAGTACTGGGGGCGGCGCGATCCGATCGGCCTCTATGAGGAGTACCTGGCGGGGGTCGACCTGGGAGTCGCCGGCACCGGAAACCTGCGAGAGCGGAACCTCCGCAAGCTCGCATCGGTGGAGCGGGAAGTGGAGGCGGAGATCGAACAGGCCGCAAGCGAGGCGCTGGCGAGCCGCGAGACCGCCGCTCCCCGCGCCGAGACGGTGACGCGGGGCGTGTACGGCGGGGGGCCGGCATGACCGGCGGCGGCGCCCGCCCGCGGCGGTCGGGCCGGATCGATGGCGCCTCGTGGACGTTGTACGACGCGGCCCGGGCGCCGTCCGGCCTCGGTCTCGGCTACTTCGTTTGCGACGACCCGGAGGTGGCGGACCGGCGGGCGGCGCTCCCCGCCGGGCTGGCCCTGCCGGATCTCGATGACGAGGCCTTCCGCGCGTTGTGGGAGGCGGGACGACCCCTCACGGCGACCGAACGCCGGGTCGTCGACGAGAGCGGAGCGATCTGGCTCGCCCAGGGCATGGGGCCGGTCTGGGCGGAGGGGGGGAGCGCGGCGGGTACCACAGGCCTTCGCCTGCGCTGCATCAGCGCGCGTCGTCCCGCGGTGGAGTTGAACGGGGCCACGCTCTCCGGGATGTCGGACGCGGAACTGATCGCGCGCGTCGGCGCGCCCGAAGGAGTCGCGCCATCCTCCGACTGACGTTTCTCGGAACGGCTTCGTCGCGGCCGACGGTGTCGCGGAACGTTTCGTCGCTCGCGCTGAAGCGTGAGGGGCGGTTGTTTCTCCTCGACTGCGGCGAGGGGACGCAGCGGCAGATGATGCGCTACGGGGTGGGTTTTTCCCTCGGAGACATCCTCATCACGCACCTCCACTCCGACCACTACCTCGGGTTGCCGGGCCTGCTCCGCACGATGAGCCTCCAGGGGCGCGAGGAGGCGCTCCGGATCTGGGCGCCATGCGGCGCGGGCGAGACGCTCCGCGCGCTCCGGGATCTGGGAGGGGACCGCCTGGCGTTCGATGCGAGGGTGCACGAACTCCGGGCGGGCGAGGCGGTCGAAGGGGAGGGCTTCCGAGTAGAGGCGTTCGCGACCGAGCACACGCGGCGCTCGCTCGGATACGCCCTCATCGAGGATGATCGCCCCGGGAGGTTCGATGTGGCGGCCGCCCGCGAACTGGGCGTCCCGGAAGGCCCGCTCTTCGGCCGCCTCCACCGCGGCGAGAGCGTGGACCTCGAGGACGGCCGCCGCGTGCGCCCCGCGGAACTCGTGGGTCCTCCGCGGCCGGGCAGGAAGGTCGTGTACACGGGGGATACGCGCCCCTGTCCCGAAACGGTCCGGATCTCGCGCGGCGCCGACCTCCTCGTGCACGAGGCCACGTTCACGGAGGAGGAACGGGGTCGGGCGCGGGATACCGGCCACTCCACCGCCGCGGACGCGGCCCGGGTCGCGCGCAAGGCGGGCGTGCGGCGGCTCGCGCTGACGCACGTCAGCGCGCGCTACGCCGAGCGGCCGGCGCAACTGCTCGAGGAGGCGCGGGCCGTCTTCCCCGGGGCGGAACTCGCGCGCGACGGATGGTCCACCGAGGTCTCCTTCGATGACGCGGACGCGGGGGATCCCGACCCTTGATCCGCGTGCGCGTACCCGGGGACAAGTCGATCTCCCACCGCGCCGCGCTCATCGCGCCCCTCGCCTCGTCGGCATCCGTCGTCCGCGGGCTTTCGGACGGCGTCGACGTGCGGGCCAGCGTGCGGGCGATGCAGCGGCTCGGCGCCGCGGTGGAGTGCACGGAGGAAGCGCGCGGTCTCACGATCCGTTGCGCGGGCGGTGGCCTCGACCCCGGCCCGGCTCCGCGGCTCGACTGCGGGAACAGCGGGACGACGGCGCGCCTGCTCGCCGGGATCCTGGCGGGTTCCGGCGTCGCGGCGGTCCTGGATGGCGATCCGTCGCTTCGCAGCCGCCCCATGCGCCGCGTCATCTATCCGCTGCAGGCCATGGGGGCGCGGATCGAGTACGACGGGGAGCCGGGGCGGCTTCCCGTGCGGCTCCGCGGGCGAGCGACGGGGACCTTGCGGACGCTCCGACACCGCGGCCGCGTCGCCAGCGCCCAGGTCAAGTCGGCCGTGCTGCTGGCCGGCGTGCTGGCCCGCGTGCGGGTCGAGGTCAGCGAGCCCGCCCTCTCCCGTGACCACACCGAACGCATGCTGGCGGGAATGGGCGTGCCGCTCGCGTTCGATCCGGAGCGGATGGGAGCGGGAGAGGTGCGCTTCGACCCGTCCGGCTGGGATGGCCGGCTCGACGGTCTCCGCATGACGGTGCCCGGCGACCCTTCGTCGGCCGCCTTCCTCATCGGGGCGTCGCTGCTCGGCGGCCGCACGGTGAGGGTGGAAGCCGTGGCGGCCAACCCCGGGCGGATCGGTTTTCTCTCCGTGCTCGAGGAGATGGGGGCGCGGGTCGACCGGGACCCCGCGCCGGCCGAGGCGGGCGAACCCCTGGAGACGTGGACCGTCCAGCCTCCCGACGGCCTGCGGGCGTTCTCGATCGGCGGCGACGTGGTCCCGCGGGTGATCGACGAGATTCCGCTCCTCGCCGTCCTCGCCGCCCGCGCGCGGGGCCGTTCCGAGATCCGCGATGCCGCCGAACTGCGCGTGAAGGAGAGCGACCGCCTTGCGGTACTGGCCCGGACCCTCGGGAAGCTCGGGGTCGCCGTGGAGGAAAGGCCGGACGGTCTCACGATCCGGGGCCGCACCGGCCGGTTGCGCGGCGACGTCGAGACGCGCGGCGACCACCGGATCGCCATGGCGTTCGGCGTCCTCGACGCGGCGGGCGATGCCGACCTGGGGATCGACGACCGCGCGTGCGCGGACATCTCGTATCCCGACTTCTGGGAGGCGATCGAGCCGTTCCGCCGGGGGGGGCGCCGGCGGGGTTCCGCTCCGGCGGGGCGAGTCATCGCGGTGGACGGTCCCGCCGCCTCCGGCAAGAGCAGCACGGCCCGCAGCGTGGCGCGGCGACTCGGCTTCGTGCATGTGAACTCCGGATTGCTCTACCGGGCGATCACCTGGTGGGCCCTCGACAGGGGCATCGCCGGGGATGGGCCGGCGCTCGAGGCCGCCGTGCCCGGGCTGGACGTCGATTTCGTCCCCGCGCGCGAGGGATTCGATGTGTCCGTGGAGGGGACCCGGCCCGGCCCGGGCCTCGAATCGCCCGAGGTGACCGCGCGGGTGTCCGCTGTTTCCACGCTTCCGGCGGTTCGGGATGTCGTGCTGGAGCGGCTGCGCCGGGCGGGCCGCCGGCACGAGATCGTCTGCGACGGACGCGACATCGGCACGGCGGTCTTCCCCGGGGCGGATCTGAAGATCTTCCTCGTGGCGGAAGCCGGCGAGCGGTCGCGCCGTCGATTGCGCCAGCGCGGCACCCCTTTTACCGACGAGGACGTCGAGCGCGAGACCCGGCGTCTCGAGGCGCGCGACCGGCTGGATCGTTCGCGTCCACTCTCTCCGTTGCGGCGAGCTCCCGACGCCATCGAGATCGATACGACCGCCATGTCCCCGGACCAGGTCGTGGATGCGATCCTTGAACTTGCGGCCGCCGCTTTCCGTTGACGCTTTTGCGGCCTGAATCTAAGTTGGCGTACTGTTCGAGGACCGGTGCGGAAAAAGTGGCGCTTCGCCCCGGATCCTGTGGAAACCCGACACCAGGGGATCGGCCGGCGGCTGGGCGGAGATGGTGAAGCTCGGTTGAGGTCGATTCTTTTTTGCCACGAGGCCCGGCGGGAGGCACGGTTGGCCCCGCGCGGGAGCTTGATTCCCTATGCCCGACGACACGAACCCTCAGACCGACGTCCCCGAGACCGACATCCCCGAGGCGACGGATGCGTCGACGGAAGTCGACGACTCCACTCCAGAAAATACGGAGGTCGCGGCACCGGCCGCCTTCGAGCCGAGTGCCATCGACCTGGATCTCGACGCCGATCCCCGGGACGACTCGCAGCACGACCAGGCGGAATACGCCGAGCTCTACGCCCTCTACGAGGACACGCTCAGCCGCATCACGGAAGGCGAGATCGTCTCCGCGCAGGTCATCGGAAAGACCGAGACGGACATCATCCTCGATGTCGGCTTCAAGTCCGAAGGGGCCGTCCCCCTCGAAGAGTTCTCGGATCCGGACGAAGTTCAGCTGGGCGACTCCGTCGATGTCCTCCTCGAGAGCCTCGAGGATGAGGAAGGCGTCGTCGTCCTGTCGAAGAAGAAGGCGGACTTCCTCCGCGTCTGGGAGAAGATCAAGGACGCCTTCGACAACGACCGTCCCGTGCAGGGGCGCATCAAGCGGAAGATCAAGGGGGGCGTGACGGTCGACCTCATGGGGGTCGACGCTTTCCTCCCCGGATCGCAGATCGCGCTTCGCCGCGTGCCCAACGTCGACGACCTTCTGGGCGACGAGTACGACTTCAAGATCCTCAAGCTCAACAAGCGCCGGCGGAACATCGTGGTGAGCCGTCGCGTCCTTCTCGAAGAGGAGCGGGCGGGGAAGCGCGAGGAGCTGAAGAAGGAGCTGTCGGTGGGCGACGTGCGCCCGGGGATCGTCAAGAACATCACGGACTTCGGCGCTTTCATCGACCTCGGCGGCATGGACGGCCTCCTCCACATCACCGACATGTCCTGGGGACGGATCGGCCATCCCTCGGAAGTCTGCGAGATCGGCCAGTCGCTCGAGATCAAGATCCTCGACATCGACTGGGACCGGGAGAGAATCTCGCTCGGCCTCAAGCAGCTTCAGGAGTATCCCTGGAAGAACGTGGCCGAGAAATACCCGGTCGGAATACGCGTGCTGGGCCGGGTCGTTTCGATCACGAACTACGGCGCCTTCATCGAACTCGAGCGCGGGATCGAGGGTCTCGTCCACATCTCCGAGATGTCGTGGACCCGCAACGTCCGCCATCCCTCCCAGCTGGTCGGCATCAACGACAAGGTCGAATGCGTCGTGCTGCGCGTCGATGAGGAGGCGCAGAAGATCTCGCTCGGAATGAAGCAGGTGGAGGAGGACCCGTGGCTGGCGCTCCCGGCGCAATACCCGCCGGGGACGAAGATCCGCGGACTCGTCCGCAACCTCACGTCCTTCGGCGCCTTCGTGGAGGTCGAGGCGGGCATCGACGGCCTCGTCCATATCTCCGACATGAGCTGGACGCGGCGGGTGCAGCATCCGGCGGAGGTGCTCCGCAAGGGGGAGGAGGTCGATGTCGTCGTGCTCTCGATCGATCCCGACCAGAAGCGGATCTCCCTCGGTTTGAAGCAGGTGCAGGAAGACCCGTGGTACCAGCTCGCGCAGACGTACCAGCCGGGACGGGAAGTGGCGGGCTCGATCACGCGGTTGCTCGAGAAGGGCGTCGTCGTGGACCTCGGGAGCGATCTCGAGGGGTTCGTGCCGATCTCGCAACTCGGTGTGGAAGCGGCGATCGCCGAGCCCGCCGACCACTTCGACGAGGGGCATCGGCTGGACCTGCGCGTACTCGAGACGGATCCGATCAACCGTCGCATCGTCCTCGCCGTCGTGGACGCGCCCGATGTGCCGTACGACGCCGAGGAGGTGGAGTACGAGAACATGGCGGCCGCGAAGTCCGGTTCCGCGGCGGATGACACGGACGAAGGGGAGCAGTCCGATTCCGGTGGTGAGGCAGGGGAGTAGCCCCTTCCACGAGCGGCGAAGAGCGGCGCGGAGGCGCGTAGCCCTTGGCTGCGGCGTCGTGCTGCTCGCAGCCGCGGGCTGTGCGTTCATCGCCGGCAACCCACCCATCGAGACCTCGGCACCGAGCGCGGTCGACGCGGAAGGAGCGGCCGCCGCGCTTCGCCTCGCCGAGGCGGATTACGAGCAGGGGCGATTCGCCGAGGCCGCGGCGCGCGGGGATTCGCTCGACGCCGCGTGGCGTCAGGTCGAGCCCCTCCGCGCCCTCGCGGACCGGGCCCTCTCCGTGGCGGGCCGGGCGCTGGAGGCGCAAGAGCTCCCGGGCGCCGCGGCGGATCGCTATGGCGCGCTCCTCGCGCGGGCGCCCGCCGCCCCCCTGGAGACGGCCATTCTGGAGCGGCTGGTGCGGGTCCTCGGCGACACGAGCCGCGAGCCCGAGGCGGTCGCCGCGATCCTCTCCACGCCCGGAGGGCTCGAAACGGTCGGCGCCGAGGGTCTCCGCCGGTTGACCTCCACCCTCACGGTCGGGGAACTGCGCCCGCTGGCGGAGGCCTTTCCGCCGGAGACCGCGGGGGCCGCAGTCGTTCATGCACAACTCGCCCGCCTTCTCGTCATCGAAGGGGAGGGCGACGAGGCGAGACGTCTTGCCGCTCGCATCCTGGAGGGGCAACCCGCCGAACCCGAGCGGGTCACGGCGGACATGATCGCCGGGGCGGAAACGGATCTCGGCAGCGGCGGCGCGCGCATCGGGGCGATCCTTCCGCTCACCGGCGACCTATCGGAGGTGGGCCAGGTGCTGCGTGAGGGGATCGAACTCGCGGTCGAGCGGTACCGCGTCGAGCGCCCGGCCGGCTTCGATGTCGAACTCATCTTCCTCGACGACGCATCGGATCCGGAGAACGCGGCGGACCTCGTGCGGTCGCTCGAAGGGCGGGATGTGGTCGCGATCGTGGGTCCCCTCCGCGCCGAGTCTTTCGCGGCGGCTTCCCGGGCCCGCCTGAATCCGAGGCTGCCGATCGTCAGCCCCACGGCGACGGAAGTGCTGAGACCCGCGCCGGCGAGCTACACCCTGTACGACGCCGGTACTCGGGCCTCGGATGTGGCGGAGGAGCTGGCGCGCTGGACAATGGAGGAACTGCGGCTCCCGCGGGTCGCCGTGCTCGAGCCGGACGGGGTCGGACTCGGGGACGCCGTGACCGCGTTCACGCGAACGGTCCGCGAGTACGACGGCCTGCTCGTCGGGCACGAACGCTACGATCCCGGACTCACGACCTTTCAGGGGCCCATCGAGGCCATCGCGGCCTCGGAGCCGGACGTCGTCTTCGCGCCGGCGGCGTCCGCGTCCGGCGTCCTCGCGGTCGCGCCTCAGCTCTTTTACTACGGGCTGTACAACGTGATCGTGATCGGGAGCGAGGCGTGGGCCGAGCCGGCCGCGCTCCGTCGTCTCGAACGCTTCGCGACGGACCATCGGGTGATCGGTCTCGCCACGGATCGCGTCAGCCCGGGCACGCCGTGGCGGCGATTTGTAGCGGATTATGAGAGACGATACCGAAAGACGTTGCGGGACAACATTATGCCGGCTCTGGCGCACGATGCGACGCTCCTCGTGCTCTCCGCGCTCGACGGTGCGAGACTGCCGATTCCGGCCGCGCTCGCCGCATACCTCGAGTCGGGGCCGGAAATCGAAGGCGTGACGGGTCGCCTGCGTCCCGAAGCCGGCCGGTCCATCGTGCGGCGTTCCACGGAGGTCCGCATGCTGGTAGACGGTTCGCCCGTGGAGGCGGACCGGGAGGAACTGCTCACGTGGCTCGCGGAGGTCCGAGCGGCGCCGTCTCCCTTTGCGCCGCGCGACTCGCTTCGCGTCGACACCCTGCGCACCGAGTCGCGGCGCCGGGTGGGAGCGACGGGCGTCCGGTGAGCATGCGCGAAAAGCTGGCCGAACTCGAGGCCCGCTCCGAACGCGCCGCCCGCGGAGACCCGGACCGGCTCGCCCGCCAGCACGCGCGCGGCAAGCTGGGGGCCCGGGAGCGCCTCGAGATCCTGCTCGACGAGGGGAGTTTCGTGGAGTTCGACCGCTTCGTCGAACACCGCTGCACGGACTTCGGGCTGGGAGACCGGCGCATTCCCGGCGACGGGGTCATCACGGGCTACGGCCGCATCGACGGACGAATCGTCTACGTGTTCAGCCAGGACTTCACCGTCTTCGGGGGGTCGCTGTCGGAAGCGCACGCCGGCAAGATCGTGAAGGTACTGGACCTCGCTACGAGGAACGGCGCCCCCTTCATCGGGATCAACGACTCCGGCGGCGCACGGATTCAGGAAGGGGTCGCCTCTCTCGGCGGTTACGCGGACATCTTCCTCCGAAACACCCTGGCCTCGGGGGTGATCCCGCAACTGAGCGCGATCCTGGGGCCCTGTTCCGGAGGGGCGGTCTACAGCCCCGCCATCACGGACTTCGTGTTCATGGTGGACGGGGTGAGCCACATGTTCATCACGGGCCCCGGCGTCGTGAAGACGGTGACGCACGAGGACGTGACCTTCGACGAACTCGGCGGCGCGGCCGTGCACGCGAGCCGGTCGGGCGTGGCGCACTTCCGTTCGGGGACCGAGGTCGAGGCGCTCGGCGCCGTGCGGCGCCTCCTGTCCTATCTGCCTTCGAACAACCAGGAGACGCCGCCGTGGCGGGAGACGACGGACCCGCCGGACCGGGCCGACGAGGCGCTTCTCGAGATCGTACCGGACGACCCGAAGCTTCCCTACGACATGCTGGACATCATCCGCCGGGTCGTGGACGCCGGAAGCCTGATGGAAGTCCACGAGGACTACGCCCGCAACATCATCACCGGCTTCGCCCGGCTCGGCGGGAACGCGGTGGGTGTCATCGGCAACCAGCCCGCGGTCCTCGCCGGCGTCCTGGACAGCGACGCGAGTATCAAGGCCGCGCGTTTCGTGCGCTTCTGCGATGCGTTCAACGTTCCGCTGGTGACCTTCGAGGACGTGCCCGGCTTTCTCCCGGGGCTGAGGGAAGAGCACGAGGGCATCATCCGAAACGGCGCGAAGCTCCTCTTCGCCTACTGCGAGGCGACCGTGCCGAAGCTCACCGTCATCACGCGCAAGGCATACGGCGGCGCGTATGACGTCATGTCGTCGAAGCACATCCGTGGCGACCTCAACCTCGCCTGGCCCAGCGCGGAGATCGCGGTGATGGGCGCGAAGGGTGCGGTGGAGGTCCTGTACCGGCGCGAGATCGCCGCGGCCGACGACCCCGAGGCGCGCACGGCCGAACTCGAAGCGGAGTACCGCGCGAAGTTCGCCAACCCCTGGCTGGCTGCCGAGCGCGGGTTCATCGACGATGTGATCGATCCTCGCGAGACGCGCGCACGCCTCGTGTCGGGACTCGAGGCCATGGGCGAGAAGCGCGACCGCAACCCGCCCAGGAAGCACGGCAACATCCCGTTGTGATCCCCGCCGAGGCCCGATGTTCGACAAGGTTCTGATCGCGAACCGCGGCGAGATCGCGGTTCGGATCATCCGCGCCTGCCACGAGGAGGGCCTCGGGACGGTCGCGGTCTACTCCGACGCGGACCGCCGGGCCCCGCACGTGCTGCTCGCGGGCGGGGCGATCCGGATCGGCGGGGCCGCCGCCGCGGAGAGCTACCTGTCGATCGACCGCCTCCTCGCCGCCGCACGGGAGGCGGGGGCGGGCGCGGTTCACCCGGGGTACGGCTTTCTGGCCGAGAACGCGGGCTTCGCGCGCGCCGTCGAGGCCGCCGGACTCGTGTATGTCGGACCGCCCGCGGACGCGATCGAGATCATGGGCGACAAGACGCGGGCCCGGGCGCGAATGGTGGCGGCCGGGGTCCCCGTCATCCCGGGCAGCGACCCGCTCGCTTCGTCGCGGGAGGCCGTCCGCGAGGCGAAGAGGATCGGATTCCCCGTCCTCCTGAAGGCGGCGGCGGGAGGGGGCGGCAAGGGCATGCACGTCGTCTCCGAAGCAGAGGAGATGGCCGGAGCGTTCGGGCGGGCGACGCGGGAAGCGCAGGCCGCCTTCGGCGACGGACGCGTGTTCGCGGAGCGCTTCCTGCGTGCCCCCCGGCACATCGAGATCCAGGTGCTCGCCGATGATGAGCGGACGGTGGACCTCGGCGAGCGTGAGTGTTCCATCCAGCGGCGACACCAGAAACTGATCGAGGAGGCGCCGTCCACCGCGATCGACGACGCCCTGCGGCGCCGGATGGCGGAGGTCGCCGTGCGGGCCGCCGAGGCAGTCGGCTACCGGAGCGCGGGGACGGTAGAGTTCCTGGTCGAGGGAGGGGAGTTCTTCTTCCTCGAGATGAACACCCGGATTCAGGTCGAGCACCCCGTGACGGAGCTGGTTACCGGCGTCGACCTCGTTCGGCAGCAACTGCGCGTTGCCCGTGGGCTCCCGCTGCTCGGCGGCGGCGAGCCGCCCGCGGCGCGCGGGCACGCGATCGAATGCCGGATCAACGCGGAGGATCCCGGCGCCGCGTTCGTGCCGTCGACCGGTCGCATCGACCGCCTCGAAGTCCCGACGGGGCCCGGGGTGCGGTGGGACGGCGGGATCCGCAACGGGTCGGAAGTCGGCCCGCACTACGACTCGCTGCTCGGCAAGCTCGTCGTCCACGCCTCGGATCGGGAGGCGGCGATCCGGCGCATGCGGTCCGCGCTCGAAGGGCTCGTCATCGGCGGCGTCGAAACGACCGTCCCGTGGCACCTCGCGGTGATGGACGAACCCGACTACCGGATGAACGACCTCTCCATCCGGTACGTGGAGGAACACCCCGGACTCGGAGAGACCGCGGATCCCGGACTGCGGGATGTGGCGATGGCGGCCGCCGTGCTCCTCGAGGATCGGGACCGGCCGCGGGTCGTTTCCGGCGGTGCACGGCGCGCCCGCGACGGAGGGAACGGGATGTCGGCCTGGGTGCGGGCGGGCCGGGAGTGGTGAGGCCGTCATGAAGTACCACGTCGAGGTGGACGGCGGGAGCTTCGAGGTCGAACGGCTGGCCTCCGGGCTGCGCCTCAACGGTGCGGAGCGGGAAGCCGGGGTCGAGTGGCTGGCGGAGGGCGAGGTCCACCTCACGCTGGACGGCGCGAACCATCGCGTGCTCGCGCGCCGCTCGCCCGGGGGGTGGCGGGTGACCGTGCGCGGCCGGACGTTCGATGTCACGGTCGAGGATGAGCGCACCCGGACCCTCCGAGCGCTGGCCGACCGGAGCGCGGGGGAGCCGGGACCGCGGGAGTTGCGCGCCCCGATGCCGGGGCTGATCACGCGCGTCCTCGCGGAAGCCGGGCAGCGCGTGGACGCGGGCGATGGACTGGTCGTGATCGAAGCCATGAAGATGGAGAACGAATTGCGCGCCCGGGAACCGGGAACGGTGGCCGGGGTCGCGGTTCGCCCCGGCGACGTCGTGGACCGCGATCAGGTGCTCGTAACGCTCGAGGCGAAGACGTCGTGAGCGAGCGGCGTCCGGTCTTTTCCACGACGAGCGGCATCGAAATCGACCCGGTCTACCACGCGGTCGCCGCGAGCCCGGATCCGGCGCTGCCCGGCGAGTTCCCCTACACGCGCGGCGTGTACCCCACGATGTACCGGGGCCGGCTGTGGACGATGCGCCAGTACGCCGGCTTCGGCACGGCCGCGGCGACGAACGCGCGTTTCCGCTATCTGCTGGAGTCGGGACAGACGGGCCTTTCCGTCGCCTTCGACCTTCCGACCCAGATGGGGTACGACTCCGACGACGCCAGGGTGCGGGGGGAGGTCGGGCGGGTCGGAGTGGCGATCGATTCGATCGAGGACATGCACCGCCTGTTCGAGGAGATCCCGCTCGAGCGCGTGTCGACGGCCATGACGATCAACGCCACCGCGCCCGTGCTCCTCGCGATGTACGCGGGCGTAGCCCAGGAGCGGGGGATCGACCCGGCGGTCCTCCGGGGCACGGTCCAGAACGATGTATTGAAGGAGTTCATCGCGCGGGGGACGTACATCTACCCGGTGGAGCCGAGCGTTCGGTTCGTGACGGACGTGTTCGACTTCTGCGCCCGGGACATGCCGCGCTGGCGCTCGATTTCCATCAGCGGGTACCACATCCGCGAGGCCGGCGCGACGGCGGCCCAGGAGCTGGCCTTCACGATCGCCAACGGGCTCGAATACGTGCGCCGCGCCATCGAGCGGGGGCTGAAGATCGACGACTTCGCCCCCGGGCTCAGCTTCTTCTTCTCGGCCGACCGGCTGTTCTTCGAGGAGGTGGCCAAGTTCCGTGCGGCCCGCCGCATGTGGGCGCGACTCATGCGGGACCGTTTCGGAGCCGCGGAAGAGAGCTGCCGGCTGAAGTTCCACACCCAGACGTCCGGCGCCGCGCTGACGGCCCAGCAGCCGCTGAACAACGTGGTGCGCGTCGCGATTCAGGCGCTCTCCGCCGTCCTCGGGGGCACGCAGTCGCTGCACACGAACAGCTACGACGAAGCGTTGTCGCTCCCCGGAGCGGACGCCGCCCGCCTCGCGCTCCGCACGCAACAGGTCCTGGCCGCCGAGACGGGCGTCGGAGACACCGTCGATCCCCTGGGAGGCTCCTGGTTCGTGGAGTCGCTCACGGACGACCTCGAGGCGCACGCCGCGGAGTACCTCGCGCGCGTGGAGGAACTCGGCGGCCCCGTGCAGGCGATCGACTACATGCGAGAGGAGATCCACCTCGCCGCCCGCCGGCACCAGGAGGCGGTCGAGAGCCGTGAACTCGAGGTCGTCGGCGTGAACGTGCACGCGGATGCCGAACCGGTCGAGATGCCGACGGCGCCGGATTTCGCCCGCCTGGCGGATGAACAGCGCCGGCGGCTTGCGCGGCTGAGGACGGAGAGGGACGGCGCGGAGGTGGAAGCGTCGCTGGCGGAGATCCGGCGCGCGGCGGCCGGAGATGCTAACCTCCTGCCCGTACTGATCGACGCCGTCCGGCGCCGCGCGACTCTGGGCGAGATCAGCCACGCGCTGCGCGACGTGTGGGGGGAATACCGCCCCGGCTAGCAACTGGCAGCCCGCGGCAGACCCCTGCGGGCATACCGGACGTTCCACGGATGGATCCGGGGGCACGAGTGCCAACGTACGAATACAGATGTCGCGGTTGCCGACACGATTTCGAGCGATTCCAGCGCATGTCGGACGCGGCGATCCGCGTCTGCCCGTCGTGCGGGGAGGAGCAGGTGGAACGGCTGATCTCGACCGGTGGCGGAATCGTCTTCAAGGGGGCCGGCTTCTACGCCACCGACTATCGGCAGCCGGCCGATGATGGCGGGAAGTCCACCGCGGCGAAGGTGCCGGACGGTGACTCGTCGGCTTCGCGAGACGGCGCCTCGTCGGGGTCCGAACCCGCTCCATCCGGATCATCGGAAGGCGGCTCCGGCTCTTGACGGGCGATGCCGGGCCGGCCCGGCTTGCCGAGGCCCTCGGATCCGCCCTCTCCGCCGCCGGGGCTCCCGAGGGCTTTTCTCCGGTACTGGAGCGGCCGCGCGATTCGACGCACGGAGATTGGGCGTCCAACGCGGCACTCGTGCTCGCGAAGAGACTGGGCCAGCCCCCCCGCGCGCTCGCGGCGCGCGTCCGCGAACTGATCGACGCCGAGGCCGCCGGCATCGCGGAGGTGGAAGTCGCGGGCCCGGGGTTCCTGAACTTCCGGCTCTCCGACCGATCCATCTGGCAGCGGCTGGCGGAGGTCATCGAGGCCGGCCGCGCCTGGGGACGGACGCGGGCCTCGCCGGCGCTCCGCGTCAACGTGGAGTTCGTCTCCGCCAATCCGACGGGACCGCTGCACGTGGCTCACGGTCGCGGCGCGGCGCTCGGCGACGCGGTCGCGGCGCTGCTGGAGTGGGCCGGACACGAGGTGACGCGCGAGTTCTACGTGAACGACGCCGGACGCCAGATCGAGCTCCTCGGCGAATCCGTGGAGGCGCGCTACGAGGAAGCGGCCGGCCGGCCCGCGGCCATCCCCGAAGGCGGATATCACGGCGAGTACGTCCGCGATGTGGCGCTGGCGATTCGGGACGCCGCCGGCCCGGGGACTCTCGCCTCGCTCGCGCCGGACGAGCGGCGGGCGCACTTCCGGCGCGAAGCGGTACGGATGCTCCGCGAGGAACAGGCGGAGGACCTGTCGCGGTTCGGCGTCCACATGGACCTGTACTACTCCGAACGCTCGCTCTACGAGTCGGGTGCCATCGACCGCCTCCTCGAGGCGCTGGAGGCCGGCGAACTGATCTATCGTTCGCAGGGGGCGACCTGGCTTCGGACTTCGAATCTCGGCGACGAGAAGGACCGGGTCCTCATCAAGAGCGACGGCTCCTTCACGTACTTTCTGCCGGATCTCGCCTACCACCTCGACAAGGCGAGGCGCGGCTTCGAACTCGCGATCGATGTCTGGGGCGCGGATCACCAGGGCCACGAAAAGCGCATGCTGGCGGCCCTGCGGGGGCTGTCGTACCCCGATCTGCTCGAGGTCCTGATCATCCAGCTCGTCACGGTCCTGCGCGACGGCAGGGAAGTCCGGATGAGCAAGCGCGCCGGGCGCTTCGTGACGCTGGGCGAACTCGTCGAGGAAACGGGCCCGGACGTGGCGCGGTACTTCTTCCTCATGCGCCGGGCGGAGGTCCATCTCAACTTCGATCTCGACCTCGCGCTGGATACGTCGGACGCGAATCCGGTCTACAAGGTCCAGTATGCGCATGCGCGCATGTGCAGCGTGTTCCGCAAGGCGGGCATCGTCGCCGACGAAGTGCCGGCCTCGCTCGACGTCCCGGACACCTTCGGCACCCCGGCCGAGCGCGAGGTCGCCCTGTCCGTCATGAGGCTTCCGGAGGTCATCGCGACGGCCGCGGCGGGTCGGGCTCCGCACCTCGTCTGCACCTATCTGGAGGAGACCGCGGGGCTCGTGAACGCCTGGTACCACCAGGGGAACCTGGATCCGGCGCGGAGAATCCTGGCGGACGTGCCGGAACGGGCCGCGAGAGTCCGGCTCGCGCGCGCGGTGCAGCTCACGCTGCGCAACGGGCTGCGGGCGCTCGGCCTGTCGGCTCCCGAGACCATGGCCCGGGAGGCGAAGTGACGTACCGTGCCCCCGCCGACGGGGATGACGGGGCCCCGGCGGCGCCGATCCTCGTCGTGGGCAGCGTCGCCCTGGATGAGATTTCGACCCCCGCCGGACACCGGGAGGGGGTGGTCGGCGGGACGGCGGTCAACTTCAGCGCCGCGGCCTCCCTGTTCGCGCCGGTCCAGCTCGTGGGGGTCATCGGCGACGACTATCCGACGGACGAACTCGACTTCCTCCGCCGCCGGGGCGCGGACCTGTCGGGGCTCGAGCAGCGGCCCGGCCGAAGCTTCCGGTGGGGCGGCTTCTATCGCCGGGACATGAATACGAGGGATACGACGTTCACCGAACTGGGCGTCTTCGCGGATTTCCATCCGACGATTCCCGACGCGTTCCGAGGCGCGCCCTGGGCCTTTCTGGGCGCCATCGACCCCACGCTTCAGCTCGAGGTGCTGGATCAGATCAAGTCGCCCGTGCTCGCGGCGTGCGACACGATGAACTACTGGATCGAGGGGACGCCGGAGCGTCTCGCCGACGTCATCGCGAAGATCGACCTCATCACGCTGAACGACGAGGAGGCGAAACAGCTTTCCGGGGAGCACAACCTGGCCCGGGCCGCGCGCTGGATCCGGAGCCGGGGACCGCGCCACGTCGTGATCAAGAAGGGGGAACACGGAGCCGTGCTGCTCACGGGCGACGGGTTCTTCCTCAGTCCCGGCTTCCCGCTCGAAAACGTGGTCGACCCCACCGGCGCCGGCGATGCGTTCGCGGGCGGCCTGCTCGGGTATCTGGCGCGCTGCGGGTCGATCACGGGACCGGCGTTGCGGCGGGCCGTCGTGTACGGTTGCGCGCTCGGTTCCTTCGCGTGCGAAGCCTTCGGCGCCCGCCGCATGGTGACGCTCACCATGGCCGAAGTGGAGGACCGCGTGCGAAGCTTCGGCGCGCTCACGAGATTCGATGTTCCAGCAGAGGCGTGACTGAGACATGAACGATGGATTGACCTACCGGGACGCCGGCGTGAACCTCGAGGCGGCCCGCGCGACGAAGGCCCGGATCTCCCGGCTCGTTCAGGGGACGCGGACGGACGCCGTGAGTTCGGACTTCGGCTCGTTCGGGGGGAGGTTCCGGGCGACCCCGGGCCGCGAACTCGTGGCGAGCGCCGATGGCGTCGGGACGAAGCTGAAGATCGCCTTCATGGCGGACCGGCACGATACGGTGGGCGCCGATCTCGTGAACCACTGCGTCAACGACATCCTCGTCGAAGGCGCCCGGCCTCTCATCTTCATGGACTACGTCGCCTGCGGCGTGCTGGACCCGGACACCGTGACGAGCGTCGTGTCCGGACTCGCCGCCGCCTGCCGCGCGAACGGTTGCGCGCTGCTCGGGGGAGAGACCGCGGAGATGCCGGATTTCTACGCGCCGGGCGAGTACGACCTGGCGGGGTTCGTGGTGGGCGAGATCACCTACCCGGAGCTGTCCCGCCGGGATCTGGAGCCCGGGGACCGTCTCATCGGGCTCGCATCGAGCGGCATCCATACGAACGGCTACAGCTTTGTGCGCGCCCTCTTCTTCGACCGTCTCGGACTCGGAGCCCACGACGCCTTTCCCGGGGCCGATGGCTCCGTATCGGATGTCCTCCTGCGTCCTCACCGCAGTTATCTGCCGATCCTCGAACGCAGCCTCGAAGCGGGTCGCGTACGGGCGCTCGCGCACATCACGGGGGGCGGCATCCCGGGAAACGTGGACCGGGTCATCGGATCGAATCTCGATGCGGTGGTTCGTACCGACTGTTGGCCGCGCCCCCACGAGTTCGACGTGATCGCGCGCGAGAGCGGGGCGGAGGAGGCCGAACTCTTCTCCACCTTCAACATGGGCGTGGGGATGGTCGCCGTCGTGCGCGAGGGGGAGGCCGGGCGGGTGCTCGACGAGATTCGCGGTGCCGGATGCGAGGCGTTCATGTGCGGTGAACTCGTCGCGGGCAGCGGCAGGGTGCACCTGGAGGGTTCATGACGACGCGGGGATTCGACCCCATCGCCGGCGCGCCACCGAGCCGCACCGAGGACCTGCGTCACATGCGCGAGGCGCTGGCCGTGGCGCCGCGCGGACAGGGCCGCGTGTCGCCCAATCCGCTCGTCGGCGCCGTCGTGGCCCGGGGAAACCAGGTTTTCGGCACGGGGTGGCATGCGGAATACGGCGGCGACCACGCGGAGATCATGGCACTGCGGGAGGCCGGGCCGCGCGCGGCGGGCGCAACGCTGTACGTCACGCTCGAGCCGTGCCGCCACGAGGGGCAGACGCCTCCGTGCACGGCCGCCATCATCCGCTCCGGCGTGCGGCGTGTCGTGATCGCGTGCCGGGATCCCAATCCGGAGGCGCGCCACGGGGCGGAGGAGCTGCGGCAGGCCGGCCTGGACGTCGAAATCGGGATCGAGGAGAACGCCGCGAAACGGCTGAACGCGGCCTTCCTCTGGTTTCACCGGCGGTGGGTGCCCTTCGCTTCGCTCAAACTCGCGCTCTCCCTGGACGCGAAGCTGGGAGAGGAGAGCGTTCGCACGCCGGTCACCGGGATACGGGCACTTGACGAGGTCCACCGCCTCCGCTCGTGTCACGACGCGATCCTCATCGGTTCCAACACGATCGAGATCGACGATCCCCTGCTTACGGCCCGCGGAGAGGTCGTGCCGCGGGTACCGCCGATCCGGGCGATCCTGGACACCACGCTCCGGCTCCGAACCTCGAGCCAGCTCGTGCGCACGGCCTCCCAGGCGCCGGTCTGGGCCTTCGCCGACCCCGATTCGGACGGCTTCGACGAGCGCGCGGGCCCGCTCCGCGATGCGGGCGTGGAAGTCATCGGAGTTCCGCGGAGCGAGGACCACAGGCTGGACCTGAGCGCCGTGTGGAACGAGATGGCCATGCGCGGCGTGCTCTCGGTGCTCGTCGAGGGTGGGGGGCAGGTCGCCGCATCGTTGCTGCGCGACGGGCACATCCAGAGAATCCATGCCTTCATCGCCCCCATGTTCTACGGGCGGGGCGGCGTACCGGCGTTCCCGGGTCTCGAGCCGTCGACGCCCGGCGACTGGCTTTCCGTGCAGCGGGAGTCGCTGGGCCAGGATACGCACATCGTGTTCGAGCACCGGCAGCTGCAGGAAACCCTGGACAACCTCTGAGCGGCCGGACTCGTGTTCACCGGAATCGTACGGGCGGTCGGTGAAGTCGCGGGCCGCGAGCGCGGGAAGGCCGGGCTCCGGCTGACGATCTCCCGCGTCCCCTTTCTCGAACGGCTCCGGGACGGGGATTCGGTGTCGCTCGCGGGTGTGTGCACGACGGTCGTCGCTCTCGGAGATGGGACGTTCGATGTGGATGTCGTCGAGGCGACGCTGGAGCGGACCACGATCGGGAGCTGGCGCGTCGGCGATCCCGTGAACCTCGAACCCGCGCTGTGCGCCGGGGAACCGCTGGGCGGGCACATGGTACAGGGACACATCGATGGGGTGGGGACCGTGGCGGCGGCCAGGTGGAAGGACGGGTCGGGCCTGCTCGAGATCGAACTCCCGGACGGCCTCGAGCGGGTGACCGTGCCGCGGGGCTCCTTCGCGGTCGATGGCGTGAGTCTCACGGTCAACCGCCTGAGCGGGACCATCGCGCGCTTCGCCATCATCCCATATACATGGACTCACACGACCCTTGGGCGCCTCGTGTCCGGCGCGAGCGTGAACCTCGAGGCGGACCTGATCGGCAAGCACGTGGCGCGTGCCCTCCGACCGCACGCGGCCCCGGCGGACTCCTGAGTCGGCTCCCGTTCGAATGGAAACCGAGAACAGACTTCGGCTGGCGGACATGCCCGCACACACGGTGGAAGCGGCGATCGCGCGGATCCGTAGCGGCGGACTCGTGATCATCGCGGACGATGAGGATCGCGAGAACGAGGGGGACCTCGTCTGCGCGGCCCAGCTCGCGACGCCCGAGACGATCAACTTCATGGCGAAGCACGCCCGGGGGCTGATATGCCTCGCGATGCCCGATGAGATGGCCGATCGCCTCGATCTCCCGCTCATGACGGACGACCGGCTGGCGGACCCCAACAAGACGGCGTTTACCGTGTCGATCGATGCCCGCCAGGACTTCGGTGTGTCGACGGGGATCTCGGCGCAGGATCGGGCCCGCACCATCCGCGTCGCGGTGGATCCCCAGACCCGGCCGACGGACCTCATGCGCCCGGGCCACATCTTTCCGCTCCGCTCGCGGCCCGGCGGCGTGCTCCAGCGCGTGGGCCAGACGGAGGCTTCGGTCGATCTGGCCCGGCTCGCCGGGCTCACCCCGGCGGGCGTGATCTGCGAGATCCTGAACGAGGATGGGACGATGGCGCGCCGTCCGGAACTCGAGAAGTTCGCGGCGGAGCACGACCTTCCCTTCATCACGGTGGCTGCCCTCGTCGCCTACCGGTTGCGGACGGAGAGCCTCGTGCGGCGCGTCGCCGAAGCGGATCTCCCCACGCCGTGGGGCGATTTCCGCATCGTCGGATACACGAACCAGGTGGATGGGCGCGAACACGTCGCGCTCGTACGCGGCGACGTGGAGGGTGCGGAGGACGTCCTCGTCCGCGTTCATTCGCGTTGCCTGACGGGCGATGTGTTCCACTCCCACCGCTGCGATTGCGGCAGCCAGCTCGACGCCGCGATGAGGAAGGTGGTGGAGGCCGGCGCCGGGGTCATCGTCTACCTCGACCAGGAAGGGCGGGGGATCGGACTGCTGAACAAGCTCCGCGCCTACGAACTGCAGGATGAAGGCCACGACACGGTCGAAGCGAACGAGGCGCTCGGTTTCCCGCCCGACCTGCGGAACTACGGCATCGGGGCCCAGATCCTCGTGGATCTCGGGTTGCACTCGATCCGGATCATGACGAACAACCCGAAGAAGCTCGCGGGGCTGGAGGGGTTCGGCCTCGTGATCCGCGACCGCGTGCCGCTCGAGCTCGGCGGGGTCGATGATCGGCTGGTCCGCTATCTCCGCACGAAGCGCGAGAAGCTGGGACACCTGACCGGATCCGCGTGAGAAGCGGGTCGGAACCTCCTCGAGGCGATGGCCCCGCCGGGTTCACGAGGGGGCGCCTGAAGACGTACGAGGGCGCGGCATCGGGAGGCGGCCGGACCGTCTGCATTCTCGTCAGCCGGTTCAACTCCCGGGTCACCGAGCGTCTGCTGGAAGGCGCCGCGCGGACGGCCTTCGAATGCGGCGTGGCCGAGGAGGATGTCGATGTCGTGTACGTCCCCGGCGCCTGGGAACTCCCGCCCGCCGCGCGACGAGCCGCCGCGCGAGGATACGCCGCCATCGTCGCGCTGGGCTGCGTGATTCGCGGGGAAACCGCGCACTTCGACCACGTCGGCCGCGCGGCCACCGACGGGCTCGCGAAGGTACAGCTCGACTCGGGCGTGCCGGTCGGTCTCGGCGTGCTGACGCCGGACACCATGGAGCAGGCGCTCGCGCGGGCCGGCGGCGAACTCGGAAACGCCGGCTCGGAGGCGGCCCGCGCGGCGCTCCGCATGGCCGACCTCAACGAACGGCTGGGCGCGTGACGCGGACCGCCCGGACGCACGTCCATTCGCGCGCGCGGAGCTGGGCCTTGAACCTCCTCTACGCGTGGGAGGTGGGCGGGGACGGCACGCCGCTCGAACACGCGGCGCAGAGCCTCGTCCACCGTCGCATGTCCGACCGCTACCGCCCCCACGTGCGGCGCCTGCTCGAGACCACGGGTCGCCACCTCGCCGAGATCGACGCGACCATCGCGCATCACGCCTCGAACTGGCGGGTCGAACGCCTGCACGCGATCGACCGCAACATCCTGCGGATCGGGATTGCGGAGCTGTTGTGGTTCGAAGACGTGCCGCCGAAGGTCGCGATTCACGAAGCTCTCAAGCTGGCGCGCCGGTACGGCAGCCCCGGCAGTCCGCGCTTTCTCAACGGCGTGCTCGACGCGGTGCTGAAGGCCCGGGAGGCCGGGTCCTGAGCGGACCCGTGGGCCGGCCGCTCCGGATCCTCCTCCTCAACTGGCAGGACCGGGAAAACCCCGAGGCCGGCGGCGCCGAGGTGCACCTCCACGAGATCTTCGGGCGGCTTGCGGCCCGCGGACACTCCGTGCGGGCCGTCGTGAGCGGCTGGCCGGGCGCGGCCCTGTCCACGACCCTCGATGGCATCGACTTCCGGCGCGTCGGAAACCGGCACAGCTACGCGTGGCGGGCCCGGCGCGCGGCGCGGGCGGCCGTGCACGACTTCGCCCCGGATGTGCTCGTCGAGGACATCAACAAGATCCCGCTCTACTCGCCGCGGTGGGCCGGCGTCCCCGTGGTCGCGCTCGTTCCGCACCTGTTCGGAGCCACGGCCTACGCGGAAGCGTCGATCCCCGTCGCGACCGCGGTCTGGGCCGCGGAACGGGCGATCCCCCACGTCTATCGGGACTGTCCCTTCCAGGCGATCTCGGAGAGCACCGCGCTCGATCTCACGAAGCGGGGGTTGCTCGCACGCGATGTCACGGTCATCCCGCCCGGCATCGATCACGACACCTATCGTCCGGATCCCGCGACGGAGCGCGCGGAAGCGCCGACGCTCCTCTACGTGGGCCGTCTCAAGCGCTACAAGGGTCTCGATGTCCTGTTCGAGGCGCTGTCGCGGCTGAACGACCGGCTACCGGACGCGAGGCTCGTCATCGCGGGCCGTGGCGATGACGAGCGTCGCCTCCGGGGACTCGTGCGGCGCGCCGGCCTCTCGCACCGGGTACGCTTTCCGGGGTACATCTCCGAGGAAGAGAAGGTCGCCTGGCTGCGTCGGGCCTGGGCGGTGGTCTATCCCTCTCCGAAGGAGGGATGGGGAATGACGAACGTGGAAGCGGCCGCGTGCGGCACGCCGGTGATCGCGAGCGATTCGCCGGGGCTGCGCGAGTCGGTGGCGGCGGGGGAGTCGGGAGTTCTCGCCCCCCACGGGGATGCTGCGGCGTGGGCGGCCTCGATCCGCGAAGTTCTCGGGCAGCCGTCGGTGCGCGAACGGCTCGGAAGAGGCGGGGTCGCGCACGCGGCCCGGTTCTCGTGGTCGCGTGCAGCGGATGAGACGGAAGCGCACCTTTACCAGTCACTCGAACCCTGATGAGGACCGATGCGAACCATCGTCACCGCGCGTAACACCGATGTCTCCGACATTCGGGAGATCATCGAGGCGCGCTTTACGAACCTGACTCGTTTCGAGCCGCGCGCGTCGAAGGCCGAGATCGTATTCACCGGAGAGAAGACGCAGGTGCGCGCGGCGGCCGTGATCAGCGTCGACCGCGCCCGTCCCGTGCACGGGGAGGCGGCGGGTCCCGACCCCCGCACGGCGCTCGACAGGCTCACGGACAAGCTGGGGAACCAGCTCCGGCGCAACCACGAACGGCACAACGAGCGCTCGGCGCCGCCGATGGATGAACTGTTCGGGAATCCCTTCGAAGCGGGCGGGGAAGCCGGGTGACCCTCACGGTCGCGTCGCTGCTCCGGCGCAAGCGGGAAGCGTTTTCGCTCACGGTCGTGGCCGGCGAGTCCGGCCTCGAGCGCAGCATCGAGGTGCCCGAAGTCTCGTCGCCGGGACTCGCGCTGGCGGGCTACAGGGAGCGCTTCGTCTCCCAGCGCGTGCTGATCTTCGGCGAAACCGAGATCGCCTATCTCGAGAGCCTCCGCGGTTCGGAACGCGCCGCCGCCCTCACGTTCGTGTTCGAGTCCGGCGTTCCCTGCGCGATCATCACCAAGAGCCAGGCGCCGCCGGAGGAACTCGTCGACGCGGCGGAGGCGGCCGGCGTGGCGGTGCTCGAAACGCCGCTGAAGACGGGCGACTTCTACCGGAGGTTGCAGCCCTATCTCGAGGAGGAGTTCGCGCCCCGGGCTTCTCTCCACGGATCTCTCGCGGATGTGTACGGGATCGGCCTGCTCTTCATGGGGCCCTCCGGCATCGGAAAGAGCGAGTGCGTGCTCGATCTCGTGGAGCGGGGCCACCGCCTCGTCGCCGACGACCTCATCCTCGTGCACCGCCGCCAGAGCGACATCCTCCTCGGGCGGGCGCACGAACACCAGCGCCACCACATGGAGATCCGCGGCGTGGGCATCATCGATGTGCGCGCCATGTTCGGGATCCGGGCCGTGCGCCAGCAGAAGCGGATCGAAGTCGTCGTCGAACTCGAGGTGTGGGGAGAGCGCGACGACTACGACCGAACGGGTCTGGAGGCGGAGGATTGCGAGATCCTCGGCGTCAAGCTGCCGAAGGTCCGCATCCCCCTGAACCCCGGAAAGAACATCACCGTCATCGCTGAAGTCGTGGCCATGAACCACCTCCTCCGCTATTCGGGGGAGGACCCGGCGGCGGCCTTCGAGCGCGACCTCATCGAGCGCATGCGGCCGGTGCGCGACTACCTCGAATCCGATGACGAATAGCCGGGTTCGCGGCGTCGTCGTGGCGCACGCGGAACTGGCCCATGCCCTCGTGTCCGCCGTCGAGGCCATCAGCGGCGTGAGCGGCGCGCTGCATGCCGTGAGCAATGAAGGCCTGGGGCCCGACGAACTCGCCGCCATCATCGGAGAGGCGGCGGGGGGGGCGGAGGCCATCCTCTTCGTGGACCTCGCGGGAGGCAGTTGCGGTCTGGCCAGCCTTCGGCATGTGCGGGAGAGCGGGGGCAGCGCGTGGATCACCGGCGTCAACCTTCCGATGCTGCTCGACTTCGTCTTTCACCGCGAAATGCCGCTCGACGCGCTCGTCCCCCGCCTCTTGCGCAAGGGGCAGGCCGGACAGCGCGCGCATCCTTCCCCGCCGGCCGGGGCCGACTGAGCCGGACTCGTGCCGCTCGAACTCCTGCGGATCGATGAGCGTCTGATCCACGGCCAGGTGCTCGTGGGCTGGGGGCGTCCGCTGGACCTCGATTTCTACGTCGTCGTCGATGACGCCCTCGCCTCCAGTGAATGGGAGCAGGAACTCTGGGCCAGCGCGCTCGCCGACGAGGAGAGCGCCGAGTTCCTGGGGGTGGACGAGGCGGCGCGGAGCTTCGGCGAACTGAGCGCGCGGGCGGAGCGCGGCGCGCTCCTGACGCGGGATACGGCGACGATGCGGGCGCTGGCTGAGCACGGGTGCCTCGACGGGAGGGCCGTGAACGTGGGAGGCGTGTACCCCGCGGGAGGACGGAAGAAGATCCTCGACTATGTGCACCTTTCTCCGGAGGAGGTGGAGGACCTGCTCCTGATCGGTGAGCACGCTTCCGTGAGCGCGCGGAACCTCCCCACCGCATCCGAGGTCCGTCTCGACGCCCGGAAGCTCCGATGATCGGCGTCGAGCTTACGGCCGGCGACTGGGCGCTGGCCTGCCTGCTCGGGGCGGTCATCGGTCTGGACCAGGTGTCCTGGCCGCAGGCCATGTGGTCGCGGCCCATCGTGGCGGGCACCCTGGGAGGCGTGCTCTTCGGGGCGCCGGCCGCGGGCTGCCTCGTCGGAGCCTGGCTGGAACTCGTCCTGTCGCGCCATCCCCCCTTCGGCGGCGCGCGGCACCCGGAGACCGGGCCCGCCGCCTTCACGGCGGGGGCGGCGTACGCGGTCGCCGGCGGGGGCGCCCCGGCCGGAGTCGTCGCCGCGGTCGCGGTCGGGTGGGCGGTCGGGTGGACGGGCGCGTACTCCGTGACGCTCCTCCGGCGCGTGACGCCGGGGCTCGTCTCGCGGCCCGAGGGCTTTCGCGGGGGGGCCGCCGCTCTCGCGCGACGCCACAGGCTGGCGCTGGCCCTGGACGGGTTGCGCGCCGGACTCCTCGTCGCCGCGCTGCTCGTGCCGTCCGTGCTGTTCGTGCGCCTGCTCTCGACGCAGCCCCCCGGCGCTCCGGCCGCCGCCTGGTGGCCCGTCGTCGCCGGGCTCGGACTCGCCGGAGCCGCGGGCGTCGCGGCTCGCGGGCTGGGTGCGCGAGCCCGCCGCTGGCCCGCGCTGGCCGCGGGACTGGTCCTGGGAACCGTTCTCGCCCGGGTGCTCTCGTGAGGCCGCGCCGGAGGGATTTCGCGCGCGCGATCCTGCGCAGTTTTTCCATCCAGGGCTCATGGAACGACCATACGATGACGGGGCCCGGGCTGGCGCACGCGCTTGCGCCGCTGCTGGCGCGCATCCACGCGGGCGATCCCGCCGCGTTCCGGCGGGCCGTGCAGCGCCATTCGCGCGCCTTCAACGCGCATCCGTACCTGGCCCCCGTCGCGATCGGGGCCCTCGCGCGCCTCGAATTCGAAGGAGATGACCCCGACACGCTGTCGCGCTTCCGTTCCGCCCTCCGGGCTCCCCTCGGTGCGCTGGGCGACGGGGTCGCGTGGGCCGGGTGGCGGCCCTTCTGCACGTCCGCCGCGGCCATCGGCTTCGTGCTTGGACTCGACGCCGGGGTTGCGGCCGGCGCGTTCCTCGTCCTGTACAATGCCGGACACGTCGCCCTCCGCATCTGGGGACTGCGCTGCGGCTGGAGATCGGGCCGGTCCGTGGCCTCCGCGTTGAAGCGCGCGCCTCTGCGCCGGCTGGAGAGATCGCTCGTGTCCGCGAACCAGGTGCTCATCGGCGTTCTCGCCGCGCTGCTCATCGGCCAGCTTCCGGGAGCCGGCCACGTCCCCTGGCGGGACGGCAGTGCAGTCATCGTGGCGCTGATGGGTTATCTTGTCCCCCGACACATCTCGGCGGTCGCCATGGCGAGCCTCCTTGCCGCGTGCGCGGTGTGGCTCCTGTGAGCGTTCCGACAGGCCGTGCGGCCTGCCGCGAAGCGCGGCCCGACGCCGATCGTTCGCTCGACCGGAGCGGAAGGCCCCTGTGACGACTCGACACGAAGCAGCGGTACGTATTCGGAACCGGCTGGGGCTGCACGCCCGCCCGGCCGCCGAGTTCGTTAAGCTCGCGAGCCGGTTCCGGGCCGAGGTGTGGGTCGAAAAGGATGAGCTGGAGGTGAACGGGAAGAGCATCATGGGCGTGATGATGCTCGCGGCCGAGGCCGGCGCCTCCATCCGTATCCGGGCCACGGGGTCCGACGCGGAGAACGCCGTCGATTCGCTCACCGAACTCGTGCTGTCCGGGTTCAGCGAGGAACTCGCGCCGGACATGGACGCGGACGGGCCGGCGTGAGCGAGGTCATTCACGGGATCGGGGCCGCGCCGGGGCGTGCGCTCGGCGAGGTGCGGCGGATCGAGCGGCACGAGTGGCGGCCGGAGCACCGGACGATCGCGTCCGACGTCGTCGATCGCGAGGTCGCGCGTTTCGAGGAGGCGCTGGCCTGGGCCGCCGACCGCGTCCGGGACACGCGCGAGCAGGCGGCGCGCTCGCTGGGCGAAGTGGAAGCGAACATTTTCGACCCGCAGATCCTCATCCTGTCGGATCCGGACCTCGTCGCGGGCACGATCCGCTACATCCGGGAGAACTTTCTCTCCGCGGAGCGCGCCTTCGACTGGCGCCTGACCGAACTCCGGACGGCGATCATCGATGCGGGGCACTTCATGGTCGTCGACCGGCTGGCCGACCTGCGGGACATCCGGTCTCGGGTTCTCGCGCGGCTCACCGGGCGCGAGGAAGATCCGCTCGCTCTTCCGAAGGAGCCCGGGCTCATCGCCGTTGACGACCTTACGCCGAGCTTCGCGGTGGGCCTCGACCCGGAACTCGTGCTCGGCGTGGCGAGCGGATCCGGGTCCCGGACCTCGCACAGCACGCTGGTCGCCCGCTCGCTGGGCATTCCGGCGGTCGTCGGACTCGGCGCCGACCTCGCGAGGATCGAAGACGGAACCACCGTCCTCCTCGACGGGGGCAACGGTCGCATCCTGCTCGAGCCCACGGAGGCGGAGAAGGCGGCACACCTGCAGATGGTCCGCCGCCTGTCTGTCCGTCCCGCCGCCGACCTCACGCGCGAACCCGCGCCTCTGCGGACGGCGGACGGGGTCCGGGTCCACCTTCGCGCGAACATCGACCAGCCGCACGATGTGCCGGCGGCCCGGCGTGTGGGCGCCGAGGGGGTCGGACTCTTCCGGTCCGAATTCCTCGTCATCGGACGGAGGGTGATTCCAAGCGAGGAGGAGCAGTACGAAGCCTATCGCGAGGTTGTGGAGGGGTTCCCGGACCAGCCCGTGACGCTCCGGACGTTCGATATCGGCGGCGACAAGTTCCCGCTCTTTCTCGACCTTCCTCCGGAGGAGAACCCCTACCTGGGCTGGCGCGCCATCCGCGTCTGCCTGGACCGGCCGCAGCTCTTCCGCAACCAGTTGCGCGCCGCGATCCGGGCCGGCGGACCGGAGGCCCGCATGCGGATCCTCGTCCCCTTCGTCATCTGCGAGACCGAGATCCTGCGCACGAAGGAAATCGTCGCGGAGGTCGGCCGCGAGCTGGGTCAGACGGAACCCGTCTCCTTCGGCGTGATGGTGGAGACGCCGGCGCTGGCGGATACGCTCGATCTCGTGGGGCGGCACCTCGACTTCATCAGTCTCGGCACGAACGACCTGACGCAGTACTCCCTGGCCGTGGACCGCGGCAACGCCCGGCTCCAGCATCTCTCGAACCCCATGCACCCGGCGCTCATCCGCAGCTACGAGCGGATCTTCAACACGGCCAGCGCCCTGGACCTCGACATCGGCGTTTGCGGAGATCTCGCCGCCGAACCGGTGGGGCTCGCCCTCCTGCTCGGCCTCGGCTATCGGGATTTCAGTCTCGCGCCCGCGTCGATCCCCGAAGTGAGGGAACTCGTGGGACTCCTGTCCGTGGCGAAGCTGTCGGAACTCTGGAGCCGCGTCGGCCGCGATGGTTCCCTCTCCGGGATGCCCGGGGAGCTCCTCGCGCGGCTGGAGGACGCGATTCCGGTGGAGCCGTCGCCGCTGTACATCTCCTGATCCCGCGGCGGCGACGTTGCCTCCGCCCGGCCGGGCGGCCACTATCTTGGCCGCTACGCCTCCTGCGGCGCTCCGCCGCGAACCTCCAAGTGGGAGAACCAGCCTCGTGAAGGGGATACAACCGTTTTCCTCGGAATCCGTGACGGAGGGACACCCCGACAAGATCGCGGACCAGATCTCGGACGCCGTCCTCGACGGCATCCTCGCGGAGGATGACCGGGGTCGGGTCGCATGCGAGACGCTCGTGACGACGGGCCTCGTCCTCGTGACCGGCGAGATCACCACGGACGCCGGGATCGACATCGCGGCCATTGCCCGGGAAGTGCTGCGCGACATCGGCTATACGCGCGCCGAGCACGGAATCCGGTGGGACACGTGCAGCGTGCTTACCGCGGTCGACGAGCAGTCGGCCGACATCGCCCAGGGCGTGGATGTCGGTGGCGCCGGAGATCAGGGGATGATGTTCGGATACGCGACCGACGAGACGCCGGAGCTGATGCCGCTCCCCATCATGCTGGCGCACGCGCTGGTGAAGCGCCTGGCCGACGTGCGGCGCGCCGGAGGCATCGCCTGGCTGCGGCCGGACGGAAAGGCGCAGGTATCGGTGGAATACCGGGACGGCGAACCGGCCCGGATCACCACAGTGGTCGTCTCGGCCCAGCACGACGGCGACATCGCGCAGGATGAGATCGAAGCGGCGATCAGGGAAGAAGTCATCGGGCCTGTGTTGCCGGACGAGCTCTATGATGAAGGCCGGGCGCAGTGCCACATCAACCCGACGGGTCGTTTCGAGATCGGCGGACCGCAGGGCGATGCGGGCCTCACCGGGCGGAAGATCATCGTGGACACGTACGGGGGCGTGGGCCGACACGGGGGCGGCGCCTTTTCGGGAAAGGACCCGTCGAAGGTCGACCGCTCGGCGGCGTATGCGGCCCGCTGGATCGCCAAGAACCTCGTCGCGGCGGAACTCGCGCGGCGCGCCGAAGTCCAGCTTGCCTACGCGATCGGGGTCGACGAGCCGGTCAGCGTGATGGTCGACACCTTCGGCACCGGGCGTCGGCCCGACGACGAACTCGCCCGCCGGGTGACGGAGGTCTTCGACCTTCGGCCGCGAGCGATCATCGAGCGGCTGGGCCTCCGGAAACCGATCTACCGCCGGACCGCCGCCTACGGGCATTTCGGCCGCGAGCCCGAAGGCGACGCGTTCACGTGGGAGAGAACCGATCGGACCGATGCCCTCGCCGGCTAGCAGTCGACGTTGGGGCGGGGCCGGGAAAGGGCCGGGATGACGGAGTCCGGGATGCGGGAGGTCGCCGTGGCCAGCCTCGGACTCGACAAGACGACGGGCGCTCCCGTCGTCATTCTCAGAGAGAAGGACGGCGAGCGTTTCCTCCCGATCTGGATCGGACCCGGCGAGGCCTCGGCCATCGCGATGGAACTCGCCGGAGTCCAGTTCACGCGGCCCCTCACGCACGATCTCTTCAACGCCGTGGTGCGCGGGCTCGACAGCACCTTCGTACGCGTACTCATCACGAAGGTCGTCGACAACACGTACTACGCGTCGCTCGTGTTCCGTCGAGAGGACGAGTTCATCTCCATCGACGCCCGTCCCAGCGACAGCATTGCGCTGGCGCTTCGAGCCGGCGTCCCGATTCATGCGGCGGAGAGCCTCCTCGAAGCGAGCGCGTTCGAGATCGACGAGACCGGAGTGGCCGAGGGGGAAGCGCCGCCTTCCGGGACCGGGCCATCCCGGGCCCCCGAGGAGCCGCTGAGCGACTACCTCAAGGGGCTGGACCCCGAGGACTTCGGCCGCTTCGAGCCCTAGCGGTCCGTGGCAAAACCCCGCGGCCTCCGGGGGGCGCGTCGTCGCCGATGCAGGCCCTCTAAACGTTATTCTGGCGGAAGCTCGCCGAACCGGAACGGACAGGGCGGCGTCCGCTTGCCCTTCACCACCCGCGAGCGGACCTTGCCGGGAAGGACCCAACCGCCGGGGCGGCGACGGCTCCCGGTCGGCGACCGGCCGCGGGCCGCACAGGGTTGGGCATCAGAGGAGCGGATCATGAGACGTAGCTGGATACGGATTGGGGCGCTGGCGGTCCTCGCCGCGTGCGGGGGTTCGAACGGGACGGGGCCGGATGACCCGGGCGTCGCAACTCCCGACCGCTCGGAATTCGCCGTTCTCAACTCCATCTCCGGGACCTTGCAGCAGTTCAACCGGATCGATGGCCGGATCGTCCCCTTCGGGCGTGACATTCAGTTGGAGGCGGGGTTCAGGGGCCGGACGGCGGATTTCATTCAGGACCTCTGGGTGACGGCGTGGGACGCTCCGGAGGGGAGCAAGGTCGTCTTCGGGTCCTTCTCCACCGACGAACGGACGACGGCCGTTTTTCCGAACAACGCGATCGTGGACCCCGGTAAACCCACCGTGATCTTCGATGCGGGCGGTACGGTGGGCGCCCTCATCCCCGCCCGGGCGCAGGACGCGGTGTACGTGGCTTTCCCGGGCACTCCGATGGCGCAGATCGCCGTCGAGGCGGTGGGCACCTTCGTGGAGAGGGTGATTCCGGCGGGGCAGTTCCTCGTCTCCGCCGATGGCAACCTCGATGACGAGGACGGCGGACGAGAGCCCCTCGGCCCCCCCCGCATTGTCCTTCACGAGTTCATCAGCGGCAGCTATTTCGACGAGTTGAGGCTTCCGGAAGGCACGGTCGGAGTCAACGAGGCCATCGTGCTCGAGGACCAAATGCTCCTGCTGGCGGGCGGGGCAGTCGATCCGGTGACCTCCGCCGCGGTGGGGGAGGGGAATCTCGTCGAGATCGACATGTCGGCGCGGACCGTGCAGGACGTGAACCCCCTTGGGGGGAGCGGCATCTCCATGGAAGCCGGGCGCGACGGGCTCGTCTATGTCGTGCGAACGAAGGGCATCGGGGCGACGGAAACGGACGTGCTCAGGTTCAGCTTTGCGGTTCGGGACTGGATGAACGGGCCGGAAAACCCGATCCAGCCGCGCGACCGGGACGGCTCGAACCTCAACTGCCGGGTCGCGGCCGGATTTCTTGACGGCCAGATCCTCTGCGCCACCTACGTGGCCGCGGGCCAGGGACGCCTCGTTCTCCTCTCGGCCGAGGGCGAGTTCATCGACGAGGCGCCGATCGGGGCGGGAACGACCGATATCCTGCTTCGTCCCAGCTGACCGCGCCCGGGGCTGGTGCCGTGTCCCGGAGATACCGCGGCTGCTCGAGGGGACATTAGGGGGGCCGAGTGGGACTCGTGACGACCCGTGCGGTGGTCCTCCAAACGTACCGGTACAGCGAAACCAGCAAGATCCTGCGCCTGATGACGTGGGAACTCGGCCCCTGCTCCGCGCTCGCCCGGGGGGCGCTGCGCCCCCGCAGCCGCTTCGGCGGCCTGCTCGAACCCTTCGTGGAAGGGGAGGCGACATTCTACAGCCGGGAGGGACGCGACCTGCATACCCTCTCCAACTTCGAACTCCTCCGTGACCGGCGGGGGCTCGACCGTTCGATCGAACTCTTCACGATCGCATCCGTCCTCTGCGAGCTGGTGATGCGCCTCGCCCCGGAGCACAGCGATGCGGAGCTGTACCGGACCCTGACGGAGGGCCTCGACGGGCTCCACGGCCGGGTCCGGGAAGGGGCGTCGGCCGGCGGGCTGGAGTTCGTCTGGGGTGTGGTGAACGCGCTGGGGTTCCGCCCGGAGATCGAACGTTGCGTCGGCTGCCGGAGTCCCATCGGGGCCGCGGGCGCGCGCTTCGACTTCGAGGCCGGCGGACTTCGCTGCGGCTCCTGCGGTCCGATCGGGCCCCAACTCGACCCGGGAGAGCTGGATGCCCTGCGGATCCTCGTGTCCGGCGGGCAGGCGGAACGGAACCGCGCCAACGGCCGCCAGGGCCGCTGGCTGGCCGAGTTCATCCGGCACCACGTGGCGGAGGGCGCACAGTTGAAGTCTCTGCCTTTTCTGAGTCGGCTGGACTGAGGGACCCGTGAACGACCGGTGAGCCCACGGTGAACGGGGGCGCGAGCGATCGGCGCGGGATCGTGATCGGGACGGCCGGCCACGTGGATCACGGCAAGACGGCTCTCGTGCGGGCGTTGACGGGGGTCGAGACGGACCGCTGGCTGGAGGAGCGGAAGCGGGGGCTCACGATAGACCTGGGCTTCGCGCGGCTCGACCTCGATCCCGGCCTGGAGACGGGGATCGTGGACGTCCCGGGGCACGAGGACTTTCTCAAGAACATGCTCGCCGGGGCCACGGGCATCGATGTCCTCCTCCTCGTCGTGGCGGCGGACGAGGGGCCGATGCCCCAGACGCACGAACACCTTGCGATCGCCCGTCTTCTGAACATCCGCCGGGGGGTCGTCGCGCTCACGAAGAGCGACCGCGTCGATGAGGACTGGCTCGAACTCGCGAGGGAGACGACCCGTGAACTGCTGGACGAGGATCCCGTCCGGGCGCCGTGGGAGATCGTGCCGGTCTCCGCCCTGACAGGCGATGGGATCGAAGCATTGCGGGCCACGCTCCGCAGGGCGACGGCGGGGATCGCCGCGCGCAGCGTCGACGACCGCTTCCGGCTCCCGGTCGACCGATCCTTCTCGATCCGGGGCACCGGGACTGTGGTGACCGGCACGGTGTGGAGCGGATCCGTCGGCGTGGGCGACACCGTGCGCGTCTTCCCCGGGGGCGACTCGGCCCGCGTGCGCGCACTCCAGGTGCACGAAGACCCCCGGAGCCGCGTCACCGCCGGCCGCCGGTGCGCCGTTGCGCTCGTCGGCGTCGCGCCGTCCGCGGTGGAGCGGGGCAGCGTGCTCGTGGACCCGTCCGAGTGGAGGTCGAGCGAGCGTCTCGGCGTCCGGGTGCGAGCGCTCGGGAGCCGCGACCGGCCCCTCCGCCATGGACAGCGTCTGAGGGTCTACCTCGGCACCCGCGAAGTCATGGCCCGACTGCAAACGGCCGATCGCCAGCCCGTCGCGCCCGGCGCGACCGCCTGGGCCGTGCTTGCCCTCGAGGCGCCGCTCCTCGCCCGGACCCGCGATCGGGCCATCCTTCGTTTCTACTCGCCGGTGACGACGATCGGCGGGATCCGCGTGGCGGAGCTGAACCCGCCGCCCGACTGGCCCGCGCGGACGGCAGCCTGGCGGCGGATTCTCGACGGTGACCCGGCGGAGGCGCTCGCCGCCGCCGTGGCCTTGGGGGGCCTGCGCGGGCTCCCCGTCGCGACATCGCCGATCCTCCTCGGACGGCGCGACCCCACGCTCGAGACGGCCGCCGGGGAGGCCGGCTGTGTGCGCATCGGCGACCGCTGGTTCGCGGCCGACGCGGTGGCCGAGGCGATGGAAGCCGTGGAGGAAAGCATGGTCCGCCTCCACGCCGCGGACCGCCGCGCCCCGGGCGTGTCGAAGGAGGCCGTACGCTCCGCGATGGCGCCCGTCTGCGACCTCGAACTGGCGGAGACCGCCGTCCGCCGACTCCTCGCGGACCGGCGTCTGCTCGAGAACGGGCCGCGGCTCGCGCTTCCGGACCACGCGCCCCGCCTCACTCCGCGCGAGGAAGAGGGGCGCGCGCAACTCGAGGGGACGATCGAGGCGGCCGGACTGCAGCCACCGCTCGTCGCGGAACTGGGGAAGAAGCTGCGTCTGGACCGCGCCGTGCTCGACGACCTCCTCCGGCTGCTGCAGGAGTCCGGCGTGACGAAGGCGGTGACACCCGAGTTGCATGTCGCCGTCGGGGCTCTGGAGAACATGGAGGCGCGAACGAGAGAGCTTCTCGCCGATGGCGCGCCGGCCCCTCCCACGCGGTTCAAGGAAACGTTCGGGCTCTCCCGGAAGTACCTGATCCCGCTCCTCGAATACCTCGACCGGGAAGGCGTGACCCGGCGAACCGCGGAAGGAAGAGTTCTCGTCCGCCCGCCCGGCTAAGCGGGCTGCGGGCTCAGTCCGGGTTCAGCCGACGTGGTAGAGGAAGCAGCCGCAGTACTCGCACGATTCGACGCGGAGATTTCGGTCCGCCTCGGAGGCGCGGGCCGTGGAAACCGCCACGAAGCAGCCGTAGCAGATGCCGTTGATGACCGGCGCGACGACGCGCGGCGCCTTGTCGGCGATGCGGCGATAGCGCTCCCGGATCCCCCGCGTCAGCCTCTGCGCGAGTTCCTCGACCTTCTCGTCGAGCGATCGGATCGCGTCCTCGATCTTGATGTCGAAGACCTCCGCCTCGAGGTCGGTCAGCGTTCCGTCCGTGAGACCTCGACGCTGCATTCGCAGGTCCTGGATCTCAAGGAGCAGTTCGAGTTGCTGGTCCACTAGAGGTCCTTCGCATCGAGCAACTCGATGAACTGTTCGGGGCTCGATATTTCGGCGAGCAATTCCGGCACGTCGGCTTCCTTGCCGAACTGCGCGATCTTGCCCAGCACCGGAAGATACTGATTCGAGACCTCCAGCGGCGGCGCGACGATGAGGAAGACGTACCGAACGGGTTTCTCGTCGATCGCCTTGAAATCCAGACCCGAGAGCTTGCGGCCGAACGCGACCCTCAACCGGGTCACGACGAGCGAACGGCAGTGCGGGATCGCGATGCCGCGGCCGATCCCGGTCGAACCGAGATTTTCCCGCCGCTTCAGCATCTTGTAGAGGATTCCTTCGGATTTTCCGTCGAGGCCCATACACGACACGAGTTCCTTCAGGGCCTCATCCTTCGTCTCGGCCGCCAGGTCGAGTTTGATGGCGGACGGAACGAAAAATTCTCGAAGCTGCACTTGGATCTATATCTCCTCCCCGCGAGCGCGGGGCGCATATCGAATCAACGGGCACCGGCGCCGCCGGACCCGGCAAGCCCCGAGTATACCCGCGCCGGTTTCCGGCTGTCAAAGAACCTCCTCGGCCGCTCCCGGAACTTGCGCTGCACGACGGGATAAACGACCGTGTGGGGTAGCCTTTGCGAGTATCAGGGGGGCGACACGGCTTCGACGCGTGAACCGGAAGCCGCGGAAGCGTGCCGAGGTGCCCGGGGCCTCGTTAAACACCGGGAAACCTTCAGGTGCCAACGACGGTTTGGCTCTGGCTGCGTAAAATCGCGTAGCCCGTCCCCGAGAGGTCCGGGCCCGAGGACCTCCCGGCGGACGTCGATGAATCGGGCTGGTCGCCCCGGCGCGCCGTAAGCCGCGGGTGACGAGAGCACGGCGAGAGCCGCGTACACGGCTGGTTCCGTGAGGGGTTGTTCGTGAACCCTCGCGGGACGAGACTCGATCACGAACTACGCACGTAGATGCCGTGGTGGATGGGCTCGCGGACGCGGGTTCGATTCCCGCCGCCTCCATCAGGTGCAGGGTCGCATAACCTGCGCCGGCAGTGCTCCGCCCGGGGCGCCTCCCTTTCCGGGAGCGCCTCGGCTTTTTTTGCGGCCGGCCCGTCGACGGGTCGAGGAGGTTCCGGATGATCGAAGAACTGCAGCGCAAGATCGGGGACGAAGCGGAGACGCTTCTCCACGAGCTGAACGTCATCCTTCCGAAGGAAATCGAGAAGGCCGTCGCCCAGGGCGACTTGCGGGAGAATTCCGAGTACACCGCCGCCCTGGAGCGGCAGGGCTTCGTGCGGGCGCGGCTCGACTATCTGGCGCGCCGAATGTCCCAGCTCGGGGAACTCGATATCGAGAACATCCCGACGGACCGGGTCGGGTTCGGTTCGAGAGTCGCGGTGCGCGACCTGGAGGACGACGAGATCGAGTCCTTCAACCTCACGATCGGCGACGACGTCGACATCGAGAACAACGACATCTCGATGGAGTCGCCCATCGGCCGCGCGCTCCTCGGAAGAAGGAAGGGCGAACTCGTGAGCGTGAGGCTTCCGGCCGGCGCGCGCGAGTTCGAGGTCGTCGATTTCGAGACGATGCACGACCTCTAGAGGGCCCGGATCCGCTACCGGATCTGCTAGAAGACCCGGATCGGCGGGATGAACTTTCCGGGGTTGGCCCGCACCTCGGTGAGGAACGCGTTCAGGTCCACCACGACCTTGAGAAACTCCTCGTACAGCGTCTCGTCGCCGATGAGCTGCCCGACCGCCCCTTCGCCGTTCTCGATGAGGCCCAGGATCGCATTGGCCCGGGTCGCGGATGAGGCGACCGCGCGGTACAGGGAGTCCGACGCCAGCAGACGCCCGAGCGTCCCTTCGCCGGCCGCCAGCGCCGCCGTCACCGTGTCGAAGCGGGCGGTGGAGGAAACGAGGCGGTCGTAGAATTCCTCATCCTCGAGGAGACGGGCGAAGGAGCCCTCCCCGTCGGCGATCGGCCCCAGCACTGCCGCGAGGTTTTCGTTGAGGTCGACGAGGCCGTCGTAGAGCGCTTCATCGACGAGGAGGCGTCCAAGCGAACCCTCGCCGCTCGAGACGCGGGCCAGCGTCGCCGAAAGGTCGTTCGAGAGCTGTGTGAGACCGAGGACGGCATCGGCCGCCTGGCCGAGGAGTTCGTCGTAGCTCAGCGCCGGCGCCGTTCCGATCGTGTCTCCCGGAACGAGGATCGCCGAATCGGGAGACCCCGGTTCGATGTCGATGAGGCGGTCGCCGAGCAGTCCCTGCGTCCGCACGCGGGCTCTCGATCCGCGCCGGATCTGCTCCCGGATGTCCACGTTGACCCCGAGCCAGACCGCGACCGCGGCTTCCGAGTCCCCCCGCTCCTCCGGTGCGATGAACTCCACGCGCTCGACCTGGCCGACGCCCCTCCCGGCCACCTGGACGGGGGCTCCGGGGCGGAGCCCCGAAGCGGATTCCATCAGCGCGACAAGCTGATAGCGCTCGCCGAACACGTCCCCGATCCGGCCCACGAAAAGCACGCATAACGCGAGCAGGACGAGGGAGACGATGAGGACGAACCCCACGCGCATCTGGTCCCATGTGATCGGTTCCGACCGTCGCATCGTATCCCTGTGCCCCCTGTCTGGCCCCTCGGCAGTCCGTGGCGGTTAGCCGCGGAAGGCTCGAACATAGCGGTCTTCCGTGGCGTGCATCTCCTCCGGAGTTCCGCTGAAGATAATCTTCCCGTCCTTCAGGAGCGCGGTCTCGGTCGCGATTCTCGCCGCGGACCGCACATCGTGGGTCACGACGACCACGCAGACGTGCAGTTCCCGCCGCAGCTTCAGGATCAGTTCATCGATCCTCCGCGTCGTGATCGGGTCGAGCCCGCTCGTCGGTTCGTCGAAGAGGAGGATGGGGGGGCGGTGCACGATCGCCCGCGCGATGGCGACCCGTTTGCGCATGCCTCCGGACAGTGCGGACGGGAGCAGAGGGAGCACCATCGCCGGGTCGAGGTCCACGAAGGACAGCACCTCTTCGACGCGGTCCCGGATTTCACCATCCGCCAGCTTCGTATGCTCGTAGAGCGGAAAGGCCACGTTGTCGAACACGTTCAGGGAATCGAAGAGCGCCGATCCCTGGAACACCATCCCCATCCGTTCCCGCAGCGCCAGAGCCTCCGGACGCGAAACCGCGCTGATGTCGCGTCCCTCGATGAGGACCTCGCCGCGGTCGGGGAGGAGGAGCCGGAGCATGAGGCGCAGGATCGTCGACTTCCCGACTCCCGACCCGCCGAGGATGCAGAGCGTCCCGCCGCGCGCGACGCCCAGCGAAACGCCGCGCAGCACCTCGTGAGTTCCGAAGGAGAGCCACACGTCCCGCAGTTCGACGATTTCGGGTTGCGCGGACCCGCCCCCGTGGGTCTCCAGTTCCCGGCGAATCTCGTCGCGCAGCTCCGCCTCGAAGGCCTCGCTTCCCGGCTCCGGCGCGCCGTCGGGCGTGCGGCCGCTCATGTCGGATCCTCGTTCACGATGGGAACATGGTCAGCAGGATCTGCGTGAGGAAGTAATCCATCGCGAGGATGAGGATGGACGAGGTCACCACGGCCCGCGTCGTCGCTCGCCCCACGCCTTCCGTGCCGCCCTCCGCCCGAAGCCCGTGGAAGCAGCTCGTGAGCGCGATGATCCCGCCGAACGCGAAGGGCTTGCCCAGTCCCTGAATCAGGTCGATGGGGATGACCGTGAGCACGAAGCCGGTCTGCGCGAGGGTTTCCCACACGGAGTTGATATACAGCTGGGCCGTGAAGTCCAGCATCAGCACCGCGATGAGGAGCCCGCCCAGGATGGCGACGGCATCGCCTATGATCGTGACCACGGGGAGCATCACGAGGGCGGCGAGGAAACGGGGCACGACGAGCTTCCGGATCGGGTCCACGCCCATCGTGCGGAGCGCGTCGACCTGCTCCGTGACCCGCATTGCGCCCAGGGCCGCCGCCATGCCGGCCCCCGCCCGCCCCGTGACGATGAGCGCCGTGAGGACGGGGCCGAGTTCGCGGATCGTGCTCGCCCCCACCAGGCGGCCGATGTAGACCGTCGCCCCGAAACGTTCCATTTCCACGGCGGCCTGGAGGGCGAGCACCATCCCCGTGAAGAGGCCCGTCAGCATGACGATGAAGATCGAGGCGACGCCGATCGTGTCCATCTGCTGCACGAGGTCGCCGCGGTAGAAGGGCCGGCTCAAACAGGCCCTCGTCACGCGAACGAGGAGCCTGAAATAGGCCTCGACCGCGAAGGCCATGCGAAGTACGGCATCGCGGGCGAGTCTTGCGGCGGAACGGCGGGCGGAGCCGGCGGGCACGGTCTTTGGCGCTCTCCGGGGGATCGAAGTATGTTCGCCCGACCGCCAGAACGCGTTCGAACGCAACGACTCGCCTCCAGCGATGAGGCGTACGGGCGAGGTTACCGGCTCCCACCGATTCGATGCAAGGCGATGGCGACCGGCGGACGCGCCGCGTCATGCCCGGTGGCGACGGCCGATCGCCCGCCCCCGAAAGGAGTCTCGAGCATGCAGACCGGATCGGTCCACACCGACCATGCACCCGCCGCCGTCGGCCCCTACTCCCAGGGGTACTGGGCCGGCGAGCTGTTCTACTCCGCGGGACAGGTGGGGTTGGTCCCGTCCACCGGCCAGCTGGTGGGCCCCGATGTCGTGTCCCAGGCGGAGCGCGTGATGACGAACCTCGCGGCCGTGCTGGGCGAGGCGGGGCTCGCCTTCGGCGATGTCGTGAAGACGACGATCTTCCTCGCGGACATGGGCGATTTCGGCGCCGTGAACGAGGTCTATGCCCGCCACTTCGAGCCGCCGTATCCGGCCCGCTCGACAGTCGCCGTGGCCGCGCTGCCCCTCGGGGCCCGGGTCGAGATCGAGGTGATCGGGCGAGCGCGGCCGGCGATTTGAGAGCGGCCGGACCGGGAATGACGAACGATGCGGATTGACCGGGAGCGGATGGTGACTGGTGTCGCCTGCGGTCTTCAAAACCGTTATGGGGCGTTCGCGCGTCCCGGGTGGGTTCGATTCCCACACGTTCCCGCCACCTTCGCGCTCGCCGCCGTGCTCCTGGCCGGCCAGGCCCTGGAGCCATCGCCGCTGCGGGCGCAGGATCCTCCGCCCCCGGTGGCCGCGCCCGATTCGGTCGCCGCCGAGACGAGCCCCGCCGCCGACTCGACGGGACGGCGCCCCCCCATCTCCCCGCTTGGCGCCTTCGGACGCTCCCTGATCCTTCCGGGCTGGGGACAGCTGGAGGTCGGGCGGCCGGCCCGCGGCGCCTTCTACTTCGCCGCCGAGTCCGTCTTCCTGTTCATGGTCTTCAAGGCCGACGCGCGGCTCTCCGCGGCGAAGGAGGAGATGCCGCCGAACGAAGAGCGGATCTCCAATCGCACCGGGCAGCGCGAAAACTGGATCGTCCTCGCCGGATTCTTCGCCTTTTTGAGCGGTCTCGACGCCTGGGTGTCCACGCAGTTCTGGGACTTCGAGCCCTCGATCGGCCCGCCCGCCGATGGATCCGTCGGGATCGCCCTCGGCTTCAAGGTGAATTTCCCCTAGCCTTCGCCGGGTCCCCGGTACGACTCCAGGCGGATCTCGTCCGGCGTCACGACCGCGAAGCTGTTGTGGTGGAGCCAGTCCCCGGAGTTGAGGTAGAACCTCCCCGGCGCGAGTTCGGTGACTTCCGGCCGGTGCGAGTGCCCGAACACGACGAGGTCCACGTCCTCGTGTGCGGCCAGTATCTCCACCGCGTGCCGCGCGAGGAGCGACGCCCGGGGCGATTCGCTCCGCACCCCCCCCGCCTGCGCCCGCCTCGTGCCGCTGGCGAGCCGCGCGAGGGGGAGCCCGAGGTCGGGGTGGACCCACCTGAAGAGTCCGCGCCCCACCGGACTGCGGGCGGCCCGGCGCAGAACCCGGTAGCCCCGATCCGCGGGGCCGAGTCCGTCGCCGTGCGCGATGTACGCCCGCCGCCCCGCGATCCGTCGCCGCGCCGGCTCTTCGAGGATTTCGACTCCGACCTCGTCGCGGAGGAAACTCCCCCCCCACGCGTCGTGATTCCCGCCCATGAACAGGACGGGCATGCCGCCTTCGACGAGCCGCCGCAGGCGGGCGAGCACGTCGAGCTGGCCGCGCGGGATCACCTGTCGGTATTCGAACCAGAAGTCGAACAGGTCGCCGTTGATCAGGAGTTCGTCGCCCCATCGGCGCGCCTCCTCGAGGAAGGCGAGAAACGCGCGCGCGTTCTCGGCGGCGACGGCCCCGAGGTGGATGTCGGACACGACGACGGTGCGTTCGGACATGGGGCCGAAGCTCGGCGCGCCGGGCGCGGCCCGTCAAACCCCGGCGAGGGACCGCGGTGCATCGGTCACGGGAGAAAGTTCGACACCCGGTGCGTCTCGGGAGCATATTGCGGCCATGGAAGGCGCGAACGGAGTCGGAACGACGGAAGTACGCGTGCGGTATGCCGAGACCGACCAGATGGGGCGTGCGCACCACCGCCACTACCTCGTGTGGTGCGAACTCGGGCGCACGACGCTCATGCGCGAGCGCGGCGTGTCGTACGCGGAACTCGAGCGCGGAGGCCTCTGGCTCCCGGTGTCCCGGGTAGAGGTCGAATACCGGATCCCGGTCGAGTACGACGAACTCATCCGGATTCACACCCGCGTGGAGCGCGTCCGGAGCCGGGAAGTCGTGTTCGCCTACCGGATCGCGCGTGCGTCCGACGACGCGACGCTCGCCCGCGCCCGCACCGCCCTCGTGTGCACCGATGCGCGGGGCCGTCCGCACCGGTTTCCGGAGGCCGTGAAGCGGCAACTGGAGACCCTTCCGGCCGTCGCCGCCCCGCCGGCCGCCACGTGAACCGAGCCCCGGGGCGCCGCGTCCTCCGGCTTCTCCTCCTCCTGCCCCTCACCGCCTGCGGCGGCGGTTTCGAGCGCGGGGCCCCGATGCCGGATGCGGACGAGGTCGCGCTCCGGGCGCGCGCGACCTCGGGCACGGAACAGCCGATGCACGTCGTCTTCAGGTGGGAATACGCCGGCGAGAGCGGGAACTTCCGCGGCGACGGCGCGGCCCGCGTGAATCCTCCCGACCGTTTTCGTCTCGATCTCTTCTCGACGGGGGAGGGAAGCCTCCAGGCCACGCTCGTCGACGGGGTTCTGGCCACGTCGGGCGACCTCGAGGGCGTCGAACTGCCCCCGACCGTCTTCCTGTACGCCATGGCGGGGGTGTTTCGGCCCGGCGACGCGCCTCCCGCCGGGGGGTACGAGATCCCCGGCTCCAGCGTCCTCGAGTTCGCGGTCGAAGGGGGCGCGACGCGAAGCTATTATCTTGACGAGGGACGCCTCACCCGCCTCGAGGAGCGCCGGGCCGGCCGCCGCGAGCGCTGGATCGAACTCGAGTGGGGAAGCGACCTCAGCTGGCCCCGGGAAGCCCGGTATCGGGACATCGTGGACTCGAGCGGGGTACTTTGGGAGTTGGTGAGCGCGACGGCTCAATCACAGCCATACGATGAGGAACACTATGTCCTGCCGATTTCGCGCCGGAGCGATGGCCACGATTCCGATGCTCGCCGTGCTGGCGGGGTGCTACGGCTTCTCCGGCGGCGGCGGGCTGCCCAGCCACATGCGCACCGTGTGGGTCGCACCGATCGAGAACGAGAGCACGCAGTTCGGCATCGCCGAGTCCCTGATGGACGAACTCCTCACGGCGGCGCGCCAGCGGCTGGGGCTGCGGCTCGCGTCCGAGGAGGAAGCCGACGCGGTCATCACGGCGCAGATCCGGCGCTACGCCGATGAGGCGGTCAACTTCGACGCCGTCGGGGGGGTCGGCGCGGACGTCTTCCAGCGTCGCGTGACCGTCAGCGTCTCCGTCGAGATCCTCGATGTGGCCGAGAACCTCATCATCTGGGGCAACCAGAGTCTGACCGGGACCGGGGAATACGAACCCGGAAACGAAACCGAAGACCAGGCCCTGATCGTCGCGCTCGAGAACCTCGTCCAGCAGATCGTCGACGGAGCGCAATCGCAGTGGTAGACTGACCGGCGTCGACCGCCGGGACGGGATCGGGCGGGAGCCTCTCGCGCCCGCGCGACCGGTTCGCCATTCTGTGGTCGACTTTTGGATGGGCCGACAACCTTCACTCAACGTCCGGGCGCCGACATGCCGCAAGCCGCTCGACCCGCCACTCCGAATCCGTGACATACGCCGTCGGCCTCGTCGCCATCCTGGCCGCCGTGTGGCTCATCTGGTCGGGGCACTTCGACAACCCGGTCATTCTGAGTCTGGGAGCGGTGTCCATCGGGCTCGTCGTCTTCATCTCGCTCCGCATGAGGATCGTCGATGACGAGGGGGCGCCGATCCAGCTCCCGCTGGGGCTGGTCCGCTACCTGCCCTGGCTCGTGGTCGAGATCGTGAAGGCGAATATCGCCGTCGCCGTGCGCATCGTGCGCCCCGGGCTTCCGATCCAGCCCCGCGTGATACGGGTGCGGGCCGGGCAGCGCACCGACATCGGCCGGGTCATCTACGCGAACTCGATCACGCTCACGCCCGGCACCGTGACGGTCGATACGGAGGGAGACCACATCACGGTCCACGCCCTGACGGAGGAGGCGGCCGAAGGCGTCCTCTCGGGCGAGATGGACCGGCGGGTCGCGCGGGTCGAGGGGCGCGGATGATCCTCGCCGCCGTCCTCGCCGCGATCATCGTCACGATGGGCCTCGCCCTCGTGCGGGCGGGGAAGGGGCCCACGGTCTTCGACCGCATCCTCGCGCTGAACATGTTCGGCACGAAGACGGTGCTCCTGATCGCCGTGATCGGGTTCATCACGGGCCGGCCGGACTTCCTCGACCTCGGACTCGTCTACGCCCTCATCAACTTCATCGGCGTCATCGCGGTGCTCAGATTCTCGAAGTACGGCGATTTCGCGGACCCGGACCGGGAGAAGGCGTCGTGATGCCGGAATCCGCGTTCGAGATCGTGAGCGCCGTGCTCATGCTGACGGGCGCGCTCTTCGCCGTCATCGGCGGGATCGGGGTCGTTCGCCTGCCCGATTTCTTCTGCCGCATCCACGGAGCCGGGATCACGGACACGCTCGGGGCGGGGCTCATCCTCGCCGGGCTCATGTTCCTCTCGCCCGGGTGGATCGTGACCGCCAAGCTGGTTTCGATTCTCGTCTTTCTCTGGATCACCAGTCCGACCTCCACGCACGCGCTGGCCAATGCCGCGCTGGAAACCGGGCTCCGACCGCGCGTCGACGAGGCGGAGGAGGCGTCATCGATTCCGTAGCCCTGGAAGTTCAGGTCGTGACGGCGCTGCTCCTCACGCTGCTCTGCGCGACGGCGGTCGCGGTGCTGCGGATGCGCGGGCTGTTCGCGGCCGTCATGCTGATGGGCATCTTCAGCTTCCTCGGCGCCGGCTGGATGCTCCTGCTCGATGCCCCCGACGTCGCCCTCACCGAGGCCGCCGTCGGCGCAGGGATCTCGACGATTCTCGCGCTCGCCACCCTGGCGCTCACCACGCGCAAGGCGAAGCGGCCGGTCCGGCCCGCGGCGTTGCCGCTGGCGGTGGTGACGATCACGGGGGCCGCGCTCCTGTACGGTACGCTGGACATGCCGAGGTTCGGCGATCCCGAGGCGCCGGCCAGCAACTATCCCCAGCCCTCTTACGTCGAGCGGACGGACCACGACATCCACATCCCGAACGTCGTCACCGCCGTGCTGGGCAGTTACCGCGGCTACGACACGCTCGGAGAAACGGTCGTCATCTTCACCGCCGGCATCGCGGTGCTCGTCCTCCTCCGCGGGAGCCGCAAACGCCGGCCCGCGGCGGACGGCGGGGAGGACGCCGCATGACCGATCACACCATCCTGCGCGTGGTCAGCAAGTTCGTGCTGCCGTACGTCCTTCTCTTTGCCCTGTACGTCCAGTTCCACGGCGACTATGGACCGGGCGGAGGATTCCAGGCCGGCGTCATCTTCGCGGCCGGGTTCGTGCTCTACGGGATGATCTACGGACTCACGGCCGTGCGCCGCGTGGCGCCGGAGCGCGTGATCGAAATCCTGATCGCGGTCGGCGTGCTCATCTTCGCCGGCACGGGCGTTCTGACGATGCTTCTGGGCGGCAACTTCCTCGAATACGGCGTCCTGACGCCGGCGTATCCGGCGTCGGGACAGCACTACGGGATCCTCGTCGTCGAACTCGGCGTCGGGGTGACGGTCGCCGCGGTGATCATCGCGATCTATTCGACCTTCGCGGGACGCGGGCGCCAGTGATCGAGTCCATCTTCGACTCCGCGCTCGGACTGTACAACTACTGGGTCGTCATCTTCCTGATGATGACGGGGTTCTACATCGTCATCTCGCGCGGGAACCTCATCAAGAAGGTCATCGGACTCAACATCTTCCAGGTTTCGGTCTTCCTCTTCTACATCACGGTCGGGAAGGTCAGCGGGGGCACGGCGCCGATCACGGCCGAGGGGTTCGAGGTTTACAGCAACCCGCTCCCCAGCGTCCTCATCCTCACCGCGATCGTCGTGGGCGTCGCCACGACCTCCGTCGCCCTCTCGCTCGTCGTCCGCATCCGTGAAGCGTACAACACGATCGAGGAGGACGAGATCTACGCGCAGGACGATCCTCGATGAACTGGCTGGCCTCGATGGTCGGAGATCAACTGCCGGTCCTGCAGGTCATCGTTCCGCTCCTGGCGGCGCCGCTCTGCATCATCCTGCGGCGGCGGTCGCTGGTTCTGCCTTTCGCGATCATCGTGTGCTGGGCGGCGTTCGGCGTCTCGGTCGCGTTGCTCCGCGAGGTGCTCGAGGTCGGCGCCATCACCTACGAACTGGGCGGCTGGGCCGCGCCGTGGGGAATCGAGTATCGCGTCGACGCCCTCGGCGCCTTCGTGCTGCTCTTCGTGTCGGGAATCGGCGCGCTCGTGCTCACCTACGCGCCGCGCAGTCTGATCGACGAGGTTCCCGCCGGCCGGCACTACCTCTTCTGCACGCTCTACCTGCTTTCCCTCACGGGCCTGCTCGGCATCGCGATTACCGGCGACCTCTTCAACGTCTTCGTCTTCCTCGAGATCGCGGCGCTCTCATCGTACGCCCTCATCGCCCTCGGAGGTCGCAGGCAGGCGCTGCCCGCAGCCTTCCAGTACCTGGTGATGGGCACGATCGGGGCCACGTTCATCCTCATCGGCATCGGTCTCATGTACCAGATGACCGGGACGCTGAACATGGTCGACATGGCCGACCGGCTGCCCGCCGTCGAGGGCATGCGGACCGCGCTCGTCGCCTTCGGCTTCCTCACCGTGGGCATTGCCCTGAAGATGGCGCTCTTCCCGCTCCACGTGTGGCTGCCCAACGCCTACGCGTACGCGCCGTCCGCCGTGAGCGCCTTCATCGCGGCGACCTCGACCAAGGTCTCCGTCTACATCCTTCTGCGCTTCATGTTCAGCGTGTTCGGGCTCGAATTCTCGTTCGAGCACCTCGGGCTGGGGCGCGCGCTCATGCCGCTCGCCCTGGCCGGGATCTTCGTGGCTTCCACGGTCGCGATCTTTCAGCGCAACATTAAGCGGATGCTCGCCTATTCGTCGGTAGCCCAGGTCGGATACATGGTCCTGGGGATCAGTTTCGCGACGGCGACCGGGCTCACCGGGGGCATCGTCCACCTGTTCAACCACGCGCTCATCAAGGGCGGGCTCTTCATGGCCATGGGGTGCATCATGCTGCGGCTGCACTCCGTCGACCTCGACGAGATGGCGGGGATCGGGCGAGCGATGCCGTGGACGATGGCCGCGTGGGCGCTCGGCGGTCTCGGCCTCATCGGGGTCCCGGCGACGGCCGGCTTCATCAGCAAGTGGTACCTGATCCAGGCGGCGCTGGAACAGGGCAGCGTCCTCGTCGCGGTCCTCCTGCTGCTGAGTTCGCTGCTCGCCCTCGTCTACGTGTGGCGCGTGGTGGAGACCGCCTTCTTCCGCGAACCGAGCGAGCGGGCGCGCGAGGCGCGCGAGGCGCCGCTCTCGATGCTCGTCCCGACGTGGGTGCTCCTCGGGGCGACGGTCTTCTTCGGCATCTATACGGCATACTCCGCCGGCGTGGCGGAGCAGGCGGCCGAAGCCGTGCTGCGGGGGCTCCCGTGAGCGGCATGGTTCCGATGTACTGGGCGCTGGTGATTCCCCTCGCCGGCGCCGTGCTCATCGCGACGGTCGGCCGCTGGCCCAACGTTCGGGAAGCCGTCACGCTCGCCACCGGCGTGGCGCTCTTCTGGTTCGTCGCATCGCTCCTGCCGCACGTCCTCGCCGGCGCGACCCCCGGGGTCCTGCTGGTGCGGCTGCTCCCCGGCGGCCTCTCCCTCGTGCTCCGCCTGGAGCCCCTCGGCATGCTCTTCGCCCTGGTGGCCTCCGGGCTCTGGATCGTCACGTCGCTGTACTCGATCGGCTACATGCGGGGACACGGGGAAGCGCACCAGACGCGATTCTACGTCTGCTTCGCGGTTTCCATCTGCGCCGCCATGGGCGTGGCGCTCGCGGGCAACCTGCTCACGCTGTTCCTGTTCTACGAGGTGTTGACGCTCTCGACCTACCCGCTCGTCTCGCACCACGGGACGCCGAAGGCGATGAAGGGCGCCCGCACGTATCTCGGGATCCTCGTCACCACTTCCGTCGCCTTTCTCCTCCTCGCGGTGGCGTGGACCTGGGTCCTCGCGGGCACGCTCGACTTCCGCGCCGGGGGGATCCTGGACGGCCGGGCGAGCGACGGTGTCCTCCTCGTCCTGCTGGCGCTCTTCGTGTTCGGGACGGGGAAGGCCGCCCTCATGCCGGTCCACCGCTGGCTTCCCGCGGCCATGGTCGCGCCGACGCCGGTGAGCGCGCTCCTGCACGCGGTCGCGGTCGTGAAGGCCGGCGTGTTCACGATCATGAAGGTCGTGATCTACATCTTCGGCCTCGATCTGCTGAGCGCGTCGGGGATCAGCGTGTGGCTCATGTACGCCGCCGGCTTCACGGTCGTTGCGGGCTCGCTCGTCGCCATGGCGCAGGACAACCTCAAGCGGCGCCTCGCCTACTCCACGGTGAGCCAGCTCTCCTACATCGTCCTCGGGGCGGCGCTCGCGAACGCCTGGGGCGTGGTCGGCGGCAGCATGCACATCCTCATGCACGCCTTCGGCAAGATCACCCTCTTCTTCTGCGCCGGCGCGATCTACGTCGCGGCGCACAAGACGGAGATCAGCGACATGCGGGGGCTGGGCCGGGCGATGCCGATCACGATGGCGGCCTTCCTCATCGGGGCCCTCAGCGTCGTCGGCGTCCCGCCCCTCGGCGGGAGCTGGAGCAAGTGGTACCTGGCGCTCGGGGCGCTCGACGCCGGGCAGGTCCTCTTCGTCGCGGTACTGATGGTCAGTTCACTGCTGAACATCGCGTACCTCGTCCCGATCCCCATCCGCGCGTTCTTCTCGAAGCCCGCCGATGGGTCGGACCCGCCCCGCTTCAAGGAGGCGCCGGCATTCTGCCTCGCGGCACTCTCGTTCACGGCGGTCGGCTGCATCGTCCTCTTCTTCCTCGCCGACGATGTGTACCGCCTGCTCGTCCCCCTGGGCGGAGGGTAGGCCATGGCCTCTGACACGCACGACGCGGGCGGACGGGTGAAGGACCGGGGCCGGCACTACTTCGACGATCCGAAGCGCTGGAAGCGCCTGATCGCGATCCTGATCGTCGTGTGCGGCGTGCTGTTTGCGCTCGATTTCGTGAACTTCCTGCAGCAGCGAATGGGGTGGTGGGAGTTGCGCCACCCGGAGCGCGACTGGGAGGGCCTGCCGCCCTTCTACGCCGTCTACGGCTTCCTCGCCTACACGGCGATCGTCTACACCGCCAAGCTGCTCCGGAAGGGCGTGATGCGGGACGAGGACTACTATGATCGGTAGCCTTCCTCCCGCCGCGGTCATGATCCTCGGGGCACTGCTCGTCCCCCTCCTCCGGGGCCGTGCGCGGACCGGCTGGGTCCTCCTCCTGCCCGCCGCGAGCCTCGCCGCCCTTCTTGCCCTGGGAGAAGGGGAGTTCGGGCAGGTCTCGATCTTCTCCTACGAGCTGACGCTCGTCCGGATCGACGGGCTGAGCCGGATCTTCGGATGGCTCTTCCACATCGCGGCCTTCATCGGGCTCATCTTCGCGCGGCGCGGAGGGAGCGCGCTCGAGGACGCTTCGGCACTGGTCTACGCGGGCGCCGCCATCGGAGCCGTCCAGGCCGGCGACCTGATCACGCTCTTCGTCTTCTGGGAGCTTCTGGCGCTGAGTTCCGTCTTCCTCGTGTGGGCGCGCGGCACGGAACGCTCCTACCGGGCGGGGATCCGCTACCTCATCGTCCAGGTCGGATCCGGCGTCGTCCTCCTGGCCGGGATCATCGCCCACGCGCGGGCCACGGGCTCCGTCGCCTTCGACCACCTGGGGACGGGGACGCTGGGGACGGGGACGCTGGGCACGAACCTCATCCTGCTCGGAATCGGGATCAAGGCCGCCTTCCCGCTGCTCCACAACTGGCTCACGGACGCCTATCCCGAGGCCACCTACAGCGGCGCCGTCTTCCTGAGCGCGTTCACGACGAAGGTCGCCGTCTACGCCCTGGCGCGGGGATACCAGGGCGAGGATCTGCTGATCTGGGTCGGCGTCCTCATGACGATGTTCCCGATCTTCTACGCCGTGATCGAGAACGATCTGCGCCGGGTGCTCGGCTACAGCATGATCAACCAGATCGGCTTCATGGTGTGCGGCGTCGGGATCGGCACCGAGATGGCCGTGAACGGGGCGGTCGCGCACGCCTTCAACGACGTGCTCTTCAAGGGGCTCCTCTTCATGTCGACGGGGGCGCTGCTCTATCGCACGGGGACGACGAAGTGCAGCGAGCTGGGCGGACTCTACAAGAGCATGCCGAAGACGGCGGCGCTCTGCGTGATCGGCGCCGCCTCCATCTCCGCCTTCCCGCTCTTCAGCGGCTTCGTGAGCAAGTCGATGGTGATGGCGGCGGCGCTGGAGCAGAACCTCGACATCGTGTGGCTCTTCCTCCTCTTCGCCTCCGCCGGCGTGCTGCACCACGCGGGCATCAAGATTCCGTTCTACGGCTTCTTCGGGCCCGATTCCGGGATCCGCACGAAGGAGGCGCCGACGAGCATGCTCATCGCGATGGGGATGGCGGCCTTCCTGTGCGTCTTCAACGGGACGTTCCCGACCTGGTTCCTGTATCCGAACCTTCCGTACGCGGTCACGTACGAACCGTTCACGTCCGCGCACGTGATCAGCCAGCTGCAGCTGCTCTTCTTCGCCGTGCTCGCCTTCGTGTGGCTTCGGCTCTCCGACCGGGAGCCGCACGAGCTGCCCTCGACGAACCTGGATGCGGACTGGTTCTATCGCCGCTTCGGCAGGGGACTGGCGCTCGCCGGCGGTGGTGTCGCGTCGCGGCTGCGGGCTGCCATCGCGGCGCGCACCGTGGTCGCGGCCGGCGACGTGATCGGATCGGCCAGGCGCTACATGGGCCCGAGCGGCGTGTTGGGGCGTACCTGGCCCACCGGAGTCTCCGTCATATGGGTTGCGATCCTGCTCCTGGTGTTCCTGCTCCTCTACTACGCGACTACGCCCGTCACGAACGCCCTCCCGCCGCCATGACGGAGTCCGGCGCGGCGCGGACCGACGGGGCTCGGGATGCGGGCGCGCGGGCCCTGATCGAGTCCATCCTCGCCGACTCGGAGGCGATCGTCGCGCTCGGCGTCACGCTCGAGGAACTGGGCGACGACACCGCCGTCCTCCGGATGACCATGCGTCCCGACCTTACCCGAGACGGCACGATGTACCACGGCGGTCCGGTCGCCTCGCTGATCGACATCGCCGGGGACATGGTCGTCGCCGTGCGGGCCGGAGGCGGCGTCCCGACGATTTCGCTGCGGGTCGACTACCTGCGCCCCTGCACCGGCCCGTACCTGCTGGCCACGGCCCGTTTGCGGCGTCACGGCCGTACGATCTCGGTGTCGGACGTCGACGTGCACGACGATCAGGGGCGCCTCTGCGCGGTCGGACGGGGGACCTACTCGTCGCTGGCGGGCTGATGCGGTGAGGGCGGTCCTCTACGACGCGCACGGCGACGCCGACGAACTCTACCTGGGCGAGGTCCCGGACCCCGAACCCGCTCCCGGCGAAGCCCTGGTCCGGATCCGCGCCTGCGGGCTCAACGGCTTCGACCCGATGATGCTCGGCGGCACGACGGGGCTGCGGGTGCCGCTCCCCATGACGCCGTGCGGCGACGCGGCGGGAGAGATCGCGGGCTTCGGGCCCGGGACGGAGGCGGCCGGACGGCGCGTGGGGGACCGCGTGCTGATCGACCCGCTGATCGAGAGCCGCGGCATGCTGGGCGAGAAGGCTCCGGGCGCGGCCGCCGAGTACCTTGCCGTCCCTCTCGGGAACCTCCTGCCGATTCCCGACGGCGTCTCGTTCGAGCAGGCCGCGGCGCTCCCGGTCGCCTACGGGACCGCCCTGCGCATGATCGAGGACCGCGCCCGGGTGCAGCCGGGCGAGACCGTGCTGATCCTGGGCGCGACGGGCGGCGTGGGCTGTGGCTGCGTCCAGCTCTGCAAGCGAATCGGGGCACGGATCATCGCGACCGGGGGCTCGCGCCGGAAGCTGGAACGGCTCCGTGCACTCGGCGCGGATCACGTGCTGCCCTCCGACTCCGCCGAACTGGTGAGGCGGGTGCGGGCGATCGCCGGGCGGCCCCGCTACCACGATCCCAACGCCGGCGGCGTGGACGTCGTGATCAACTACATCGGCGGGGCCTCGTGGGCCGCCAGCCTGAAGATGCTGCGCTTCCAGGGCCGCATGGTCACCTGCGGGGCCACCGCCGGCTACGACCCGCCGACGGACATCCGCTACATCTGGAGCTTCGAGCAGTCCGTCATCGGATCGGACGGGTGGAGCCGCGAGGGGCTCGCGCGCCTGCTCGACATGGTGGCGGGCGGCGACCTCGAGCCGGTCATCCACGCCGTCAGACCGGTCGACGAGATCCGCACCGCGATGCGCGAACTGATGGAGCGCGCCGTATTCGGAAAATCGATCCTGATCCCGTGAACTATCCGATCGCCCGCAAGATCCCGCGGGCGGTCCTGGACGCCGAAGCCGACCGGCTGGCGGCGCTCGCCGGCGCGCCGCTGCACCGCAAGCTCGGCGGCTACGCCCGCCTGGCCGGGCCGGGGTTCATGGGCGCGGCGCTCACGCTCGGCGCCGGCACGCTCACCTCCTCGATGCTGTCGGGCGCCACCTTCGGCTACCGGACCCTGTGGCTGATCTGGCTGAGCGCGGGGCTGGGCCTGTTCATGATGGCCGCGATGGCCCGCTTCACCTGCAGGGGCGGCTTCCGCGTCATCCCGGTACAGAACCGGCGCCACTCATGGGTCATCGGGTCGCTGATGACCGGCCTCGTCGGCACGGCCGCGGTCGCCGTGATCTTCAACTTCGGCCAGGTCGCGCTCGGCACCCATCTCATCGAGTCGCTGGCGCCGTTCGCCGGCTTCGCGTTCCCCGCCGAGTACAACTGGCTCCTCTACTGTGGGGTCACGAGCGCGCTCATCCTGAGCTATGGGCGCCGGGGAGGCCGGGGGACGCGGCTCGTCGAGGCGGTCATGAAGGGCGGCATCGCCGTCATGATCCTCGCCTTCGGAGCCGTCCTGCTGCTGGTGGGCGTCGACTGGGGCGCGGCGGGACGCGGCTTCTTCATCCCGTGGCTGCCCGGCGGGGGCGAGGGTCTGGACCTCTTCATCGCGTCGTCCGCGGCGGCCGTCGGCGTCATGGACTGGGTGTTCTTCCATTACGCGGGGCTCGGCCGGGGCTGGGGGCGGAGGCACGAATCGCTGGCCCGGTTCGATCTGATCGCCGGGCTCTTCCTCCCGTTCGTGGTCATCAACTTCCTGATGATCGGCGTGTTCGCGGCGACGCTGTTTCCGCAGGGGATCACGCCGGACTCGGCGCCCGAACTCGCGGCGGCGCTCATGCCGCTCCTCGGGCCCACCTGGTCGCAGATCCTCTTCTATGCGGGATTCCTGGCCGTGCCGATCACGACGACGGTCGGGATGAGTCTCGCCGGGGCGATGGCCATCCACGAGGCCTTCGGCTGGGAGCCCGACACGTCGTCGTGGCGCTGGAAGGTCAGCGCGCTGCTGCCGCAGGTCGCCTTCCTGGCCGCCTGGAACGCCCGCCCGGTCTGGCTCGTGATCGCGATCGCGGCGTTTCTCTCGCTGGCGAACAACGTCGTCGGATGGTCGATGTACCTGCTGCTGAACGACCGCGAACTCCTCGGCGCGGATCGCTGCCGGTCGTACCTGTGGAACCTCGGGATCCTGCTTCAGGTGACGCTCCTGAACGCGATCGCCGTCACGTACGTCTTCAACCGGCTGGGGTGGTGGTGATGGGCGCCGTCGACCGGCTACTCGAACGACGGGCCGGGCCGTGGTCCGGGCGGGTCTGGGGACTCGTCCTCAACCTGGTCGCGAACGCCGTGGCGCTGTGGGGCGTCTCGTCGGTCATGCGGACCGGCGACGGCTGGACGTGGGTCGCCGTCGGCTGCGCGGCCACGGTCGCCTGCATCGCCGTGCTCGCGCGCCCCTCGCGATCCCCGGGGTCGGAGGAGTGAGCGGCGCCGGGCGGAGCGACCGATCCCGCGGCCGCGATTCCAACCTCGGATACTGGCTCCGCGACGCCGCCGAGGCCTTCCCGGGCCGGGTCGCGCTCATCGACCTTTCGGGTCCCGTCCCCCGCGAAGTCACGTACGCCGAAATCGACGAGCGGATGGATCGCGTGGCGAACCTCCTCTCGGATGCCGGCATCGGGGCGGGCGACCGCTTCGTTCTGAGCGTCGGCAACCGCTTCGAGTTCGTCGAGATCCTCTTCGGTGGCATGCGCTGCGGAGCCGTCCCCGTTCCGCTCAACTTCAAGCTGTCGGAGGACTCGCTCGCGCACATCGTCCGGGACGCGGCCTGCCGGGCCGCCTTCGTCGAGACCGCGGTGACCGAGCGCTCGGTCGCGGTCGTCGAACGGTTGGGGATCGAGAGAAGGTGGGACGTCGGCGGCGACGGCATGGGGGGCGAGCGGGGAGGCGCCGGCTGGCTGGACTACGAGAGCGCCCTCGCGGAATCGTCGCCCCGGTTCGATCCCCCGCGGCTCGAAGCCCGCCACCCGGCGTTCCAGCCCTACACGTCGGGGTCGACGGGCAAGCCCAAGGGCGTCGTCCTCTCCCACGAGGGCCAACTCTGGTGGGTGCGCTGCCTGCGGAAGTACTGGCCGGCCGACCCCGGCGACCGGGCTCTCGTCGCCGTACCCCTCTACCACAAGAACGCGATGGCCGGGGCCATCAAGCCCCTGCTGCAGGCCGGGGCCTCGGTCGTGATTCTGCCCGGCTTCTCCCCGGAACCGTTTCTTCGGGCCCTCAGCGGGTACCGCTGTACGCAGGTGGGCGCCGTCCCCGCCGTGTTCGCGATGGTCCTGGATCGGATGGATCTGATCGAGAAGCTCGATTTCTCGGCGCTTCGGAAGGTCACGCTGGGCTCCGCTCCGGTGCAGCCCGAACTGATGGACGCGGTCGAGCGCGCGTTCGACATCGAAGTCGGCGAGAGCTACGGGCTCACCGAAGGCGGGCCGGTCATGATCGGACCTGGGCCCGACGGACGCCCGACCCCGAGGGGAAGCTGCGGCGCGGCGTGGCCCGAGGGAGAGATCAAGCTCGTGCGCGATGGCAGCGAAGATCCGGAGTACGGAGAGCTGTGGGTCCGGAATCCCGGCGTCACGACGGGCTATCACAATCTGCCCGAGGTGAACGCGGCCCGGATCCGGGACGGCTGGCTCGCCACGGGCGACCTCTTCTTCCGCGACGGGGAGGGTTTCTACTACTTCCGCGGCCGCACCGACGACATGTTCAACTCCGGCGGCGAGAACATCTATCCCAAGGAGGTGGAGGACCTGCTGCTCTCCCATCCCGATGTCCGCGACGCGACCGTCGTGCCCGTGCCCCACGCCCTCAAGGGTGCGGTCCCGGCCGCGGTGGTCCGGCTCGGAACCGAGGCGACCGTCACGGCCGAATCCCTCAAGCGGTACACGCTCGAGCGGGGACCCGCCTATGCGCACCCCCGTCGCATCGCGATCGTGGAGGAGATGCCGCTCACCGGCGTGGGGAAGGTCGACCGGGCGGCGATCCTCGGCGTGCTGGGACACGGCGGCGCGGGGTGAGCGAGCCGCTCGTCGTCGGGGCCAGGAGGTCGCCCCTCTCCCGGGCGCAAGCCGCCTGGGTGGGCGAACGGCTGCGCGAACGCTGGCCGGAGCTGTCCGTCGAATACCGGTTCATCTCCACCGCCGGGGACCGCGATCCCGGGACGCCGCTTCCGGAGATCGGGGGGAAGGGGCTGTTCACCGAAGACCTCGAACGCGCCCTCCGGAAAGGGGACATCGACGTCGCGGTGCATTCCCTGAAGGACCTGCCGACGGACCTCCCCGATGGATTGACGCTGGGCGCGGTCCCCTCCCGCGAAGATCCCCGCGACGTGCTCGTGGTCCGCGAATCGCCGGTTGCCGCGCCCCGGGACACGGGCGGACGCGACCTCCTCCGACGTCTGCCCTCCGGCGCGCGGGTCGGCACGTCGTCGCTGCGGCGCGCCGCGCAGTTGCGCGCCGCGCGGGCCGACCTCGAGCCGCGGGCGATCCGCGGGAATGTCGAAACGCGGCTCCGCAAGCTCGAAGACGGCCGCTTCGAGGCGCTGGTCCTGGCGGCGGCCGGGCTCCGGCGGCTCGGCCTGTGGCCCCGCGGCGCGCGTGTCCTCGATGAGGGCTGGCTGCCGGCCCCCGGCCAGGGTGCGCTCGGGCTCCAGTGCCGGGATGGGGAGGATGGAGCGGCCGCCCGCATCGGGGCGCTCGACGATCCGGCCGCCCGGGCGGAGGCGACCGCCGAGCGGGCGCTGCTTGCGGCGCTCGAAGGGGGGTGCCGGGTTCCCATCGCCGCCCGCGCGTCGCTGAGGGGGGAAGACCTCCGGCTCCGCGCGGCCGTCTACGACGTGGACGGCGGCCCGCCGGTCGAAGCGGCCGGAACGGGGGCCCGCGCTTCGGCCGGCGCACTCGGCCGCCGGCTGGCGGAACGGTTGCTGGAGGCGGGGGCGTCCGGCCTCGTGGAGCGGGCGCGCCGGCTCAGTCCGTGAGGCGGCGCGAACCGTCTCCCTGAAATCCGTACATGAGGGTCACGCATCCGGGCGTCGCCTGCGGGCAGTAATAGCTCAGGATCCGCAGCTTCGCGTAGCCGCCCTCCGCCGTCCGGATCACGTACGTCTCGTCCTTCGGTTCGAGGAGGTGGGAGAAGAACCCGTACCGGTACCAGCGTTCGAGTCCGGGCGTCGCCGGGCCGTCCTCCAGCGCACCCTCCGTGGTCGCGTAACCGGACGCCGGGGCCTCCGTGACGGTCTCCCACGGCGCGGCGATGGCGATCGCCCCGCCGGCCCCGGGGTATCCGGTGCCGCCGTTCACGACGACGTGGTACCGGTTGAGCGCGAGATCCCAGCCCGCGAGCGGACCGCCGACCGTGCTCCGCCTGTCGAAGTCGAAGTACACCCACCGCGAGCCGTCCCGGGCATCGACGGTGACGGTGTCCACGACGAACCCGTCGACGGGGGGGCGCGGGGCGACGGGCGTGGGAACGAAGGTGACGGGGTCGGGCCTCGTGAACGAACCGGCAACGACGATGACGAGGATGAACAGGAACACGGCCCCCGCGGCGTACAGTACGACCGGCCGACCTCCGTCCGCCCGGTCTTCTCCCCTTACCGTCCCCGGTGCCACGGGGACTCGTGCCGCGTTCCGCTCAGGAACCTGGCCAGGTTGGCGAGATAGTAGGCCAGCGCCGCCGCCGCGAGCGCGAAGATCACGCCGATCGCGAGCGCCCCGAGACTCCCGGCCCTCGCGAAGATCCGGAACTCCCACGCGGCGAAGACGGCGCAGAAGACGATGGCCGTTGCGATGAGAAAACGGTGAAACCCGATGATCGACATGGGATGTTCCGATTCACGGTGGACTTCGGTCCGTCTGTCGAACATCGTACGAAGGCGGGACGCGAGCCGAAACTTCGCCTGTTGACCCTCTGTCGGCCCGATTGGAGCTTCCACTCCCCATGAGTTCCGGATTCCGCACCTACCACGAAGTGGACGAACTGCGTTCGGATCTCCCCGATCAGATCGCGGCGGGGGACGAGCGCGTGTCCGTGCGGCTCGCTTCCGTCGCCCGCGTCATCGGGGTCATGAGCGGCAAGGGCGGAGTGGGGAAGAGCCTCGTCTCCGCCCTCCTCGCGACCGCCCTCGCCCAGCGCGGGGATCGCGTGGGCCTGGTCGATGCGGACCTCAACGGCCCCAGCGTGCCGCGCCTTCTCGGCATCGAACCCGAAGCCCTCGCCGAATCCCCGGACGGATTCGCGCCGCCCTCCTCGCGCGCCGGGGTCCGCGTCATGTCGATGGCGTTCCTCACCGAGCCGGACCGCGCCCTCACGTGGCGCGAGCCCGCCGACGCCGGCTTCGTGTGGCGGGGCGCCCAGGAGCGGGGGGCCCTGCGGGAATTCCTGTCGGATGTCGCGTGGGGAGAGCTGGATGCGCTCCTCGTGGACCTGCCGCCGGGCACCCAGCGACTCGCCGAACTCCACGCGCTCGTCCCCGGACTGGCGGGCATCGTCGCGGTCACCATACCGAGCGCGGCTTCCCGCGATGCCGTGGCCCGTTCGCTCGATCTCGCCCGGAGACGCGGCCTCCCCATCCTGGGACTCGTGGAGAACCTGTCGGGGGTGCGCTGCGACGCCTGCGGAGCGCTCGCTCCGCTGCACGCCGGTGACGCCGGGGCCGAGCTGGCGGGCCGTTTTCGGGTCCCTCTGCTCGCGCGCCTCCCCTTCGACGCGGCGCTTGGGGCCGCGGCGGACGAGGGGCGGCTCGAGGGGTGGCTGGCCGGCGGAGGCGGAGCCGCGGATGCGCTCCGGAAGGTGGTCGACGTCCTTCGCGCGGGGCCCGCGGCGCGATGAAGTTCCTCTGCGTGGACTGCGACCGGCAGATGGCGTTCGACGAGCGGGCGGTGCCCGGCGACGGGACGATGGCCGCCGTCTTCAGGTGTCCCGCGTGCGGGCGGAAGACGGCGATGCTCGCCAACCCCATGGAAACGCAACTCGTGAGTTCGCTCGGCGTGAAGGTGGGAGGCCGCACCGTACCGAACGAAAACTTCGAGGGCATCCGCGCCGGCGTAGACGAGGCGCGCGACGAAGCCTTGCCCGCACCGCCGTTGACGAACCCCGGACCCGTGCGCTGGAGCGTGGAAGCGGTCGAGCGGCTCGGCCACGTACCCTCCTTCGTGCGGGGGATGGTGAAGAAGATCTACAACGAATACGCCCGGGAGCGCGGGATCGAGGAGATGACGCCCGCCGTCATGGACCGGGCCCGATCCGATCTCGGACTGGAAGGCATGTAGCCGGTGGTGGCGGACGGCGGCGGAGGGACGGGGGATGCGCGTGAAGGCGCGGGGGCGCCGGACCCGTCCGTGGAACGGGAAGTTCACGGACTCCGCGCGGTCATCGACCGCGATCTGTGCGTCGGCTTCGGGGATTGCATCGAGGAAGCGCCGGAGGCCTTCGATCTCGACGAGGATGGGGTGGCGGTGTTCACCGGCCCGGAGCATGCCTCGCGGAGTCGGTTCATCGAGGCGTGCGCGTCCTGTCCGGTCGATGCGATCACCGTGCTGGAAGACGGGATCGAGATCGTTCCGTGAACCCCGGCGCAGGGGCGAAGCCGCCGTTGGTGGCGGCGGAGGCGGTCGCCTACCGCTACCCCGATGGGAGTCCCGCGCTTCGGGATCTCTCGCTCGAAGTCCGGGCGGAAGAACGCCTCGCGCTCCTCGGCCCGAACGGATCCGGCAAATCGACCCTCCTCCGCCTCCTCGGCGGCGACGGTGCACCGGGGATTCGGCGGGACCCCAGGGTCGACGATGCCGGACGGCGCTGGCTCGCCCCGGACCGGCCCGCCCTCCGCACGTGGCTCAGCGGGCGGGAAAACGCGGCCATCCTGCTCGAGCTCCACGGCGCCGGATCCGGTGAGGCGCGGGCCACGGCGGACGCATGGCTCGCCCGCTTCGGGCTCGAGGCGGACGCGGACCGCCCCGCGGGGGCCTATTCGAGCGGCATGCGGAGACGGCTTGCGCTCGCGACCGCGTTCGGTACCGCGGCCCCGCTCCTCCTCCTCGACGAACCGCTGGCCGGACTCGACCCCGGCGGTCGGGAGGCCTTCGCCGAGGCCCTCGCCGACCACCACGGCGCCGGCGGGACCGCGGTGCTTTCCGCCCATGATCCCGTCTTTGCCGCGGCGCACTGCGACCGCGTGGCGTTCATCGTCGACGGTCGCTGCGCGGTGGCGGATACCCCGGCCCGGCTCCTGGAGCGCGTCGGCGCCCGTCCCCGCGTGGAGATCCGGTTCGCCGCGGGGCAGGCGCTCGATCCCGACACCCTCGGCCCCGCCCCGGAGGCCGTGCGCGCGTCGTCCCGGAACGAGGGCGCCGTGATCCTCGAGGTCGACGACCCGAGCCGGGCCCTTCCCGAGACGCTGGCCTGGGTCCTGCGCGGCGGCGCCTCCGTCGCCTCGGTCGAGGTCCGGGAGCCCGATCTCGCGGACGCCTTCGCGACGCTCACGGGCCGCCGTCTGGAAGAGCGCGCCCGGTGACGATCTGGCGCCTGGCGTGGCGCACCGCCCTCCGCCGGCGGCGGTTGTTCCTGTGGAACGTCGCGGTCCCGCTCCTCCTCCTCACGCCCGTCGCCCTCAGCGCGGCCGCGGCGCCGCACCGGGTCGCCGTCTTCGGCGTATTCATCGTCTTCTTCGGAGCCTTCGGCTCGGCCATCCCCGCCGTGCGCGACGCCCGCGACGGCTGGCTCGATGAGATCCTCCGCGCCGGTTACTCCTCGCCCCGCTGGCTCCTCGAGCGCACCCTCGCCGGCACGACGATCGACGCGCTCCAACTCGCGCCCGCGGTCCTGGTCCTCCTGTGGTCGGCCGGCGGCGCCGGCGCGGGAGCCGTCGTCCTCCTGGCGGTCCTCGCGACGCTCTGGTTCGCGAACCTGCTCGGTCCCCTCGTGGCGGCCGCGGTGCGTTCGCTCGCCGAAGCGGCGCTCGCTTCCGCGGCGCTTTCCCTCCTCCTCCTGCACTTCGCCGGCTTCTTCCGGACCCCCGCTCCGGGCTGGACCTCCCTCGTCGCCGAGTGGAATCCGTACACGCCGCTGCGAGCCGCGCTCACGGCGGGCACCGGCGGGATGCCCATGGACGCCTCCGTCTGGCTCCGCAGCCTTCTCGTCGCGGCCGGCGTGACCTTCGGGGCCGCGGTTTTCGCCTCGGATTGGAGCCGCCGCCTCCGCTGGCCGCGAACTCCCTAGAGGGCGTTTGACTTTCCCCGTGGGCAGCCGCACCTTCTTGGCGCATAAGCGGGGTTCCGGACCTTCCGGCGGCCCCGACAACCTTGGATCAGCGTCGCCGAATTCCTCGTCCGTGGCCGATTCTCGCGGACTGCGTACATCCGGGCTTCGCACCCGGGCGAGGCTGGTGCGAGCAGCGTGAACCGGCCGCAGCACGCCGTCCAACGGAGCGCCATGTATCGAGAGGTATTCGTCCCGGTCGATAACTCGCGCGAGTCGGACTGGGCCGTGGACCGAGCCATCGAACTCTGCGCTCGCTCCGAAGGCCGCATCACCGGCTCTCATGTCTACGCCGCACGTCTCCACGACATCCGGTTCCGCCAGCTCGAGATCGGGCTCCCGGCCCAGTTCCAGGAACCGGCGGAGATCCGCAGGCAGCGCAAGATCCACGACAAGCTGATCGAGAAGGGGCTGCAGCTCATCTCCGACAGCTTCCTGGACCAGCTCCACCGCCGCTGCGCCGAGGCCGGGGTGACCCTCACGCGGCAGCTCCTCGAGGGCATCAACTACGAGGAGATCATCAACGAGGCGAACCGGGGCGGCGGACGTCTCCCGAGCCTCATCGGCTTCGACCCCAACATCGCCCACAACTACGACGGCAGCGACAAGCAGCGCACGGACGTCAAGCTGGGCGACGACGGCCGGCTCGTGGCCGAGGACGAAGAGCAGGAGGACAAGCTCGCGGGCACCTCCGGCCGCGACTACGACCTCGTCGCCATCGGCGCCCACGGTCTCGGGCGGCAGGAGCGGAGCCGTCTCGGCGGCGTCGTGGCGCGCTCTCTCCGCGGGATCGAGAAGGATGCGCTCATCGTCCGCGACGGGCGGCCCCTCGACGGCGGGAGGTGGCTCGTCGGCGTGGACGGGTCGGCCTACGCCTACAAGGGACTGCGGATCGCGCTCGACATGGCCCGCGAGTACGGCGCCAAGGTCTACATCGCGAGCGCCTTCGACGTGCAGTACCACCACGTCGTTTTCCACAACATCAAGGATGTGCTCTCCGTCCAGGCCTCGAAGGTGTTCAAGTTCGAGGAACAGGAAGAGCTCCATAACAACATCATCGACAAGGGCCTCCTCCGTCTCTGCAAGGCGAACATCAAGCGGGCCGAGGTGATGGCGAGCGAGTATCCCGAGGTCGAGATCGAGACCCAGGTGCTGGTCGGGAAGCCCTTCGACGTACTCCTCAAGTGGGCCGAGGAGATCGATCCATCCCTCATCGTCGTGGCCCGCCACGGCTCGCACCGCATCGAGGGCACGGACATCGGCTCGCAGGCCGACAACCTCGTCTCCCTCGCCGACACGAACATCCTCCTCATCGGCACCGGGAACGTCCGGCCCGAGGAGATCCCCTGGATCGAGGAGGATGGCGAAGCCGGGCTCGAGTGGGCGCCCGAAGCGGAGGTGAGGATCCTGCGCGTGCCGCCGTTCGCCCTCGGGATCGCGCGCAAGGCCGTAGAGGAGTTCGTCCTCGAACACTACGGCCCCGGAAGCCGTTACGCGGCCGCCTTCGTCCCGAATCCGAAGGACGAGAAGCAGTACCGGACGCCGCCGCCGCCGGCCGACGGAGACGCCGCGGCCGGCAATGGGGCGAGCGGCACCGCGCAGGTGGCGCGCGACGCGCTCGAGACCGGCGCGGCCCCCTCGATCGCGGAAGTCGGACAGGCCGCCAACGGGCGCGCGAACGCCGAGAAGACGGAACTCTGGAATCGCGATCAGCTGCCCGTCGTGACGAACGAACGGCTCGACGAGGCGATCAAGAAGCTCCTTCCGACCCACATGCAACTCGTGATGGGGATCGGCGACGCGGAGGAACTCGCGCTCGCCGAGGTGAAGGCGGACGAGGCGATGAAGCGGACCGTCGTGGAGACGAGCGACGCCGACGCCTTCGAGGCCCCGCTCCCCGTGATGGCGAAGTGCCCGGTCACGGACAACCAGATCCCTCGCGACCGCACGGCCGCCGACCCGATCGTCTGGACGCACGAGGCGTTCGAACGCCTGGGGCGCGTGCCGCTGATCGCGCGCCCCCTCGCCCGGAATACGGTGGAGCGCTTCGCCCGCGACCAGGGCATGTGGCGCGTCACCACCCTCGTGATGGACGAGAACAAGGACGCGATGATCGCGGCCGACGAGTTCGACCTCGACACGATGCTCGTGATGTTCAACGAGCTGAAGGCGAAGCAGGCGCGGGCCGAAGCCGCCGGCGTCGACGGCATGAGCGAGGAAATGAAGCGCTTCATCGAGGAGGCGAAGGCCTCCGGCGTGACGCGCTGTCCGATCCGCGACATCGAGCAGCAGGCGGCGGACTGTCCCGTCGACTTCAAGATGGTGTCGCCCGACGATGCCCGCGCGGCGGTCGAGAAGTTCGCGCGTACGGAACTCGGGGAAGAGTCGGGAGCGGACGTCCGTCCCGCTTCGGAGCAGGGACCGCGCGAGAAGTGACCGGGGCCCCGCTGGCCGCGGAAGCCGTCGCGAACCGGAGCCCCGCCGTGCCCGGTTCGCTCTGGGACGGCGCCCCCGCCGCCGCGTCTCCGCGGGCCGAACCCGATGTCGCCATCCCGCATGTGGTCGCCTGGAACCTGACGCGCCGCTGCAACCTCGCCTGCGCCCACTGCTACATCTCCGCCGGGTCGTGGCACGCGTCCGCCGAGGAACTCGATACCGCGGCCTGCTTCCGCGTCATCGACCAGATTCTCGAGACGAGTCCGTCCCCCCTCCTCATCCTCAGCGGGGGGGAGCCGCTCGTGCGCTCCGACCTCGAGGCGATCGCGGCCTACGCCTCCGAACGCGGCGCCACGGTGACCGTGGGCACGAACGGCACCGGGCTCACCGATGAACGCATCGCCTCCCTGAAGACGGCCGGCGTGCAGGGCGTCGCCCTGAGCGTCGACTCCCTCGACCCGCGCTATCACGACCGCTTCCGGCACGGCGAAGGCGCGCTCGAGGACACGCTCGCGGCCGTCGACCGCCTTGCGGAGCACCGCCTCGACTTCCTCATCCAGTTCACCGTCACGCGCGGGAACCGGGACGAACTCGATGCCATCGCCGCCTGGGCGGATGAGAAGGGCGCGGTCTGCCTCAACGTCTACTTCCTCGTCGAGACGGGCAGGGGAGAGGGAATGCGCGGCCTCGCCCCCGAAGAGAACGACGAGATCGTGGCCCGGCTGGCCGAACTCCAGCGAGACTACCGTGGGCGGCTCATGATCCGCTCCAAGTGCCAGCCGCAACTCATGCGGCACGTGTACGAGCGGGACCCGGATTCGCCGCTCCTGAACTACCGGACGCGCTGTCCCTGCGGCGTCCAGTACTGCCGCATCACGCCCGAGGGCAAGGTGACGCCGTGCCCGTACATGCCGGAGGTGGCCGGCGACCTCTCCGACGCGTCCTTCGGCGAGATCTGGCGCGAGGCGACCGTCTTCCGCCTGCTGCGCGACGGCGAACCGGGCGGGAAGTGCGGGCGCTGCGAGTACCGCGCGCTGTGTGGCGGCTGCCGCGCCCGCGCGTACGCGGTGGACGGGGATCTGCTCGGTCCCGACCCTTCCTGCGCCTACGAGCCGGCACCCGGCATCGCGGACGCGATCGAGGCGCCCCGGCCGGTCACGTACGGCTCGGCGGTAGAGCGGAAGCTGCCCTGGAGCGCCGAGGCCTCCGCCCGGCTCAACGCCATCCCCAGCTTCGTGCGGGGCGTGGTGGCGGAACGGGTGGAGAAGTTCGCGCGCGAGCGCGGGCACGCGGAAGTGACGATCGACGCGATGACCGAGGTCCGCCGGGCCATGCCGGTGGACTTCTCGAAACGGATGCCCTTCTTCGCCCGGAGTCGGCGGAGCGCGGGACGGGGGGATAAGCGATGAAGCGCTGGTTGACCCGTGGCGTCGCGACCCGCGGCGTACTGCTCGCCGCCCTCGCACTGGCGGTCGCCCTCCCGCTCCTCGCGCAGGCGCCGGGACCCGACTACGGCGAGTTCAACTTCCTCGGGCTCGACCGCCGCGGCGCGGTCTGGATCGCGGCCCAGCTCCACCTGCTGTTCGCGGCCTTCGTGCTCGGCGTGCCCATGTTCGCCGTCGTCATCGAGGCGATCGGGATGTTCGGGGGGGATGAGAAGTACGACAAGCTCGCGAAGGAATTCACCCGCCTCCTGCTCGTGGCCTACAGCGCGACCGCGATCTGGGGCGCGATCCTCGTCTTCTTCCTCTCGACGCTCTACCCGCGCTTCTGGGCGTACCTGACGGCGATCTTCGCTCCGTCGATGTGGGTGTACGCGGGCCTCTTCTTCCTCGAATCGTTCACGCTCTACCTCTACTACTACGGGTGGGACGCGTGGAAGAAGGGCGCCGCGAAGAAGGCCCACTGGTGCCTGGGGATCATGCTCAACGTCTGGGGCACGATCGTCATGTTCATCGCGAACGGGTGGCTCACCTACATGATGAGCCCGCCCGAGGGACTCACGGCGGACACCGCGCCGCAGACCGTGCAGCTGTGGAGCGCGATCAACAACGCGACCTGGATGCCGATCAACATCCACCGGCTGCTGGCGAACGTGGTGTTCGGCGGCGCGATCGTCGGCGCCTACGCCGCGTACCGCTTCCTCACGAGCAAGACCGACGAGGAACGCGCGCACTACGACTGGATGGGCTACACCGGCAACCTGATCGCGATCGGCGCGCTCATCGTCCTCCCCTTCGCCGGCTACTGGCTCGGACGGGAGATCTACGAGTTCAGCCAGCAGATGGGCATCACGATGATGGGCGGCTTCATGAGCTGGCTCTGGATCATCCAGGCCTTCCTCATCGGCATCCTCTTCCTTGCGGGCAACTACTACCTGTGGATCGGGATGGGGCGGATTCCGGGGGCGGAACGGTTCCAGCCCTACATCAAGTGGATGCTGCTCGTGCTCGTCCTGGGCGTCATCGTGTGGGCGACGCCGAACACGATGATCGCCGACCGCGACGAGATCGCGGCCATGGGAGGGATCCGGCACCCGTTCCTGCAGGTGCTCGGCGTGATGAGCGCGAAGAACACGGCCGTCAACCTGATGATCCTGACGACGTTCCTCTCCTTCCTCATGTACCGGAGGGCGAACAAGGATCCGGTGGTGCCGTGGGCGCGCGCGGGGACGATGCTGCAGGGGGCGGCCTTCGCGCTGTGCGCGGTCATCGTCGTGTTCTACGGCGTGTACGGCTATTTCGTGACCGCGATCGTGCGGATCGGCTTCTCCGTCTACCAGGTGCTCGCGGTCCTGGCGACGATCCTGTTCGTCATCGGCATCGACATGGCGATGCTGCGGGGCGCCAAATCCCGGGGCGAGATCCGGTGGGGGCGGATGCCGGACCGGTCCCAGTACGCGCTCCTCATCCTCGCCGTCACGTTTACGTGGCTCATGGGGCTCATGGGCTTCGCGCGCAGCGGGATCCGGCAGCACTGGCACGTCTACGAAGTGATCCGGGATACGAGCGAGCAGGCGTTCACGCCGGCGCTCGGGCCCGCGGCCACGATCATCAGCATCTGCGTGCTCATCTTCTTCGCGCTCGTCGGCCTCATCTTCTGGCTCGGCGGCCTGGCCGAACGCTCCGTGTACCAGGAGGCCGAGGCGAAGGTGAAGGCCGGGCAGGAGGGGCGCGCCGCGCTCGGAGACCCGATGCCGGCGCCTTCCCTGGGCGACGTGGACTAGCGATGGCGTGGAGCGGGGACTCGAGGACGGTGGTGCGAGGACGGGAAGAATAGATGACGAACCTGAAGATCCTGTTCACGGTCGTGGCGACGCTGGCGGTGTTCACCTTCGTGGCGAACGTGATCCCGCAGGTGCAGTCGGCGGTCCCCCGGGAGATCGTGCTCAGCGCGGACATGCCGCCGGAGGAACTGGCGGCGATCGGCGAGGAGATCTACGCGGGGGCGGGCGGCTGCACCGCGTGCCACGGCCTCGGCACGCGCGCCCCGGACCTCCTCGGGGTGGTGGGCGGCGTGTGCGCGACGCGCGTCCCGGGGCAGAGTTGCAAGGACTACCTGTGGGAGTCTCTGGTCAACCCGATGGCCTACATCGTGGAGGGCTTCGACCCCATCATGATCGATCAGAGCATCCTTTCGTCTCAGGCCGAACTGTGGACGCTCGTCGCCTTCCTGGAATCGCAGGGCGGCGAGATCACGGTGAACGCGGACGACTTCGCCGCGGCGCTGGCGGCCGACGACGCGGCCGCGGCCGCTCCGCCGCCTCCCGTGGTCACCGACCCGAGCCAGGTCGACGCGGTCGCGCTGATCACGGCGCAGGGCTGTCTCGCCTGCCACGCCCTCGGCGGGGAGGGAGGCATGGTCGCTCCCCCCTTCGAGGAACTGCGGGGGCAGGATCCCGCCGTCGTCCTCGAGGGGATCGTGGATCCGATGGCGACGATCAACGAGGAATACTCGGCCTTCGCCGGGACGATGCCGACGATCTTCGGCGATCTCATGTCGCCGGTGGAACTCGACGTGCTGGTGAACTTCTTCGTGGGAGGCGCGGGGGCCGGCGCGGAGGCGCCCGGCGACGCGCCGGAAGTCCCGCCCGACAGCGCGGGAGGTAGCCGATGAAGCGTTACCTGTCCCATCCGTTCTGGCAGGGCGCGATCGTCATCGTCGTGTCCTACGTCGCGTTCGAGTGGGTGATCGGATACGTGCTGCCGGTGATCGGCGTGGCGAGCGCTCCCGTGCCGAGTTCGGTCATCCTGCAGTACATGCTGACCGTTCTGGTGGGCATCGTCCTCTACATGAGCGCGGACGAGGCGCGCTGGAAGAGCTTCAAGAAGCCGATCCACGAGACCATGGTCGCGCGCGACCGGAAGACGCTGCGGGGGATCCTCATGGTCGCGCTTCCGGTTCTCATCGGCTGGCTCGCCTATCAGAACGTGAGGCCGAGCTACGCCGCGCCGGCCACGTTGCGCTCCGTGCACCCCGCGCCGCCGAACCAGCTCACCTTCCGCGGCGAGACGATCGAACTCACGGGGCTCGAGAACCCGCTGCACGAGGAAGGCTCCATCGAGGAGCACCTGGCGGTCGGAAAGCGGATCTACGTGCGCAACTGCGTGCCCTGCCACGGCGACCTGCTCGACGGCCAGGGCCACTACGCGCCGGCCTTCAACCCGGTCCCCGCCGACTTCACGAGTTCAGGCAACCTCCCCCAGCTCACCGAGAGCTACGTGTTCTGGCGCATCGTCAAGGGCGGCCCCGGCCTCCCGCGCGAGGGGACCCCATGGGACTCGGCCATGCCGGCCTGGGAGACGATCCTCGAGCAGGACGAGATCTGGGCAACGATCCTCTATCTCTACGACCAGACCGGGTTCACGCCGCGCACGTGGGAGGAAGAAGGGGAAGGGGGCCACGAATGAGGGTGCTCCGACGCGGGACCCTTGGGACCCTCGGGACGCTCGCGCTTGGCGGGTTCGCCATCCTCGCCCTTTCCGCCGCGCCCCCGCTGTCGGCGCAGGAGGACGCGGCCGCCGCGGGCAAGGTCGTGTACGACCGCTGGTGCGCCGAGTGTCACGGCGAGACCGGGCAGGGAGACGGTTCCGCCGCCGCCTCGATGCTGCCCCGGCCACGGGACTTCACGCAGGCGCTCTACCAGATCCGGACGACCGGGAGCGGACAGCTCCCGACGGATGCGGACATCCGGTTCGCGATCGAGAACGGACTCCCCGGTACGACGATGCCGGGCTGGCCCAACCTCACGGACGGGGAAATCGACGACCTCATCGTCTACCTGAAGAGCTTCTCGAGGTTCTTCGGCCAGGGTCCGGCCCCGGAACCGCTCGACTTCGGATCCGATCCCGGCGGCGGTCCCGCGGCGATCGAGGCGGGGGCGGCGGCCTACCTCACGATGCTGTGCGAGGAGTGCCACGGCCTGTCCGGCCGGGGCGACGGGACCTCGGCGCCGACGCTGGAGGACTGGCGGGGCCTCCCCATCCGCGCGGCCGACCTCACGGAGGCGTGGGTCCTGAACGGCGGCAGCAGCGTCGAGGACATGCACACCCGGATGTTGACCGGATTGGACGGCACGCCGATGCCGTCGGCGATCGACGCCATGAACTCGGGCGTCGTCTCGCCCGACGAGGTCTGGCAACTGGCGCACTACCTCGCCTCGCTCGGGCCGCGCGAGATGCCGCCGCTGCGCGAAGTGATCCGCGTGGGACGCGCCGAGGCGGGGCTCCCGGCCGACGGCGAAGAGGAAGCCTGGGCGGGCGTCGAGGCCTTCTACTTCCCGATGTCGGGCCAGGTCGTACAGCTGCCGCGCAACTTCGCGCCGGCGGTGGACGGACTCTGGGTCCAGGGGCTCCACGACGGAAGCGACATCGCGCTGCGCGTGCAGTGGAACGACCCATCGAACAGCCCGGACCCGAACTGGGACGAGTGGCAGAACAAGATCACCGCCGCGCTCGACCTGGACGGCGCGGAACCGATCGCCCTCGACAGCGCCGGCGCGCCGACCGCGCGGCCCCCGGACGCGGTGCTCCTGCAGTTCCCCTTCGAACCGCCGGAGGGCACCGACCGCCCGTACTTCCTGATGGGGGACGCCCGGGAGCCGGTCTACCTGTGGACGTGGGATTCGGAGACCGGCGTCGGCGCGGGGCGCGGCCGCGGCCTCGACTCGGTCGAACCGCTCGGGGAGGACCCGGTAACGGGAGAAGCGACGTGGGAGGAGGGGCGCTGGACGCTCTATCTCCGCCGCTCGATCGAGGTCGAAAGCGACGGCCTCGACTTCGCCGAGGGGGCGCCGATGCCCATCGCGTTCCAGGCGTGGGACGGGTCCAGCGCCGAGGTCGGAAAGCGCAGTTCCGTGAGCACGTGGTACTACATTCTCCTCGAACCTCCGGCATCCAGCACGGTCGTCGTGACGCCCCTGCTGGCCATGCTCTTGACGGGGGCCTTCGGTCTCGTTCTCGTGCGCCGGGCCCAGGATCGCCGGAGAGATGGATGAAGCAACGGGGAAGGGCTCTCAACAGCCGATAGAGCAACAGCTTTCAGTACGGAGGTAAGTCAATGCGATCGCATTTCTGGAACCGTTCGGCCGCCTTGCTGGCCGTTGCCGCGATGGCCGCCTGTGGTGGCGGCGATGGCGGTTCGTCGGAAGCGGCGGATGACGCGGGCGAAGCGGCGCCGGCCGCCGCCGCGGTGGATCCGTCCACGGTGGGGACGATCTCGGGCATGGCCAACTTCGGCGGGATGGTCCCGACGATGGAGGCCATCGACATGTCGGCCGAGGCGGAGTGCGCCGCCGGCTACGGCGCGGACGGGCCCATGGCCCAGAGCGTCCTCGTCTCCGAAGGTGGCCTCGCCAACGTGTTCGTCTACCTGAGCGAGGGCGTCTCCGGCGCGCCGGCCGCGTCCGGCGCCGCCACGCTCGACCAGGTGAACTGCCGCTACACGCCGCACGTGCTGGGCGTGCAGAGCGGCCAGGACATCGAGATCTCGAACAGCGACAACCTGCTCCACAACATCAACGCCACGCCGACCGAGAACCGCGGCTTCAACATCAGCCAGCCGCGGGCGGGGATCACGAGCACGCAGCGCTTCCAGGTGGCGGAAGTGATGGTGCCGGTCCGCTGCGACGTGCACGGCTGGATGCAGGCGTACATCGGCGTCGTCGATCACCCGTACTTCGCGGTCACGGGCGCCGACGGGAGCTACTCGATCGCCAACGTCCCGGCCGGCGACTACACGCTGACGGCGTGGCACGAGGAGTTCGGCACGCAGACGGCGAACGTGACCGTCACGGCGGGCGAGATGGCCGTGGCCACCTTCGACTACAACGCCGAGATGATGGGCGCCGAGGTCCCCATGGGCGACGCGCTCGTCCTCGAGCACGGTACGAACCGCATCCGGGTGGAGCGCACCCAGTAACTCCGGGGGCGGGGCCTGGCGGCTCGAACGGCCGCCCGGTCCCGCTCGCGTTCCCGTCACCCGAAGGGCTCACCTGGAAGGAGATCGCTCGTGGATTGGGCGCTGCCCCCGAACTATTCGACATTCGGCGTCGTGATCGACCAGCTGTTCTGGATCATCCTCGTCATCACCGGCATCGCGTTCCTTTTGGTGGAGGGCGGGATCGTCTGGTTCTGCATCAAGTACCGGGGACGCGAGGGAGCCAGGGCGCACTACACGCACGGATCGAACCGGCTGGAGATCATCTGGACGGTGATCCCCGCAATCATCATTGCGGTCCTCGGCGCGTATTCGGCCCTCGTGTGGGACGACATCAAGGGAAGTTCCAACCGCCCCGCGGACGCGCTCGAATTCCTCGTCGTCGGCAAGCAGTTCGAGTGGAACATCACCTACCCCGGAGTCGACGAGACGCTGGGAACGGCGGACGATTTCACCGTCCGCAACCAGTTTCACTTCCCGGTGAACGAGGACATCACGATCCTGCTCGAGTCCGAGGATGTGATCCACTCCTTCTTCATCCCGGAACTCCGCGTGAAGCAGGACGCGGTGCCCGGCATGACCATCCCGGTGTGGTTCGACGCGACCCAGACCGGGAACTTCGAGATCGCGTGCGCCGAACTGTGTGGCCTCGGCCACTACTACATGATGGCGAGCGTGACCGTGCACAGCGCGGCGGACTTCGACGCCTGGCAGGCCAGCCAGGCGCCGGCCGCCGCCCAGTGATCGAGAAAGGCTGATATGGCGACGATCGTAGCGGAGGCGACCGGGCAGGCGATCCTGCACGAGGAGCACGAGCAGTCCTTCCTGCGCAAGTACATCTTCTCGACCGACCACAAGGTCATCGCGATCCAGTTCCTGATCTACACGCTGTTCTTCCTCATGATCGGCGGGCTGCTCGCGATGCTCATGCGATACCAGATCGCGTGGCCGGCACGGGGCGAGCTGCCGCTGGGCGGGATCTTCCCCGAGAGCATGGTCGCGAGCGGGTACATCCTGCCGGAGTTCTACAACGCGCTCGTCACGATGCACGGCTCGGTGATGGTCTTCCTCGCCATCATGCCGATGCTCGTCGGGGTGTGGGCGAACTACCTCATCCCGCTGCAGCTGGGCACGCACGACATGGCGTTCCCGCGGCTCAACATGCTCTCCTTCTGGGCCATGGTGCCCGCGGGCATCCTCACGCTGGCCAGTTTCTTCGTCGTCGGAGGCGCGGCGGGGGCCGGCTGGACGCTCTACGCGCCGCTCAGCGCCCGCCCCGACCTTACCGGGGTCGGGCTGGGGCAGATCCTGTGGCTGGCGGCGCTCGTCTTCATCGGGCTCTCGTCGATTCTCGGGTCGGTGAACTACATCACGACGACGATCAACATGCGCGCCCCCGGCATGACGTGGATGCGCATGCCGCTGACCATCTGGTCGCTGTTCATCACGGCCATCCTCGCGCTGCTCGCGATGCCCGTCCTGTCCGCGGCCGGGATCATGCTCATCTTCGACCAGACGATCGGCACGAGCTTCTTCCTCCCGGAGGGCGGGGGACAGCCGCTCCTCTGGCAGCACCTGTTCTGGTTCTTCGGCCACCCGGAGGTCTACATCCTCATCCTCCCGGCCATGGGCTTCACGTCCGAGATCCTCTCCGTCGGATCGCGGAAGCCGGTGTTCGGCTACAAGGCGATGGTGCTGGCGCTCGTTTCGATCGCCTTCCTCGGCTTCATCGTGTGGGGCCACCACATGTTCCAGAGCGGGATGAACCCGATGCTGGGGCTCACCTTCACCGTTTCGACGCTCTTCATCGCCGTGCCCTCGGCGATCAAGACCTTCAACTGGATGGGCACGATGTGGCGCGGGAACCTCCAGCTCCACTCGGCCATGCTGTTCGCGATCGGGTTCGTGGCGATGTTCGCGATCGGAGGCCTGTCGGGCGTCTTCATGGCCTCCACGCCGGTCGATATCTACATCCACGACACGTACTTCATCGTGGCGCACATCCACTACGTGCTCTTCGGAGGAAGCCTGTTCGCGCTCTTCGGGGCGATCTACTTCTGGTACCCGAAGATGTTCGGCCGGATGATGAACGAGACGATGGGCAAGATCCATTTCTGGCTCACGTTCGTCTTCTTCAACCTGGTCTTCTTCCCGATGCACGGCGTGGGGATGGTGGGGATGATGCGGCGCATCTACGACTCCACCGGCTACGCGCACCTGCAGGGCATCGAGGACACGAACGCGATCATCACGTGGGCGGCGTTCGGGCTCTTCGCGTCCGGCTTCCTGTTCGCGTTCAACTTCTTCTGGAGTCTGAAGAAGGGGAGGAAGGCCGAGGCGAATCCGTGGAACGCGACGACGCTGGAGTGGCAAACGCCTTCGCCGCCCAAGCACGGCAACTGGGAGGAAATCCCGGTCGTCTACCACGGTCCGCACGAGTACAGCCACCCGGATGTGGAGGACAAGGACTGGCTGGCGCAGAACGAACGGCCGGATGTCGTGAGCCCGGCCGCCGGCAGCCACTAAATCGCACGGAAGGGAACTGACGAGATGGCACACGCCGCGACCGCAGGCCGGGTCCCCGAACGAGGGCTCGATGTCTACACCCAGAAGGTGGGAATGTGGGTGTTTCTGTGCTCGGAGGTGATGTTCTTCGCGGGCCTCATCGGCTCGTACGTCGTGCTCCGGTTCGGGGCCGCCGACACGTGGGCGGAACCCGGGGATGTATTGAACGTCCCGGTGACCGCTTTCAACACCTTCCTCCTCATCTGCAGCTCGGTGACGATGGTGAAGGCGTTCGCGGCCGCGCAGGAGGGCGACCAGCGCGGGATCAAGCTCTATCTGCTGCTGACGACGCTGCTCGGGGCCACCTTCCTCGGCGTGCAGGTCTACGAGTACATCGAACTCGTGCTGCACAAGTCCTGGCAGGGGAGCCACGGGTTCACGCCGGCCGCGGGACTGTACGGGGCCACGTTCTTCACCATGACGGGCTTTCACGGCTTCCACGTCCTGCTCGGCGTGATCTGCCTCGCGTGGGCCACGATCCGCGCCTGGCGCGGGCACTGGGGAGCGGACAACACGCACGGGATCGAGGTGCTCGGCCTCTACTGGCACTTCGTCGACCTCGTGTGGATCATCCTGTTCACGATCGTCTATCTCATCTAGGCGGCGTCCGGAAACTGGGGTCGGGAGATATGGAGCGAACGAATGAGTGAAGCCGGAGGACACGCGGCGAGCGCCGCGGACGACCACGCGCACGAGCATCCGAAGTACATGCTCATCTGGCTGTACCTCGCCATCCTGACGATCCTCGAGGTGCTGGTGGCCTTCCTGGCGATCCCGAAGTGGATGATCGTGGTGTCGCTGCTCATCATGGCCGTCTGGAAGGCGCTGCTCGTCGCGCTCTACTACATGCACCTGAAATTCGAACCCAACCGCCTGCGGCTGGTGGCGCTGGCGCCGCTTCCGGCGGTGGCCATCATGATCATCGCGATCATGATGGAGTACGTGTAGGCGCGACTCCGCCGTGGAGGCCGGTAGTCTTCTGAAGACCCGCGGGATCCCGCTGGGCGGGATATCGAGACGGGTGCACTCGATTCGCGCGACGCTTCCCTCGTACCTGGAGCTCACGAAGCCGCGCATCACGGCGCTCGTCGTCGCGAGCGCGGCCGCGGGTTTCCTGCTCGGCGCGGCGAGCTTCGACCTCGCCCTCTTTGCGCAGGCCATGGCTGGCGTGGCGCTCGTCGCCTCCGGGACGAGCGCGCTGAACCAGGTGCTGGAGCGGGATGTGGACGCGCTCATGGGGCGTACGCGCGCACGACCACTGCCTGCGGGCCGGATCGCGGCGCCCCCGGCCGCGGCCTTCTCCGGCGTCCTGGCCGCGGCGGGCATCGTCTGGCTGTGGATCGCGGTCAACCCGATGACCGCGGGCCTCGCGCTTGCCACCTTCATCTCCTACGACTTCGTCTACACACCGCTCAAGCGCGTGCACTCGCTCTCCACCGTCGTGGGCGCGGTGCCCGGGGCCCTGCCCATCCTCGGAGGCTGGACCGCCGCCACGGGGCAGTTCGGTCCCGGCGGCTGGGCGCTGTTCGCGATCCTCTTCGTCTGGCAGTTGCCGCACTTTCTCGCCCTGGCGTGGCTGCTCCGCGACGACTACGAGGCGGCGGGGCTTCGCATGCTCTCCGTCGGGGATTTCGAGGGCCGGCGGACGCGCCACCAGGCGTTGCTCTACGCGCTCACACTGATTCCGGTGAGCCTGCTCCCGAGCGTCCTCGGCCTCACGGGCGTCGCCTACTTTGCCGTGGCGCTGGGCCTCGGCGGGTTCTTCCTGTGGGCCGCATTCCGCTTCGCCCGTGCCGCGACGCCGGCGAACGCCCGGGGTTTGTTCCGGGCCTCGATCCTGTATCTTCCACTGCTGATGGCGGTGCTCGTCCTCGACAAGCTGTAGCAGCCGTGCCGAAACCCTTCGCCGTCCTCGCGGCGGCCCCGCAGATGCAGCATACGCCGGACGAACAGGCGGGATACGTCCTGATGTTCGTGTTCATGGCGGCGATGCCCTACCTGCTTCTCGTCGTGATCGGAGGCGGGATCTTCCGGGCGCGCCGCCGGCAACGCCAGCGGGAGGTCGAGAGAGCCCTGGAGGAGCAGCGCGAATGGGAGGCGGCCCAGGCCGTCGACCGGGACTCCGCGAGCTGACGCCATGGTGATGCTCAGGCGCAGGATCCGGGCCGGGCTCGTCGGAGGGCTGTTGGGCGGCTTCGTCCTCGCCGTGCTCTTCTACTTCTACGACCTCGGGCAGGGGACCCCGCTTCAGACTCCCGCCTTCCTCTGGGGGGCGATCATCAGCCGTGCCGAAGTCGAGGCGTCGGCCGGAATCATCGTGGGCTTCACCCTCATCCACTTCACCGCGTGGGCCGGGCTCGGAATGCTGGCCGCGGCGCTCGTTCAGTGGGCGGGCCTCCCGCGCAACGTGTTCATCGGCGCGCTGTACGGGCTCTTCGTGTGCTCGCTCGCGTTCTACCTCGGACTCATCCGGGCGCCCTCCGGGATCGTGATGTCCGCCCCGGGATGGCCAGCGGTCTTCTTCGGGAATGCGCTCGCAGGGGTCGTGATGTTCACCCACATGCACTGGGTGAGTTCCGAGCCCGGCATCGTGGGGATGATGAACTTCCTCCAGACGCACCGCGTCACGCGGCACGGGATCTACGCCGGGGTGCTCGGCGCGCTCGTCGTCGCATGCTGGTTCCTCATCATCGACTCCGTGCTCCGGCAGCCGCTCTATACGCCGGCGGCGCTGGCGACGGTGCTCTTCCGCGGCGCCCCGACGCCGGCCGCGGTGGAGATCTCTTTCGCGCCGGTTCTCGGCTACACGCTCGCCCACTTCGCGTTTTTCGTGCTGTTCGGCGTCGCGGTCTCCGGCCTCGCGAGACAGGTGTCCAGATTCCCGCCGCTGGCCCTCGGCATCATCGTGCTGTTCGTCATCTTCGAGGTCTTCTTCATCGCCATGGTCGCGATGCTGGGCGGCTGGATCCTCGAGGAACTCGCCTGGTGGTCGATCCTGGTCGGGAACATCCTCGCGGCGCTCGTCATGGGCGGATACCTGTGGAAGGTCTACCCGGCGTTCGCGGAAAGTCTCACGGCGGAGAGTCTTTGGGCGGACTGAACCGGCCGCCGATCCTCGTCGCCACGCGCAGTGCCCACAAACTCCGCGAGATCCGCGGGCTCCTCGCCGACCTTCCCGTGCGGTTGCTCGGCCCGGAGGACCTCGGCCTTCCCGAGCACGACGAAGAAGACGACCTCGAACCCTTCGACACCTTCGCGCGCAACGCGCTGTCCAAGGCGAAGTACTTTCACCGCCGGTCCGGCCTCCCCGCGCTCGCGGACGATTCCGGACTCTGCGTGGACGCGCTCGGAGGCGGCCCCGGCGTGCGGACCCGGCGCTTCGCTCCGCCCGACCGGGTTGCGCGCTGGGGGCGGGACGAAGCGAACAACCGCTGGCTGCTCGAACGGCTCGAGGGCGTGGGGAAAGACCGTCGCGGGGCGCACTATCGCTGCGCGGTCGCGCTTACCGACGATCTGCGCCACGAAGTCGTGGAGGGGATCGTACGCGGCCGGATCGCGCGCCGACCGGGCGGTTCGGGAGGCTTCGGCTACGACCCGCTCTTCGTGCCGGAAGGCCACGACCGCAGCTACGCGCAGCTGCCCGCGGTGGTGAAGACGGCGACGAGCCACCGTGCGCAGGCGATCCGGCGGGCCAGGGGATGGATCGAAAGGGAAGTCCTGCGGAACCGGGGCGGCGAGTGAAGCCCGAATCGGGGCGGCCGGATTTGAACCGGCGACCCCCTGCTCCCAAAGCAGGTGCGCTACCGGACTGCGCCACGCCCCGAAGTCCCGAAAGATGGACCGCCCGGCAGGTCGAAGCCACCCCGGCGCCGGAGCCGACGTGAAGTTCCGCGGGGTCTTCGCGCGCAGGGCCGGGGCGGGGAAGCTGTTCGCCATGATGGGGCTGGCGGCGCTCGTCCTCTTCGTGATCGGGATCCTGCGTCCCCTGCGCAGCGCCTTCGCCCTTTCGGGGCTCGCCGCGGGCGACTTCTACCAGGTGTACTTCATCAGCGCCGCGGTGGTGGTCGTCGCCCCGTTCTACAACTTCCTCTCGGACCGCATCTCGTGGCGCCGCCTCATCCCTCTGACGGCGGCGTTCTTCGCCCTCAGCATGGTCGCCTTCCGCCTCCTCTACCAGCCGGGGGAGGCGTGGTTCGGGCTTGTCTTCTACGGGTGGTACGACGTGCTGGCGGCCTCGCTCGTCACGCACTTCTACATCGCGACGCAGATCTTCTACAACGCGCGCGACGCGAAACGCGCCTACCCGATCGTCATCGCCTCGGGTTCGGCCGGGGCCACGCTCGGAGCGCTCCTCACGACGGTCTTCACCTCGGGCGGCGGGCCGTCCGAGAACCTGCTTCTGGTGGCGGGCGCCGCGCTCCTCGCGCTGGCGGGCGGCCTCGCTCTCGTCTGGTCGCGCGAGCCGCCGGAGCCGCCATCCGAGTATGCGCACGCGGAAGATCCCGAACTCGAGCGCAGCGACCTGAGGCGCATGGCCGCGCACCCGCAGGTGCGGCTCATCGCGGCCACCGTGCTCCTGACGATCGTCGTCAAGCAGTTCATCGACTACCAGTACAACACGCTCACGCGCGAGGTCTTCACCGACCTGGGCGCGATCGCCGGCTTCCTGGCCTTCGTCGATGTGCTCACGCAGTGGCTCCCGATCGTCGTACTCCTCGCGTTGCGTCCGGTCCTGCGCCGCTGGGGGGCCGGGGTGGCCGTCATCATCTTCCCCGTGGCCGTGATCCTCGCGACCGGGGCGCTCGCCGCCGCCGTGTGGCTGTCCGCCGCCGCGCTCGCCGTCGCCGTCGGGGCCCGGACGACGGAGAAGACGTTCCGCTATTCGGCCGAGCGCACGGGCCGCGAGATCCTCTACGTCCCCGTCCCTGAGGACATCAAGCTCAAAGCGAAGTCGTACATCGACGTGGCGGTGGAGAAGGGGCTGGGGAAGGCGCTTTCCGGCGTCCTCATCATGATCCCCTCGCTCGCCCTCGCCGGCCTCTCGATCATGGGCCGGCTCATCATCCTCGGCGTCGTCGGCGTGGTGCTGGCGGGCGTCCTTCTGTTCGCCTTCCTCAGGGTGCGGAAGTCGTACGTCGCGAGTCTCGCGCAATCCTTCGAGGGACGGTTCGCGAGCCTGCGCGGAACCTTCGTGTCGATGGAGGACGTGGGCGCGCTGGCGCTCGCGCGGGACGCGCTCGGGGACGAGCGGCCGCTGAAGGTCGCGTTCGCCTTCGACGTGCTGCGCGGCGCCACGCCGGAGGATATCGAAGCGCTCTCCCCGGAGCTGTACCGCCTCCTCGAACATGAGAACCCCGGCCTTCGGGCGAGAGCGCTGCGATCGCTGGCGCGCGCCCCCGGCCTCTCGAACGAGGAGGCCGTACGGGCCCGGCTCGAGGATCCGGATTCCGGCGTGCGCCGCGCCGCGGCCCGGCTCCTCGCCCTGAAGGCGGCGCCGCGGGCCCGCGATGTCCTCATCCCGCTCCTCGACTCGGAGTCGACGAACACGCGCTCGGCCGCCCTCGACTGCCTCTTCAGCGACTTCGGTGCCGAGCGGGCCGAGCGCATCGCGACCCCGCGCTTCGAACACCTGGTGCGGGAACATGAGCGGGGCGCGCTGGAAGGAGCCGGGGCCCGCGAACTGGCGATGGCGGGGGGGCTCGTTCCCGGTCATCCCGCGGTGGAGCGCGTCCTCCTCGAACTCATCTCCGATCCGCGCGAACAGGTCGCGGCGGCGGCCGTGCGCAGCGCGTCCCGGCTGCCGCAGCCGGCCCTCGCGCAGGCGGCCATCGCGTCGCTCGCGGTCCCCCGGACCCGGGGCGCGGCTCGCGACGGCCTCGCGGGGCGGGGAGAGGAAATCGTCAAACCCCTGCTTGCGGCGCTTTCCGACCCGGCGGCCGACCCCTGGGTCCGCCGGGGCGTGGCGAGCGTACTCGGCGAGATCGCGACGCCCGCGACGATCGATGCCCTCATCACTTCCTATCTGCTGCCGGAGACCGAGCAGGCGCTCGACGACCAGGCCCTCGTGTCGCTCCACCGGCTGCGCACGCGGCACGATCACCTCACGTTCCCGGCGGAGCGGGTGCTCGAAGCCGTGGAGCGCGAGGTCCGCGCGTCCCGGCGCTACGCCCGCGCCGCGACGGCGCTCGAGGGCGTGCCGGCGTCGATGCCCCGAACGCTCCTCCTCCGGGCGCTGGACGAGGCGAGGAGGGACCGGCGGGCGAGCGTCTTCCGGTGGCTCGGGCTCGTATATCCCGAACAGGCGATGCGGCGCAGCTACCTGGCCCTCGAGAGCGGACAGCCGCGCCGCCGGGCGAACGCGCTGGAATGGATCGAGACCACGGTCGGGCACCGCACGTTCTCCGACCTCAGGCCGGTGCTCGCGGAGGAGGCCCCGGAGGGGCCCGCGCGCGAGGCGGGAGAGGTCCTGCGGGAGTTGTGGGACGATGAGGACGCCTGGATCGCGAGGTGCGCGCTCTGGACGTCCTTCGAAACCGACCGCGGCGCGACGGGAAAGGCCCTCCGCGGTTTCACGTCGGCGGAACCGGCGCTGGCGCGGGTGGCCCGCCGGCTCGCGCGACGGGCGGAGACCCCCGCGCGCGAGCCGGGAAACGAACGAGACGAGGAAGAGATGGAACTGATCGAAAAGGTGTTTCGCCTGCAGAGCGTGGATCTCCTCTCCGGCGTGAAGAGCCGCCAACTCGCGCTCCTCGCCTCGATCGCGAGGGAGGTCGAGGTGCGGCCGGACGCCATCTTCATCCGCAGAGGGGAGCCGACAGACGCCCTCTATCTCGTGATCCACGGCGAAGTTTCGCTCGAGGGAGAGCGGGAGGGATCGATCTCCATCACGGACGGAGGGGCGTTCGGGACGTGGGCATTGATCGACGAACACCCGAGTCTCGTCGAGGCGCGCGCCGTCGAGCCCACCCGAGTGCTGCGCATCACGCGGGAGGACTTTCGGGACCTCCTCATCGACCACCCGGAACTCGGCCTCGACCTGCTCCGCGGGCTGGCGAGTCGCGTTCGCGGCCTGGCGATGACATGATCCGACATGGATGAGATCAAGCCGGACGGCGGCACCGTGATGGTCGTCGACGACGAGGACATGGTCGTGGACGCCATTCAGGGGTTCCTGGAGCTGGAGACGGACCACCTCGTGCTCCCCTTCACGTCCGCGCGCGACGCGCTCGCCCACCTGGAGAAGGAGCCGGTCCACGCGATCGTGGCCGACTTCATGATGCCGGACCTCGACGGGGTGCAGTTCCTGACGCGAGCCCGCGGGATGAGACCGGAGGCGACCCGGATCCTGCTCACGGGCTACGCCGACAAGGAGAACGCCATCCTCGCGATCAACGAGGCCGGGCTCTACCAGTACCTCGAGAAGCCGTGGAACAACGACGCGCTTGCCCTGGCGATCCGCAACGGGGTCGAGCGGAGCCTCCTCTTCCGCGCGCTGACCGAACGCATGGCCGAACTCGAGGCGGCCAACGACGAACTCGCCGGACTCCGGCAGCGCTGGATACAGGCGTTCCTGTGAGCGAGCCGGGGCTCGGGCCGACGGCCCGGGAGATCACGCAGGCCCGACTCGCGACGCTCGGCATGCTGGTCGCGGGGATCGCGCACGAACTCAACACCCCGCTGGGCGCGCTGAACAGCAACCACCACGTCATCGAGCGCGCGCTCCTCAAACTCGGGGAGATCCTTGAGGACGAGGTCGTCACGCCGGACGAACTCGACGAGGTCCGGCGGGTCGTGCGGGCCACGGAATCGGTGCTGCGAACGAACGGCATCGCGGTGGAACGCATGGTGAGCCTCGTACGGAACCTGCGGAACTTCGGCCGGCCCACGACCTCCGAGCCTCGGCCCGTGGACCTTCACGAGGGCATCGAGGGCACGCTGGCGCTTCTTGGACACGAGCTGAGGGAGATCGAGGTCGTCCGCGACTTCGGGGATCTCCCGCTCGTCGTGTGCCATCCGAACCGGATCAACCAGGTGTTCATGAACCTCGTGCACAACGCGGCCCAGGCCATGCGCGACGGCGGCGTCCTCACGATCCGGACGCGCGCGGAAGGGGACCGCGTGCGCGTCCGGATCGCCGATACGGGCCGGGGCATCCCGCCGGACGTCATCGAGGAGATCTTCGAGCCCGGCTTCACGACCAAGGGCGAGCGGATCGGGATGGGGCTCGGGCTCACGATCACGCTCCAGATCGTACACCAGCACGGAGGAGACATCTCGGTCGACAGCGAACCGGGACGCGGGACGACGTTCGACGTGTACTTCCCGCTCCGGCAGCCCACGGGTCCCGCACGGAAGGAGGCTTCGGAATGATGCGACGCGCCGATCCGTTCCGCGCCCTGGTCCTCGTCGCGGCGGTGGTCGCCCTTGCGGCGCCGGCCCCGGCGGCGGCCCAGGACGCCAATTTCCTTCTCCCCATCGCCGAGATCGAACGGGTCCTCCGCGAGGGTGAAATGCAGGTCCTCGACGTACACCCGTCCCGAGGTCTTCCCGGCGAACGCACGTACCGGGTGACGCTGCAGTCCGGGGATCACGTGCTCCAGGTCAAGTACGCCCCGGCCCGCGAGGGCGCGGACGAGTTCAACAACCGGCCCCGCTACGAGCTGGCGGCTTACGACATCCAGGCCCTCTTCCTCGGCGAGCGGGAAATGGTCGTCCCTCCGACCACGATTCGTGCGTTCCCCATCGATGTCGTCCGGGCGACGGTCGCCCGGACGGGCGACGCGGCCACCCCTCCGGAACCGACGTTCGACGAGTGGCCGATGACGCTCGTCGCGCTCCAGTACTGGATGTTCAACGTCGACCTTCCCGACGAGTTGCCCGACGAAGACCGAATCGAGGAGGACGAGGTCTACGAGCGTCTGCTCGGGAACTTCAACCTGCTCACCTACATCATCCGCCACAGCGACTCGAACGAGGGGAACTTCGTGCAGTCGATGGATCCCGCGTGGCCGCGGGTGTTCAGCGTCGACAACGGCGTGGCGTTTGCCAGCGAGGAGAGCAACCGCGGCACGCAATGGCGCGATCTCCTCCTCGATCGCTACCCCGCATCCGCCATCGACCGGCTGCGCGCCCTCTCGCTCGAGGAGCTGCAGGCGCGACTCGGGGTCCTGGTGCAGCTCGAGCTGCGGGACGGGAACTTCGTGGAGGTGGAGCCGACGGAGAATCTCGACCCCGGCCGCGGCGTTCGGCGCGCTGCGGAGCGGATCCAGCTCGGCCTGACGGAGCGGGAGATAGGGGCCATTCACCGGCGCATCGTCCGTTTGCTGGAGCGGGTCGATGACGGCCGCTACGAGTTGATCCCCTGAGGTTTCGGCGTCGTATGTCCGGTCTGCTGTGCTGTGCCGCCGCCGCCACGGGGGCGGGGTGGATCGGTGCCTCCGCGCCCGTGGCCGGTAACGCGACGCCCCCGGCCGCGTCTCCCGCGCGAGCGGGGCAGCCCGGTTGGTACATCACGGGGGAGTACGGCCTCTACGTCGCGTTCGCGGACGTCGGCCTCGACGTGCGCTGGCTGACGGAGGAGGAGCGGCCCGGCCTGGTGCGGGCGATCGTCGAGGGGCGGGTGGTCGATGAGCAGGCGACGGAGCCGGGATACGCGCACGCGGCTCGCCTGCGGGTACGGGCGCCCGAAGTCACGCTCGAGTACGGAGCGGAACCCCGGGACGGTGCCGACGGGGCCGCGCCTCTTCACCGCACCCGGATCTGGGCGGAGCCCCCGACCCCGGAAGTCGACCTCGCCGGTCACGACTCCGTGTTCGTGTTCGGAGATGTGCACGGCGAGTTCGACCGCGTCATCTCGCTGCTCGGCCTGGCCGGGCTGATCGATGAGGAGTTGCGCTGGACCGGCGGCGACGCCGCGGTGGCCTTTCTCGGAGACCTGTTCGACCGGGGGAACGACGTGACCCGCCTCCTCTGGTTCGTCTACGGCCTGGAACGGGAGGCCATGGCGGCGGGCGGCCGCATCGTCACGCTCCTCGGAAACCATGAAGCGATGGTCCTGACCGGCGACCTCCGCTACGTGGCGCCGAAGGAGCAGACGATCGGCGAACTGCACGGCATGTCCTACGAGACGCTGTTCGATCCGGAGACGTCCGTCCTCGGAAGCTGGATCGCGGCCAAACCGGGGCTCGTCCGATTGGAGGACCTGCTGTTCGCGCACGGGGGCGTGAGTCCGGCATACGTCGACTCCTCGCTCGAGGAGTACCAGGACACGCTGGAGACCTTCATCGCGGAACCGCTGTTCACGAGATGGCGGGACGAAGCGTTCCTCCGCGAGTATGCGCGTGAAACCCGGCTTGACACCGCCCAGATCTACCGCCGGTACGACTTCTTCTTCGGGCCGGAGAGCGTGCTCTGGTATCGCGACCTCGTGCTCACCGACACGCTCGGGGGCCACCTCGATGCCGTGCTGGAGCGCTTCGGGGCCCGCATTCACGTCGTCGGACACACGCCCGTGCGCACGATCCGGGAGAGTTACGGGGGCAAACTCATTGCCGCGGACCTGCTCGACGCCGCGGCGGAGATGCTCCGCCTCGTCCGCCGGCGGGACGGCGGCTGGAACCGTACGGTCATCAGCCTGGACGGGGGCACCGTTACGCTCGACTCCGCGGCGAATCCCGACGCCTGACGTCGCGCTGCCGTCCGAAGGGGGCGGGGCTGTTGCCGCTACGCCTCGCGGAGAACTCCGTGCCGGAACTCGCCGCCGATCGCCGCTGCGACGCACGCGTTGGGCCGCAGGTGGTAGAGCCAGTGTTCCACGTCCGGGGCATCGATGACCGCGAAGTCCGCCGCGGCTCCCGGCTCCAGCGATCCCGTTTCGCCTTCGCGGCCGAGGGCCCGGGCCGCGTAGCGCGTCGCGCCCTTGAGCACTTCGGCGGGCGTCATGCGCTGCCGCGTGCACGCCAGCGTCATGGCGAAGGGAAGGTGCCAGGACGGAGCCGTGCCCGGGTTGAAGTCGCTGGCCACCGCCACCGCGACGCCGCCGTCGATGAGCGCCCGGGCCGGGGGCGGCGCCTGGTTCAGGTAGAGGTTTGCGAGAGGCAGCGTGACCCCGACGACGCCGGCCGCCGCGAGCGCCTCGATCCCGGCTTCCGACACGTACTCCAGGTGGTCCGCCGACACGGCCCGGAGCGACGCCGCGAGTTCGGCCCCGCCACCCCCGGAGAGCTGATCCACGTGGAGTTTCGGCCGTAACCCCAGTTCGCGTCCCCGCTGACAGATCCGCCGCGCCTCGTCGGCCGAGAAGGCCGAATCCTCCACGAACACATCGCAGAACTCGGCCAGCCCCTCCTCCGCCACGGCGGGCAGGATCCGCTCCGTGACGAGCTTCACGTAGCCCGGGCGGTCCGAGGACCATTCCGGTGGGACGACGTGCGCCGCGAGGCACGTCGCGACGATCCGCACCGGCCCCATCTCGTCGAGTCGCCGGTAGACCCGCAGGAGTCGGAGTTCCGTCTCGAGATCGAGTCCGTAACCGCTCTTCGCCTCGACCGTCGTGATGCCGAGGGACACCATGGCGGAAAGGAACTCGTGCGCCCGGGCGAGAAGCGCCTCCTCGTCGAGCGCGCGCGTGGCCCGCACGGTGGATGCGATCCCGCCGCCGGCCGCGGCGATCTCCAGGTAGTCGCGGCCCCGGAGCCGGTCGGAGAACTCGCCCGCCCGCCAGCCGCCGAAGGCGAGATGCGTGTGCGCGTCCACGAGTCCGGGAATGACGAGCCCTCCGCCAGCGTCCCTGGCGGGCTCCGCTTCGTACTCCGCCGGCAGCGCCTCGGCCGGCCCGGCCCAGTGTACGGTCCCATCGCGCCACACGAGCGCGGCGTCCCGGATGAGCCCGATGTCCTCCTGGCCCGCAGGGCTTCGCGCAGGTGGCGAGGCAGCCGATGTTCGCGAGGCGCGGCATGGCGGAGCGCGGCTACTCGAGCATCGGAAGGTCGACCCCGCGCTCGCGGGCGGTGCGGATCGCCTCCGGATACCCCGCATCGGCGTGTCGCATGACCCCCGTCCCCGGGTCCGCCGTGAGCACGCGCTCCAGCCGCCGGCTTCCGGATTCGGTCCCGTCGGCGACGCACACCATGCCCGCGTGCGTGGAATACCCGATGCCCACGCCACCCCCGTTGTGGATCGAGACCCAGCTTGCGCCGCAGGCGGTATTGAGCATGGCGTTGAGCAGCGGCCAGTCGGCGATCGCGTCGGAGCCGTCCCGCATGCCCTCGGTCTCCCGGTTCGGCGAAGCCACGGAACCGGTGTCGAGGTGGTCGCGCCCGATCACGATGGGCGCCCGCACCCGTCCCGTCTTCACCAGCCAGTTGAAGCGCTCGCCCATCTCCGCCCGTTCGCCGTATTCGAGCCAGCAGATGCGGGAGGGGAGGCCCTGGAAGCGCACCCGTTCGCGCGCCTGGCGGATCCAGCGCCCCAGCGTCTCCTTCTCGGGGAACGTCTCGAGGACGGCGGCGTCCGTCGCCGCGATGTCCCCGGGGTCGCCGGAGAGGGCCGCCCAGCGGAAGGGGCCCGCGCCCCGGCAGAAGAGGGGTCGAATGAAGGCCGGCACGAAGCCGGGAATGTCGAAGGCCTCCGCCATCCCGCGCAGGTCCGCGACCTGGCCGCGCAGGTTGTTCCCGTAGTCGAACGCGACCGCTCCCCTCGCCCTGAGCGCGAGCATGGCCGACACGTGCGCCACCATCGAGTCGAGGACACGCTCGACGTAGCCTTCCGGGTCCGAAGCGCTCATGGCCTCGGCCGCTTCCACGGACAGCCCCGCGGGGATGTAGCCGAGGCGGAGATCGTGCGCCGAGGTCTGGTCCGTGAGCACGTCGGGAACGACGCCGCGCGCCGCGAGCGCCGGCAGGACCTCGGCGATGTTCCCGAGCAGGGCCACGGACAGCGCCTCCCGCCGGTCCATGGCGGCGGTGAGCCACTCCAGCGCCTCGTCGAGGTCCGTCGCCATGCGGTCGCAGTAGCCCGTGTCGAGCCGGCGGCGGATGCGGTCCTCCCGGACCTCGACGCCGAGGAAGGCCCCGCCGTTCATCGTCGCGGCGAGCGGCTGGGCGCCCCCCATCCCGCCCAGCCCGGCGGTCACCACGAGCCGTCCCGCGAGGGAGCCCCCGAAGTGCTGCCGCGCGAGTTCCGCGAACGTCTCGTACGTCCCCTGGAGGATCCCCTGCGTGCCGATGTAGATCCACGAACCCGCCGTCATCTGACCGTACATCGTGAGCCCCAGCGCATCGAGACGCCGGAACTCGTCGATATCCCCCCAGCGGGGCACGAGGTGGGCGTTCGCGATGAGGACGCGCGGCGCCTCGTCGTGGGTGCGGAATACACCGACCGGCTTTCCGCTCTGGACGAGGAGGGTCTCGTCGTTCTCGAGTCGCCGGAGCGTCTCCACGATCTTCGCGTATGCGGTCCAGTCGCGCGCCGCCTTGCCCGCGCCTCCGTACACGATGAGGTCGGCGGGACGCTCCGCCACGTCCGGGTCGAGGTTGTTCATGAGCATCCGGAGGGCCGCCTCCTGGTGCCATCCCCTGCAGGAGAGCGTCGTTCCCCTCGGCGCCCGGATCGGTCCGGCCGGTTTCATGCCTCTCCTCCCTCTTCGCCGTCTCCGGTCCCCGGCAGATCCAATATCTGCTCCGGCGCGAGGTCCGCGTCCAGCCGCGCGGGATCGAGGCCGCGGATGGCCCCGGCGGGCACCGGACCGATGAACTCGCACCCCGCGAGGGCCACGCCTTCCGCCCGCGCGCGCTCGGCGACGCGCTCGTACACCGGCTCGATCCCTGTCGCCGCGTATCGAGTCAGGTTCATGGACACCTGCGTCATCCCCCGTCGCCGGAGCGGGATTCCGAGCGCCCGCACGTGCCGGAGCCCGCCGCCCGATTCCCGGATCGCCGCCGCGATGCGCCGAGCCGGCCCCGGATCCGCCGTTTCGAGATTCACGTTGAAACGCACGAGCGGCTCTCGCACGCCGACGGCGACGGCGCCCAGCGACGGGTGAGGCGCCGGAGGGCCGAGATCCGGCCTCCATTCGGGGCTCGACAGTTTCGCGGCCAGACCTTCGAATTGCCCGGACCGGATGCGGGGCAGGGAAGTCCGCTCCGGCATCGTCGCGGCCCGTTCGTAGAAGAAGACCGGGACGCCGCGCCGCGCCGCCCACTCGCCGAAGGACCGGGACGCGTCGAGCGCATCGACCTCGGGACAGCCCGGGCCGCGCACGAAGGGAACGACGTCCAGCGCGCCGATGCGGGGATGCCGGCCCCGGTGCCGGCGGAGATCCACCTCCGCGTACACGGCCGCCGCGAGGGCGGTCGTCGCGTGAACGACCGCCGCCGGGGTTCCCCGGTAGGCGAGCACCATGCGGTGGTGGTCCGGATCGGCCGACCTGTGGAGGAGTTCGACGCCGTGGATTCCCTCGACCGCGGCCGCGAAGCGAGCCATCCTGCGCGGGTTGCGGCCCTCGCTCACGTTGGGCTCGCAGAGGAGCCAGGCGGAGCTCAGAGCGGCGCGGGGGCCCAGAGATCGCCCAGGGCGTCGGCGGCCGCCCGTTCCAGCGTCCCATCGTCGATGGCCGCCTCCAGGCACGCGACATCCGCCGCCAGGGAGCGGTCCTCGATGACGGGAGGGACGCACTTGCGGACCGCCTCGTAGACGGCCCGCGTGCCGGCCCCCAGCCGGTCCGGGCCCCGGCGTCGGAGGTAGACCGCCTGCGCGGCGCCGAGGAGTTCGATCGCGACCACCGTACGCGTGTTGGCCAGGATCTCATGCGCGTGCCGGGCCGCGTTGGCCCCCATGCTCACGTGGTCCTCCTGGTTCGCGCTCGTCGGGATCGAATCGACGGAGTCGGGATGCGCGAGCGTCTTGTTGTCGGATACGAGCGCCGCCCCCGTGTACTGGAGCGACATCAGGCCCCCGTGCAGCCCCGGAGACTCCACGAGCATGGCGGGAAGCCCCGCGGAGAGCTCCGGCGTCAGCATGCGGAACATCCGGCGGTCCGACAGGCTCGCGACATCGGCAAGCGCGATCCCCAGCGTGTCGAGCCACAGCGCCGGCCCGGCGCCGTGAAAATTCCCGCCCGAGACGACCTCGCCCGCACCCTGCCCGGCGGCGGGAAAGACCAGCGGGTTGTCCGACACCGCGTTGAGCGACGCTTCCACCCGTCCCCACAGGAATCCGACCATGTCGTGAACCGGACCGACGACCTGGGGCGTGCAGCGCAGGCTGTAGGCGTCCTGTACGCGGTCGGCGTCCGCATCGACGAGCCCGCTCCCGGAGAGGAGCGCCCGGAGCCTCGCCGCGGTTCCGATCTGGCCCGGCTGGTTGTTCGCCTCGTGCAGCGCCGGGTTCAGCGCGGCCGAACGGGCCAGCAGCGCCTCCAGACTCAGCGCCGCCGCCAACTCCGCGTGCAGCAGCAAACGTCGCGCGTCGTGGATCTGCAGCGCCGCGCCCGCGACCATCATCGTCGTCCCGTTCGTCAGCGCCAGCCCCTCCTTGGCCTCCAGTCCGGGGCGGGGGATCCCCGCCGCCGCCATCGCGCTCGCCCCGTCCGTGCGGCGGCCCTCGAACCAGGCCTCACCGCTGAACGCCACGGGATCCCCGCCCCCGCCGGCGCCCGGCTCCGGGCCGGGCGCGCGGGTCGCGACCGCGGCCATGTGGGCGAGGGGGGCGAGATCGCCGCTCGCCCCGAGCGACCCCTTGCCCGGCACCACGGGCGTGACGCCCCGGTTCAACATTCGGACCAGTGTGTCGATGATCACCGGGCGCACGCCCGAAGCGCCGAGCGCGAGCGAGTTCGCCCGCACGAGCAGCATCGCCCGCACCCAGTCCTCCGGCAGCGGGGGCCCCGTCCCCGTCGCGCATTTGAGGATCACGTTCCACGACAGACGGGAAGCATCCGGCGCCGCGATGCGGGTTCCGGCGAGCGACCCGTAGCCGGTGGTGATCCCGTAGATCCGGGCCCCCGGCCGAGCCAGCGCCACCTCCACCGTGTGCCGGCTCGCCTCCACCCGCTCTCGCGTGTCCCCGTCGAGTTCCCGGACCTGCGAGCCCCCGCGCGCCACGGCGACGATGTCGGGAATCGTGAGCTCCCGGGAGAGCTTGACGGCTGCCGCGCTCATCGCGCCGCCACGGACGCGAGCAGCCCCTCGAACTCCCCTGCGGACATCCGTTTGCCGACCGTGAACGGACCGAACTCCGCGTACTCCGCGCTCGCCGCGTCGTAGCGCATCTCGCTGATGATGGCCTTGAACTCGAGCGGATCCCCCGCCCACAGCGTCACGGCCCATTCCCAGTCGTCCAGACCCATCGATCCGCTGATCACCTGAACGATCCGGCCCGCGAAACGCCGCCCCAACCTCCCGTGCGCCGCCATCAGCCCCGCCCGCTCCTCCAGGGAAAGGGCGTACCAGTTCTGGCCCGGATTGCGCCGCTTGTCCATCGGGTAGGTGCACACGTACGGCATGTGCTCCGGCTGCCTCGGTTCGAGCCGGCGCCGCACGTACCCCTTCCGCCGCTCCTCCGCGAGGGCGTCCGCCAGCGCGGCGTCCCACGCCTCGCGGTCCTCCGGGTCGATGCGCCCGGAGAGTTCCCGGGTCAGCGAGTAGAGGCCCAGCTCCACCACCGACAGGTACTCCTCGCGGACGAGGACGTGATCGGCCCAGGCGGAGAGCTTCAATTCGCGCGCCGCTTCAATGAGGCGGTCGAACGTGTTCCGGAAATGGAGGATGAGAAAATCGATCCCGCTCCCGGCCACCCGGTAGACGCCGGACCAGCCCGGCTCCGCTCCGGCGGACCACTTCTCGGCCAGCCCGGCGAAGCTCTTCAGCGCCTCCCGGGCTTCCGCCGGATCCCTGGCCCTGAGACCGCTCCAGTCGAGTTCGATCGATTGATGAAGGACATACCACCCATCGAGGGAGGCGGGCGGGAGTTCGGAGGCATGCGGAAGGGAACGGCTCGTCACTTGAAGGGGCCGGCCAATCCCGGGAAACGGTACACGATGACGCCGCTGTCCGCCGCGTTGTCCACGTCCACATGCCCTTTCACGACCATTTCCCGCAGGGCTTCCTCCACCTCCTCGAAGCTCAGACCCGTGGCCAGGACGCCCTGCGTCACCGTCAGCAGGCCGCCGTTCGCCTGCGCGGCCTTCAGCAGGATCTGCTGCCGGGTGTCCGCCTTGGCGAGCTGCCGCGACGGGGCGGCCGGCTCGGCGGCCCGGGCGAGGCGCGGGTGCGGCAGATACCCGTCGCGGATGTTCGCCGTCCGCACGAGCCGTTTCATGCGGAAGAGGTCGAAGAACTGGCCGATGCCGAAGAGACCGAATGTGAGCAGCCAAATGATGCCCGTGGCATACATGCCGAGGTAGAAGCGGTGGATCCCGGCCGCTCCGACGAACAGGCAACACCAGAGGGCGAAGCCGACCCCGTTCGAGTACCGGTCGCCGGTGTCGGATGTCTGTTCCGCCGGCGGTTGGGGGGGAGCCGCGACGAGCGGCACCACGGCGTACGGAGGCGCCGGACCCTCGGGGCCGCCGCGGCCGGGTTCGTTGGGCTGTTCGGTCATCGCTCGCTCGTACGCGCCGGTCGCTCCGGAGGTTTCCCGGCAGCCCGTCGCAAGGCTGCCGGGCACAGAGAGGCACGTTACAACGGAGACCGCACCGCCGCACCCTAGCAGCCCGTGGCAAAAGCCCCGCTGTGTTCGAGCGGCGCTGCACCTCGCCTGAAGCGCGCCGCCGATTGCGGGCGACTCGCAAGGGGGGCGCCTTTCCTCTAGATTGTCGCGCTCGCAGCCCCGCGACGGGGCGCGAACGACGCGGTGGGCGTAGCTCAGGTGGTCAGAGCGCCAGGTTGTGGCCCTGGAGGTCGCGGGTTCGAATCC